>JAHJCZ010000017.1 GCA_018812705.1 Candidatus Omnitrophota bacterium
TCTTTAATGGTTCGTTGTTGATATGGAGGCTTCCCCTCCTATTGATATCTTTACAAACTTCTGCAGGCCAAGAAACTGTCTGCATGATGATATTATCCAAATTTTTCAAAAACGATCTATTTTTAGTTTCAAACTTCCCTTTTTTCAACACAATCCCACTATCCAGCTTCTCAGTTAATCGCTGAAGCATAACACCAGTAAAAGGCTCATTATTATAAATTTCCCAAAATCCCGGCGGCAATCCACGATACTTTTCTGCATCTCCGTGGTGGAATGACCAAATACCATATTTAGGAACTTTCAATATTTCACCTCTAATGATTCCAAAACCAAATTTCAATATAAAATCTAAATTATGCTCATCAATTTTCTTTATGCTTTCCGCATCCAAATATTGAGAATATCGTCCTTCTTGTCTAATCTTACAATTTACTTTCTCTGTCTTTTCTAACTCCGCTAACTTGCCTACTTTTTCAAAGGCTTTTGAAATTTTCTTAACAAATACTTTTTCATAAATTGACCAAAAAATAATCGGCCATTTTAACCCTTTAATTCTGATCCAAAAACTAGTCTTTTTAAAATCACTATTATCGTTAATAATCATTAAGATAGGTTTTACGAAACTCAATGAAAAAAGATTCTCTAAGCATTCCTTCTGCCACAACAAAAATTCTTCACTGTCACACATTATGCCTAACCTTAGAACTTGATCCCCATCTTCCATTATCTTGCCCCTTGAACAAAATTTTATTTTTTCCCAGTCAAAATAAGCATTTTCATGTTTATCAAGCAATCATTTTCAGTTTCAACCATCTCATAATCTTCCTTGAAATAATCAGTTGCATTTTTATGCAACATATAAATCTTTTCCTGATTTACCTTAGAAATTCCACTTTTTGTTAGCCAATTTTTTACACTCATTTTTTTCAAAAGAACAGTATTAACCTTAATGTTTTTAAAACCACTGTCTTTCATCAATCCTACCAAATCTTCTTCATAAAAAGTAACACGATTCTCTTTTAATTTAAATATATCGACATATTGTTTCCTAACCCTCTTTGAAGGAGGAACTCCCTCTGATAAAACCATCATGCCGCCCTTTTTTAACCCTCTATAACAATTATCCATCGCTTTTTGTCGATTACGCATTATATGATGAAAAACTAACCGGCAAGTTATCTTATCAAATATTCCATCAGCAAAAGTCGATTCCAGAATATCACGCCTAATAAAGTAAAGATTTCCCTTCCAATTACTATGCTCTAACATATCTTGAGAAATATCCATCCCGATAACTTCATTCACTAAAGGAGCCACGGAATGAGCAATAATCCCTGTACCTGTTCCTACATCAAGAACTATATCCTTCTTGTTAAATCTCCCTGCTTTAATAAACTCATATAAATATTTATTGTTCTTCGCCCATTGCAATTCGTTATAATGTTCTGATCGCATTTTCCAAAAAGCATTATTATCTTTTTTCACTTTTTTCATAAGTAGATTCCTTTATTTCTCTAAAATTAATATTTAACAGTTTTCCATTTGCTGCGCTTGAACCATTTTGCTGAATTCACTATTATTTTTCATTAGATCTATACTATTTCCCTGCTCAATAATCATTCCTTCTTTTAATACATATATTGCATCAGCATTAATTATTGTAGATAACCTATGCGCAATCACCACAATAGTCGTTACTGTAGACATATTTTCTATTGCAAGCTGAATATATCTTTCTGAACTGGTATCTAAGGCACTCGTTGCCTCATCCAAAATCAATATATCTGGCTTACGCAATATAGCTCTTGCAAGAGACAATCGCTGCTGCTGTCCTCCGGAAAGACGAACACCTTTATCTCCAATAACAGTTTCCAAACCATCAGGCAAAACTTTAATAAATTCATCTACATAAGATAAGCGACAAGCATTTTCAATTTCTTCTTTTGTCACATTTTTACTTCCCCAAATCAAATTATTTCTAATCGTGTCATCAAATAAGGAAATATGCTGAGGAACATAGCCTATTCTCGTGCGATAAGAAACAATATCGTAATCAAATAAAAAGTTATTATCTATAGTAATAGATCCCTTTTGCGGTTCATGAAATCCCATTAACATATCAATAAGAGTAGATTTGCCTGCCCCTGAACCTCCAACAAATGCAGACATAGTTCCTCTTTTAATTTTGAAAGAAATCTCCCTTAATATATAGTTGCTATCAGTATAAGCAAAAGAAACATTATTGAAAGAAATCTCTTTGTCAAAACCGCAAAACTCTTTATTACCTGTAGGCTGCTTTAAGGCCTTTGCCCTGTCTCTAATCCTATTAATTTGCTCGAAACTAGGATAAAAATTATCCAAGTATACTTTTTTCCCCATCAATTCGCTCACTTTTGGAATTATTCTATAAAAAGCATATACGATAGCTGCAGTTTCCGAAAAATGAAAACCTAATTTTTGAGATAATACGAATGCCAATATGAGAATTAAAATAGCGGTCGGTCGATAAATCTGGGGTATTGCAAATATTAATACTTGCGACTTAATCATATATTTTTGGTTTAACTCCCAAGCTTTTGTCATTTTATTCTCTACATATTCAGAATTTCCGTATCCTAAAATGATCTTGACTGAAGATAAACATTCACTTAAAATCTTACTCAATTCATTACCCGTTTGAATATTCTCTCGGCCTAACTTATAAGAAAGTTTGCCTGCTTTGCTAAATAAAAATGAAAGCATTCCTGCCCCTAAAACACAAGCTAAAGTTATCTGCCAAGAAATAAAAAAAGGTACAACAAGAACTATTAAGCATTGAACAATCCCAGACACCATATTGGACATAGCAGAAAAAGCCTCGCCCACTACCTTTGCCTCTCGCATAAATGAGTTAAATAAAACGCCCTGGCTTTCAGCAGTAAAAAAAGCCCATTTTGCTTTAAGCATGTCTGAAAATGTACCAATAATAATATCTTTCAACACAATAAGTTGAGTTTTAGCGATTAAGTATCTTATAACAACCGACATTATTCCGCTAAGAAGCGTTAATAAAAAGAATACACATACAATTGAAGTAAGGTTGTATGGTATATTAAGAAAAATCAGCCCCTTCTCATAATAAGAACTAATTCTGCTTACTTCTCCCATCCCTCTATTATTGAGCAAAAAATCAAAAATCGGAGCAAAAGACGTAATAGCCGCAACTTCAATTAACCCTGCAAAAATAAAGAACAGTACATTCCACAAAAATAACATCGGAAAACGCTGCGCTATTATCTTAATAAACTTTAATGTTTTATCCATACCTGCTTCCCTTCATTATATTGCAAATAATTTCTTCTTAAATGATGTCAATAACGTAAGGCAAATCCACGTTTTCCCGCATAGAAACAAAATATTCTCTAGAATCTGAATTTAGAAATTTCTCAACATGATCAATTGCTTCATTAACAGAACTAAAAGCTTCAAGTGTTTTACCGTAATAAAGCTTTGATGATTTAATGATTTTTATACTTTCATAACACAACTCAAGAATTGGCAATCCCATCAAACGGGCTTCAAAAGCAGGAGTCGCTGGAAAATCTAACAGAACTCTATCTGACCTGCAAAATGTTTCTATCAAGTCTCCATCTTCAAAAATAACATTGCCAGTACCAGTGTCCCTGATGATTCGTTTTAAAATATCACAATCCTTAGCAATTCTTTTGTGCCCTTTAACAATAAAATCAAAGTCATTTCTTTCAGCAAAATAAGTAATTAAAGATTTTTGAAGGTTATAATAAAAAGTTGATGGATAAGAGTAATTAAATCTTAGCGGTATAGACGAAGACGGAACATAACAAATTGTTTCCCTAACCCCACTTTTATTCACTTTTAGATTTTTTTATCTGCAATAATATCAAAATATTTTTTATACCTTTTATTCCAGACATCACCTGCAACTACT
This sequence comes from Candidatus Omnitrophota bacterium, assembly GCA_018812705.1. Taxonomy (GTDB): domain Bacteria; phylum Omnitrophota; class Gorgyraeia; order Zapsychrales; family Zapsychraceae; genus Zapsychrus_A. Next base: position 3,947 of record JAHJCZ010000017.1, read on the forward strand.
TCAATCTTCTTTCTTGAATCATTATTCAAGAATTCCTTAAAAAAACTTTCTTGATCTTTCGAACAAGAAATATACAAATCCACAGGTCTCTCAGAATATAAAAAGACATGGTCCTCTCCAGTCGTTTCGCCATGCTCAATCTGAGCTGCAACAACATTCTCCTTTAAAAAAGCTGCAAACATAACACCAACTGCTGCCGGAGTAACTTTAATATCACATATTGCATGAGTAATACCAAATTTATCAAAATAAATTGTATATTCTTGAACATATTTACTTATTTGAGGACAAACTGTTTCCAGAAAATACTGTATACACCTATCAAAAATCTGGCTAATATCAAGGCCTGCTTCTACATTGACCCACAATGACGGGTTAAATTCCCTGAAACAGTCTTTGGCAACTCTTTTCCACTGAACCACTCTTTTCTCTTCATCCATAGACAAACTTTCATCCTCAGGCACTTTTGCTGGAAATTTCCTAGGTCCCTTTTCCGAAAAATAAGCAACATCATATCCCGCAATAATTGCATTTTTATAAAAATCTATCAGCCAATCATCATTAACAAGCAAAAACTTCTTAAACACTCCTTCTTTCTTCCTTTTCATTCTTTTAGGAAAAAATAAAATTCTAAGCAAAAACAACTCTACCCCCCTTTTATTGTTTTTAATAAAGAGGCGAACTTTATTTAACAAATTTTTGGAAGAAATTTTTGGAACATCCGACGTTTCTTTAGCAACCATTTCATAACAGAAAGGCACACCTCTTTTCTCACAAACAATCTTTAGGACAGAAGGGTCAACATTAAATATCCATTTTTTTATTCCAGACATTAATGCAATTTCAGGTTTTCTTTTTGAAACAACGACTACCTCAGATGGATTCAATGCATCCAATATAGACACATAGTTAAACACATTCACTAACAAAGAATCGACATAATTTTTAACAAAATATCCATGAGCTCTTAAAAATTCGATTTGCTTATCTATACTGTTTTCTACTTTAGAATTTAAATATTGATCAAATTTTGTTATCCAGGCAGATAGCCTCTCATGATATTCATCGCCGTATTTTACCCGTTCCGAGGCATCGTAGAAGTCTTCTATCACTTGATACTCAATTTTTTCCTCATCTAACATTGCGCAAGTCATTGGATTGAGCGCTATTATCGTTCCATCCAAATCATGAATAAAAGGTGCGTAGTCTTCAACGAAATAAAGACGCTTTGTTTTCCTCTCAGAGCCTTCTTTTCCCTGGCTTAAAACATCTTCGATGCATTTATTTCCGTCAATATTCATCAACATATCCTTTACCTATTAAAATATACTTATCATCCTTCACATCTGGTTCTTTCGATTCAGTCAATCGAAAACAACATTCTTCCTTCTTTTGCAACGCAGCATCCTTAACACCCTTATCATCCTTGTGATTTAAAATTGAATCCGTCAAATTCCATTGATCGTCTTCTTTTTTCCATATCCTTGAATCTCTTTGAGCATTAATTGCTTCGAGGAAAACATCCTCTTTCATTCCTATCCATTCAAGAAACTGCAAAAGATTCTCACTACTAAACTCTTTGTTCTGATATTTTTCAACTAAACCAATTCCTTCTTCTCTCGACAATCTTTTTAAGCGAATTTCTCTACAAGCATGATCTGTTACCTTCCCATAACCCCACTTGGCATATTTGACATAATCGTGAATATCCGAATAGTGAAAACAATCTACATCATTATAAGTGTCAAAAGTTCTCGCCTGCTCCATCGATTCATACCCATAAAGATCAATCATTTTTTCATGCTGAGCTTTAGAATCCCATCGAATATAATTACTCAAATAAATGCCTCTAACTCCTACTTTTTCCAGCTCTTTATCATGAGGATATATATAAGGTAGTACCTCTTTTTCTCCTATCCCTTCGTTATGATCAATAAGATCTTCGGCCTCATATCCCATAAGATCATGTTCTTTTCGGTATTTACGAGTCATCTCAACTTCATCCAAATGTGAAAACATCCCTACTTGATCACATCCTTGATGAACACCCCAAACAATTAGAGGAATTTTGAACCTCACAGCTACTTGCACCGGAAAAACTGTTTGCCCTGCTAAACAATGCCAATAAATACTCCCAAACTTCTTAATGGTCGATCTTGTCAATCTCTTTACTGCCTGAGGTGCAACAGTAAAATTCATAAAATCGCAACCAAAAACAGTACGCAAATAAGCCAGATTTCGTATTCCTAATCTCGTGTTGTATTGTTTGTTATACGACACAATCAATGGATTCATTTTGTAAACATTCTTTACTATATGAATGATAAAATATGAATCACGGGCACCACTAACAGGGACAACACAGTCATAATTCCTGGCAAAAGAATGTCGATACCCATCAAATATCTTTTCTAGTTTTTTGGCGCTGTTATCCCAATCCAACTGATCTTTCTCTTCATGAACCCTGCAGCCGCTACAAACGCCATCAGCATCAAATGTTAAATTAAGTGGATGATTTTCGGGATATAAACATCTCTTACAATATCTCATACAACTTCGTCCTTTATTAACTCAAATCTAAGCTTATATAAATATTTGTCATCTCGCTTTGCAATTCTTCCGTCCTGATCATACTGGCAATTTCTGTAATTTGCGTAACTATCTAATCTCAACTCAACGTCCCTTTCGTCTAAATATGATTTAACGACTATCGGACTATGCTCTGTAAAGTGAAAGAAGTTCCCTGCTGCAATAGCGGAAGCATTTGTCTTTTCAGCAACTTCTAAAAAATGTCCAGGACACCCGGCTCCACCACAAGCAATAACAGGAATAGACACAGATTGTGAAATTTTATTGATAAGATCAATATCAAATCCATTTTTTGCTCCATCACAATCTATTGAGTTTAAAAATATTTCCCCAGCCCCCAGACCCTCGACTACCTTTGCATATTCTTCTGCAATATAGCCTGTATAAGTTTTTCCTGAATCAGAAAACACCTCGTATTTTCCATTTACTTTTTTCACGTCCATTGAAACCACTACACATTGCTGCCCAAAAACTTTTGAAGCCTTAGCAATAAAATCCGGATTTTCTATTGCTGTTTTATTCAATGAAACTTTATCTGCTCCAAAATGAATAAGCCTCCGCATATCCTCAATAGTTTTTATACCCCCTCCAATCGTCAGAGGCGTCAAAATTTTACCTGTAATTTTTGATATCCATTCAAGGTCAATTACTCTTTTTTCTCTTGTAGCATCAATATCCAGCAAAACAATTTCATCAATACCCCACATATTCAACGCCTCAAGCGCAATATCAGCTCTTCCAACAGGTAAATATTTTTCAAAACCTATGCTTTGAACAACAATGCCATTTTTTATAATCAAACAAGCGACTATTCTTTTTTTAAGCATCTAACACATCCATATTTTTAATATTGTTAAAAAAACTTCTAAAAATTTTCAATCCGCTTACTTGACTTTTTTCAGGATGAAATTGAACACCAAAAATATTCTCCTTTTGCACAGCAGCGACAATATCGTTTCCATGCAAACATGTCGCAGAAATATTTTCATGGCTACAATCAAACCTATAGCTGTGATCAAAATAATAGTGCGCATCTTCCTTTGTGAGATCAAATAACGGCTTTCTTTTTTTTACAATAAGATTATTCCATCCCACATGTGGAATTTTAACCTCTTCCGAAGCATCCATTTTGACAACCCGGCCTTCAATCCACCCTAACCCTACATGATGCCCATTCTCTTCTGAAGAATCAGCCATAATCTGCATACCCAAACATATTCCTAATATCGGTTTCTTTTTCTCTAAAACTTCTTTATTAAGAACTTCTAGAATATCCTTTGAATTCAGATTATCCATTGCCTCTGCAAAAGCACCCACTCCTGGCAAAATATAAGAATCACCATCTCTTATGTCTTTTTTATTACAAGAAACATCAAACTCGCAGCCTAGCATTTTAAGCGCATTTTCAATTGAGTGATGATTACCAACTCCATAATCAATAATTATTGTCTTATCATTTTTCATATCTAAAAAAATAGCCTAAAAACATTTACCTATTCTAACGGACATTTTAATACCCATTCACCTGATTTATTTTTATCCCAAATCTCTTTATTACGAAAAGATTCTGCCACCTCCCAAAATTTTTCTTCCGTAATTTCTAAATAATGACACAATTTCTTAATATAAATATCTGCACACTTTGCATCATATTTCTTAACATTTTCTATAGCTTCATTCCTCGTCATTATCCCCAATCGTATAGCTTCACAAGAGTTATCTGTTACTTTCCCAAAACCAAACTTTAAATGCTTTAACACTTGATTCACAATAACAAAATCATCATCCAACGCATCAAACCCGTCAATATCTCCTATGTCTTCTGATGGTTCGTTTCGAATCTTCAAACCATGCTCAATCGCAAATTCTGCATTTTTATAATTATTAAAATCTTTGATATAATAACCCAAAAAAACCATTTTGATACTTGCCATCCCCATCTCTTCATCATCAGGAAACCTATACCAAAACAAGTCTTTTTCTGTTGCATTTTCTGGCAAAACAGCTTCAGGTCCGCCTTTTAATGTATTGGCATGTTTCATCCTGTTGGCATCTCCTGAAACCGATCCTATTTCAAGCGCTCCGTAAGAAATAGCTGGATTCTCCCCTAAAAAGATCAATGGTATATGGTAAGCTATAGCAACCCTTGGTGCACTGGCATACAAGGCCATTTCTGATGCTTTAAATATGTTTCCATGTCTAAAAAATCCCTCACGCATCAAACCTCGCCAAATCTGAGAATTAGGACTTATTGAAATACAATCAAAGCCTAAAGAGATCATATTTGAGATATTAACAACTCCCAGCTCTGTTATCTCTTCCGGAGGATAGTTTAACGAGACAAGAAGAGGATTCATGCCAAGCTCATCCCTAACATACATTGCCTGCCTCGTACTATCTTTACCTCCACTTACACCTACGATACAATCATAACCAAAACTATTGCGCTGTTTTCCAAATTCTGCAATTTCCTTTAGCTCACTCAACCTCTCTTCCCAGTCAATACCTTCTGCCTGCACAGCAAAGTTGCAAGGTAAACACACTCCTTTGCTATCGAATTTTAATCCCGGGCGAGTATCCGGCTGAACACATTTTTTACAATATTTCATTGATTATTTTTCTTTCAATTTCAATTTTCTGTACTCGCGATCTAAGATTCCCATAACAATAATATTTTTTGTCTGAAAATCCCTCATAACATTTTCCCTGAGAACTCCTTCTTCCACAAATCCTAGCTTTTTATATAGCTTTATTGCTCCTTTATTATCTTGCCTTACACCCAAATAAATCCGTCTTAGATTCAAAACCTCAAATGCATGACACAGCATTAATCTAGAGGCTTCTTCTCCATAACCTTTACTTTGCGCTAAATGATCCAACAGGATAAGGAACTCACCTCTTCCATGAACAAGATTAATATCTCTTAACTCAATATTGCCAATATGTTTATTGGTTTTCTTCTCTATAATCGCTAACCAAATGCTTGAGCTACAATTCCATTTGTCTTCAGCAAAGGCAACAAGATCCTTCTGGCTATTAGGAAACTGCGCATGTTCAGTATAAAAATCATTTTTCACATCGTTTATCCAGCGCAAATATTCACCTTGAAGATCCTCTTCTGTAACAGACCGCAAATAAACTTTCTTTCCATCTAAAAATTTAATCATTATTTTTCTCCTTTAATTCACTTAAATTAGAAAATACTTTCTTGAAAGCCATCACAACATCTTTCATGTCTTCTAAAGTGTTTGGTGCCTTTAGATATTCAAATCCAAAATATTGCTTTTCATACATCTTCTCTGCAACAGGGCAGATCCCTTTTTCATAAGAAACTTCTCCATCATAATGATGACATTGAAATGGACAACCTTTTCCTCCATAGCCAATCCTTTTTTGGTACAATTCCTGCAGGTAAAGTGGCTTCATATATCCCTGAAAAACAGGAATGCCTTCGGCGCACAAAGCCTTACAGAATACATCTCGACTCACTCCTACTTTCTCTTCATCAAATTTCATCCCATAAACATAATAAACATGTGTACATTCTTCTTTTTCTTTGGGAACTGTTATTCCGTCAAATCTTGAGAGCTCCTTATTTAAATAATCAGCAAGCTCTCTTCTAACACTATTAAAATCTTTCAACTTTTTTAATTGTTCGATCGCCATAGATGCTTCCACCTCACACATCCTATAATTATATCCAATCATATTGTTGAGATCCTGATATTCCATCTGATCCACAACAACTTCCCCATGATTTCTTATCAGCTGCAGTCTTAAAGCAAGATCATCGTCATTAGTTGTCAACACCCCGCCTTCCCCAACTTCAATTGTTTTATTCACATTCAAACTAAAAACACCAATATCCCCAATGGTTCCAACCTTCCTGCCCTTATATACCGCATCATGCGCCTGCGCACAATCTTCTACTACTGCGATATCATGTTTTTTAGCTATTTCCATAATAGAATCCATATCCGCAGGATGTCCCATAATATGAATTACAACGATCGCTTTTGTTCTTTCTGATATCCTTTCTTCAATACTTTTCGGATCAAGATTAAACATATCTGGTTCAATATCCGCAAAAACAGGTATCGCATTATAAACAAGGGCACATGTCGCAGAGGCGCTCATTGTATAAGGAGAAACAATCACTTCATCACCAGGTCCTATACCCAATGCCCCAATAGCTGCATAAAGACCTGAAGTCGCAGAATTAACAGCAACCGCATGCTTTATTCCATAATAATCTGCCCATTTTTTTTCAAGAGCATTCACATAAGGCCCTCCCAAGAATGAGAACGGCTCATCAGCAAAATAATTACCTTCATATAACGATAAGTTTTTACCTTCAATCACCCGAGTTACAGCATCCAACTCTTCTTTACCTATTGTTGTATGCAACGGCCAAGGTTTTTCCCGAACTGGCTTTCCTCCATTTATTGCTAAATTACCCATATAACTTTTAACCCTTTTCTTTGATTGACCACAATACATTCATTGTTTTTACAGCTTCTTCAATTCCAATTTGATTAAGATTTTTTTTATTCCCTTTCTTGAAAGAAGAAACAACGTTTTCAATCATACACAATAAAGATGACTTTTCTGGGTTCTGATCAAAAACTTTTTTTATTTTCAATTCTTTTTCGCCCACCTTATTCTTACAGACTTCCTCAACAATAGCCATATTCGCAAAATCCAATATTCGAATCCTTCCATCTATCAAACGTATTTCCATCTCGTATAGCTGATAAAAGGTTTCGTCAAAACTGACCAAATTTAAAGTTGCACGAGGTGTATTCGAGCATTTTAATTTGGCATCCATGCAGACGTCATTCTTTCTCCCCTTTTGCCCAACTTGGGAACTGACCACTTTAAACTCTCCACCTAAAAGCATCCGCAAAGTATCAATTGCATGAACACCATTATTAATAAATCCCCCATAATATTCCGTTTTAACAGAAATGATATCTTTTAATCTGTTTCTTAAAATATCTTTTACTTGGTTCAACACATACTGAAACCGATAAATATGATTAACAAATATTTGTGTATTCGTCGCTGCTGATAGCTCCACTAGCTCTTCAAGATGTTCTTTCTCTAAACAAATTGGCTTTTCACAAAGAAGCACTTTAGGTGAATTTTCATGTTTTAATATTTGCCTTATTATTCTGAAATGCGTTTCTGTTGGCGTACACAAAGATATCACATCAAATCTTTCCATATTCAGCAAATCAGTAACCTTAGTATAAGCCGCTTCTATTTTCCATTGATTCGCAAACTTCGATAACACACCTAAATCCTTATCGCAAACCGCAACTAAATCAATATCAACCGCATTAAAGAAAGCCTGCGCATAACTATTGGCTTTTTTTGTTTTCTGTGGACGGTCTAATAACCCGGCAATCTTACCTGTCCCAATAACAGCGGCTCTTATTCTATTCATTGCGAAATTCTTTCCATTTTCTGGGAATATCCTGATTTATTTGCCTTATTTCAGGATTTTCCATTAAATAGCAGATAACATCTTCTGCTGTAAATTCAGAATTTTTTACATAGACATTATTAATAATATTCTCCAGAACAAGAAAATCTTCTTTTGTGTCCAATTCCATCTCCAATTCCGGAAAATTTAATTCCTCGGGAGCTTTAATATTGAACAATCTATAAACATTTGGATTCTGTCTAATAAAAAGTGTCCCGTGTTCACGAATAGCTAGATCCAACGTACTTTTATCCGCATCTTCCAGTGATTTCACAGAATATACTTCCAGTTCCATCCCCGGAGGATATGTGGTCTCAAGATCATTACTCACAAAATCATATTTATCTTCATTCTCAAGGTAAACCTGAACAATATGATCAATGATCTTCGGGTCGATCAGCGGACCATCCCCAAAAATCTCTACTCCCACATCAGCATTAACTGATTTCAATGCTCCCAAAGAACGGCCTAAAACATCCTCTTCGCTTCCCCTAAAACACGCAAAATCATTTTCATTGCAATATTCTTCGATTACATCATTTTCCCTATTAATAGAAGTTGCAACCACAATATCATTTATAAGCTCTGATCTTTTCACGCGCTCTAACAAATAACCTAAAACCGGTTTACCTAAAATTTCCTTCATAACTTTTCCAGGAAATCTGCTAGCCCCCATCCTAACCAATACAACTGCAACAATTTTTTTGTTTGAATCTGCCATAAAATTAAACCAGTTCTAATATCCTTTTTGGAACATCACTCTTGATAAAAGAAAACTCTTCTTTTCTTATTTTTTCTTTACCATTAAAATTATTAAAAATCCATTTTTCCAATTCATTTCTTTCCCTTAAACAAGAAACAAGTCCTAAATTAACAGCCGCACAAAGCTGCGGCCCTATCCTCCCTGGCTGATAAGAAACAGTCGGGCAATCAAACAATGCGGACTCCAATAATGCCATAGATCTCATTCCCACAACAATGTCACAAGCAGCGAATAGCGTCCAAACATCCATATCTTTTTCAATAAGCCAATCAATTCGATCATCTTGAAACACATCATATTTATTCCTATCGTTCGGATGCAACTTTTCTAAAACAGTAACTGTCTTATCAACATGTTTCAAAGCTTCAAACAGATCCTTCCTCACAATTTTTTCAGTATATCCAAGAAAGTCCCCAAATGGTCCACCATTCTCATCCTCTCCATAATCTTGAGAATGCGTCTCTGATAAAAAAACGATTATCGGCCTCTCAATTCCTTTAAAAATCTCAGGAATACTCACATTCCGATCCCTGAACAACTCCCTTTTTTTATCTAGCTCTGAAAGGTATACGCTCCCTGTCACTTCAAGAATTGACTCAGGAATTCCCTCCTTTATAGCTAATGCCTTAGACCTATCATCCTGACAACAAATAATATCAGGCAAATAATCCAATTCTCCCCTGTCTGATAAAAACCTTATCCTATAGTTAAACCACTCGTCTAAAACAGACAAACTCTTAATATTTTTTTTCCTTGATGCTTCAATAAAGTACTGTTCTGATCCCAAATAGCATGATGTAGCACATATCAAAATATCAATTTCATTCTCATGTAATATTTTCCCAGCTTTTTCAACAGAGTTAACTTCTTCTAAACACAAATCAATATTTTGTTTTTCAAAGAGCTTACAAGTCGTTTGCGAACCAAAAACTATGCAATTATACCCTGTTGCGCTTGCTTCATGTATCACAGGAATTATATTGTTCGCCCCACCAGCATCACTTGAGCAAAAAAGTATTTTTTTCATCTTTTACCTATTTAAAATGCTCTTTTTTTATCGATTCATCTTCCAAAATGTCTTTTTTGGCAACCTTACCTATAATAGCATCTATTTCTCTTGGACTAATTCCCGTTGCCGGTCTTTTCCAAGTTAAATCTTCTTTCTCAATAACTTTTCCCTGACAAATGTTTCTACTTGCAACAAGACTTCTTCTTGCATTTTTACGAGAAATCATTTCGCTCTCCAAAGCACTGATCTTATAGTCACCCAATATCTTGACATCTCTATCCATTATTCGAAAATATTCTTTCAAATCCTCTTTATCCATAGCATGGTAGTGGTCATTGCCTTGTAAATTTTTATCATGCGTAAAATGTTTTTCAATAATACATGCACCTAACAAGGAAGCAATTTCTAAATTCTTCATATCTCCAGGAACTGTATGGTCAGAATAACCTATGATCTTATCAGGAAATTCTTTTTTCATGTCCAATATCATTCCTAAATTTGCATTTTTATCTTCCGTTGGATAATTCAAAACACAATGCATAAGCACTAAAGGATTCCCAAACGCATCAATCCAAAAAACAGCCTCTTCTATCTCTTCTAAATAAGAAGCCCCAGTTGACAATATAATCGGTTTATTAAAATTACAAATGTGCTGAATAAACGGTTTATTCGTAATATCAGATGACGATATCTTATAAATATCCATTAGATCATTTAGAAAATCCGCGGATTCTAGATCAAAAGGTGTACTCATAAATTCAATTCTAACTTTATCGCAATATTTTTTTAATTCTTCAAATTCATTCTTCCAAAATTTATCATACTTCTGAAAAAGACTATATTGACTTTCCGTAGGCTCCTTTGATAAATCCCAATAAGCTGGGGATTCTTTCATAGCAATAGTATCTGCTTTATAGGCCTGAAATTTAACTGCATCTGCACCACCATCTTTTGCTTCGTCAATCAGCCTTTTTGCCAAATCCATATCGCAGTGATGGTTAACTCCTGCCTCAGCAATAATGTAAGGCACCTCCAATTTATTTCTGGAGCAATCAAAGCTATTAATAATGTCTAATATTTTTCTATTCATTTTTTAGTAAATTTAGAATTTCATTCATAACTCTTTGCTTATTGGCAAGAAAATTATATCCTTGCATGTTTTCAAAAAGAAATTTGCGGTATTCTGTATCAAAACAAAGCTTTTCAAGCAATTCTAATATCTTTTTATCCGATTCCTTCTCCTTGTACATACCCATATTAATAAAGCCATTTTTTTCTTGAGCAAATAAATGAGTATCTTCTCTTTCATGATGCGCAACAATAATGGAAGGGATATTCATATGCGCTAACTCATAAACCGTTCTTCCATTAGATGCAATTGCAATAGGCGTCTTTTCCATGATACTAGACATAATGCCTGTCCGGCTTGTAAGATTTATACCATTATAATCAAAGCTTTTTATTAATCGCGCAAGCTCAATCCTTTTCGTGAAACCTGGCCCTACAACGACTTGTATTTTCACTCCATTCTCTTTACAAAAAGGCACAATAGCATGCAACACTTTCAATGTTAAACCGCTTGAATCAGAACCTCCAAAAGTAACTAACACACTTTTCACTTCACTTTTAAACTTATGCTGACACGCCTCATCAAATTCATTTCTTAACAAGGAATATTTATTGCCCCATCTAATGTTTTTCCCCTTGATCAATCTATCATCAAAAAGTTCATTAAAAGTCAAGTCTGCTATATTTGAACCGCTTCCCAAGTCCTCAAAGTTAACGACGCGAATCCCTTCATTTTTTAATTTCTGAATATATTTTTTGTCCGTATCGAGAATATCATTAATTACAAGGTCCGGCCTTAGCTTTATAATAGTATCCTCAATCTTACTAGCTGAAGATACTTCTAATGGATACTCAAGCCCTGCAATTTTATCAACAACTAGTTGGCTTTCTTTATCACAAACAAAAATTACTTCATGATCAATATTTTCATGGGCCAAAGTTAACGCCCGATAAATATGTCCCATGCCTACTTCTTTATTTCCAATAACTCTGAAAACAATCCTTCTTCTTTTAAGCAGCTTTTCACAAACCCACCAATCATGATAATCCTTAATTTCTAGTCTTCCCTCATCAATAACATATGGCTGCCATTTCACACAATCACTATTTAAAACAACTTTCGTTTTATAAATCAAAAAGGCTTTAACACTTACAAAGAATTTCTTGTCTCCATTTGCTGCTCTATTAAGCTCTCCATCCTCTCCCAAAACATATTCATGCCGAGTTCCTTTAACAGAAACAATACCTTCGTAGCTATTAGCAATGAACTCTTCATAAGCACTATTAATCACATCGGCAGTAACTAGGGGTGCATACGGCCACAGAACCAATATATTCGTATTATCCTTACCATAACTCGCAAAAGGTTTACTGAATGCTAAGATATCATTATCTCTCAATTCCATAGAATCATCATAAAACTTCCTAACACCATTGCGTTCACATATCATAGAAATTTCTTCGGAATCAGTTAAAACTAAAATATTTTCAACAATCTCAATCTTTTTTGCTTTATCGATAGCTCTTTGAATCAACAAAATGCCATCCAATTTTTTAATAAGGTCATCTGAGAACACAACATTCTTTTTCACTGCAGGAATTATAATTAATCGTTCTTTCATTATATTTCTCTTAATTCTTCTAATATCTCTTTTGTTGACTCAACTAGATAACTTAGATCTTTCTCTCTCAAGGAATGGTGAAACGGAAAAGATACCATGGAATCATAAAATCTATCAGTATTAGGACAATCTGCCTTCCCAAAACCTTCTTTCTTGTATAAATCATATCTGTTTAGTGGACAATATTGGATAACACATTGTACTCCTTTTTCTTTAGCCATTTTTCTAATAAACTCATCCCTTTTACTATTCTGTATACTTGCTGCTAACAAATGGTAGTTATGCCTATTATCCTCTATCCTGTGAAATTCTAATTCGGGGTAGTCAGCTAAAGCATCAATAAATTTGATAGCACGCTTCCTCTTCTCTTCATTAATTTCATCCAACCTATCTAATAGCACAGCACCTAATGCGCACTCAACTTCTCCTAAACAATAATTATTCGGCCAAAATTGAAAACCATCAATTTCAGGCATATCAACATTTCCCATAGCAGGAATCCAATAATCTTCTCTTTCAAATAAAAATGCACAATGCCCATTATGTCTAAGCTGAGGAATAATTTTTGCTTTTCTTTCATCCTTAACAACTAACATTCCGCCTTCTCCAAGAGTCGTAATGTTTTTATGCGAATGAAATGAAAAAATCCCAAAATCACCAAATGTTCCAGCTTTCTTGCCATTTATTTCACATCCAATTGACTGTGCAGCATCTTCAATAACAATAAGATCATGTTCTTTTGCTAATGCAATTATTGGCTCCATATCAGCCACATATCCGTAAAGATGAACCACAACAATTGCTCTTGTGTTTTCAGTAATACATTTTTTTATTTTTTCAGCAGTTATGACTCGAGTTTCATAATCAATATCAGCCCAAACAATTTTCGCACCTTTCTTTAGGAAAGGATATGCCGAAGCCGTAAAAGTATGAGAAGGAATAATAACTTCATCGCCTTCTTGGAATTGACATAATTGAGCTGCCATTTCTATTGCAGCAGTTGCATTACAAATAGCAAAACAATTTTTTCCACCAATATACTCTCCGAATTTTTTCTCAAATGCCTTCAAGTGCTTTCCCTGAGTCAAAGGCTCCGCCGTCTGCATAGCATCAATAACAACATCTATTTCCTCTTTATTATACTTATGCGACCTTCCACAAAAAAGAATCTTGAACTCAATCATTATATTTTCTCTCCCAAATTACACAATTAATATGCAAGAAACATTAACAATAGCTGCTTATTTCTTAATTAACTCCTTGTATTCTTTAACCAAATCTTCATACACCCCATCATCTGTTTCTGCTTTTTTGATCTTATTGTATTCTTCTTCCGGAAAATGCACATAGAACGCAAATGTTCGAAAAAGACCTTTTAGCTCTTCATAAGTCATTCCTTTCGGAACAAATTGTGCTTCGCCAAAAGATGTTTTGTGCGTTTCGGGCAAGCCTTCATCTTCGCACATTTTTCTTATGGGTGTACCTCTATATGGCTCCAATAAAGTTACTGAAAATGAATCAGGCATTATCTTTTTATTTAAAGCAATTGTATCAAAGATTCTTTCCCTCGTTTCTAATGGAAGACCCATAATATTATATGCAGAAACTCTTATGCCATATTGTTTGACTAAACCAAATTTTTCAGCAATAAGATCATTGCTCATAATCCTATTCATGACTTTCTTTCGAATGAATTCATTTCCAGATTCAATGCCCATCGCAAAAGTCCTACAACCCATTTCCTTCAATATTTTTACTTTTTCCTCAGTAACAGTATTAACCCTTGCGTAAATAAGAAACGGTAATTTGATCTTTTCAATATACATACGTGAATATTCCTGCAAATACTCTAATGGCAAAGACGTGAAATCTTCATCCCAAAAACGAATAAAATCAAAATTATATTTTTTAATTAAATATTCCAATTCATGAATGCTTTGCTTCACATTTTTCTTCCTGTTATAACTACCTAGATCCTTGTACTTTTCCTTAAGCACACCATTCACGCAATACGTACAACTGAAAGGACATCCACGACTTACTTCATAATTTAGCATTTTATATTTTCTTCCATCAAAAGGACGATAAAAATGAATCGGGTCATAACAATCAAAATCTACTATCGGGATATCTTCCAGATCGGTTAAAAGCTCGGGTTCATTTTTACAGATTTTTTCTTCCCTTTTGAACCATATACCTCTAACGTTTTCCAAAGGCTTACCTGTTTCCATAGCCTCTACCAACTCCACTAAACATTTTTCCCCCTCTCCCGTACAAACATAATCACAGACAGAAGACATTAACGTTTCTTCTGGAAGCAAAATTGCATGAATGCCTCCAAAGATAATTGGGATATTATATTTCTGCTTTAATGGTTTCAGAAAATCACAAGCAAAATCAAAATCAACAGACATACTAGTAACTGCAATAATATCTGGATTAAAAGCACGCAAAATATTTTCAAAATCTACCACATACGCTGTCTTTTTTAATCCACATCCGTCTACAACAACACCATAATCTTCTTTGTAGAAGGCTTTTCTTTCTAAAACAACTTTCCGCTCATCAAATGAAGCTTCCTTAAAAAACATATCGTCATATGATTTATCATCAAAAACATCATAATCTGACATATCAAAAAGTTTGACTTTATGATGTTTTTGTTTTAAGGCCCCAATTAACAGCGGAACATTTATTGGAATACTTCCTTGGCCAGTTCTTGAAGGATTTAAAAACAATATTTTCATTTTTCAGACTCCGTCATTGATCCTTTTCAAATTCTTTTAAAAAGAGATATCATTTTTTCTTTTGTGAGAATAGTTTTAAACTCTGCGCCAAGAGCATTAGTTAATGGCTTTTCATGAATAATAGACGAAGAATAAAGTTTTTCATATATTTTTTGGTCAAGCTTTGAACAAAGGCCTGTAGGAAGAGAAACCTTTTGTTTTTCCATCATATCTTTAAACTCAACATATTCATAAGGATAATATTCCTCCAAAATATTCATCACTAAACAATTTGCTATCCCATGATGATAACCCAAAGCTATGCTTAATCCTGCAGACAAAGGATGAACTACACCAACATTCCCAGCAGCACAACCACCAAAATAAGAAGCGATCATCATTTTCTCCCTATTTGCCTCACTCATCATGTCATCAGACAGAAACACTTCTCTGCACAACTCAATAGCCTTTTGACTCAAAGCATCAATAACAACATTACGATAACTGCCGTTCAAAGATTCCATACAATGAAGATAAGTATCCATGCCGGTATAAAAGTATTGATCACGAGGCACTGTTTTTGTCAGATCTGGATCTAAGATTAATTGATCAAACATAGAATAGTCACTGTTCATCCCTAATTTTATACCCTTTTCAACATTAGTTAAAACACAAGTCCTCGACGCCTCTGATCCTGTACCTGAAAGAGTGGGGATTCCAATTTTATATACACCCGGATTCTCCACCAAATCCCATCCCTGATAATCCTCTGCCTTTCCTTTATTGGTCAACATATTAGACACGGCCTTGGCAATGTACAAAACACTGCCGCCCCCAAGCCCTACAACACATGTACAATTTTCACCATTCGCCTTAACTTGATCACATAATTTATCAATTAAAGATGTTTTTGGTTCATCTGCAGTATCAATAAATTGAATTAAATCATTTCTTCTTGCGGGTATTTTTTTCTTCACATCATTATCCTGAAAAAATTTATCAATAAAATAGACAACAAAACCATCAAATTCCTTTACAATATCCGACAAAGAAGAAATGGAACCTTTTTCAAAAATATATTTTGGAATATTTTTTATGTTTTTAAATTCTGTCATAAATAAACCCTCTATCTCTATTTAATTATTTCGTTAACTATATTGTCATCTTTTGCTAATTCAAAAACTAAATTAATACTATTCTCTTTATTTACATTATCTTCACTTGTCTTTATTTCTCGACAGATTAAAAGAGTGCCCTCCAATTTTTCATTAGGAATTGCATCAATATGTTTGATTAAATATTCTTCCGGGCATAGCTCTTTAAGAACCATTTCAACAAGAATAGCAAAATCAGATTCTCCCAATAAGAAGAAGGTCCTTTCTCCTTTATTGACCAAACCAGAAAGAACCTCTTTGAAACATTTTTTTATTAATCCAATAGAATTAATTGTTTTCAATGTGTACTTAACAGATTTCTTCATTTTTTCAGCTAATCCCTTTGGAGTAAGTATATATTCAACTTTGCGCTTATTAAGCTGTTTTATGCGAATAAAACCTTTTGCAATCAATCTTCTAATGAGCATATTAATCATGCCTAAAGAAATATTCATATGCTTGGAAATATCCCTTTGGTTTAAACCCAATTTTGGGCCAATAATATTAATAAGTTCAAATTCTCGTTCGTCCAAAAACTCTTTTGACATAACAACTTCCCTTTGTTCAATGTTTGAACAATATTATAAAAGATTTAATCTCCTGCGTCAATTCAAAAAACCCAATTTAAAAATAATATTTTATCGTAAATTTCTGATAAATAACATCTTACGCTCCAAAATAAATGCCTGTCCAAATAATGAACAAAAAACAGAAAAAGTCTTAAATCCAAACAATAAATCTTTTAAACCAATCAATTTCTTCAAACTTTAATACAACTGCCTTATTAATTCTTTAGGGCCAAATTTTGATGTTTCTAAAACAATCTCGCTCTTTTCCCAATTCAAAATCATCCCCTAGACAGTCTTCAAAAATATTAAAAGCTCTCAACTCTCATCCATTTAATAAAAGGCATAGGCAAAAGACTTTACATCTTTCCAACTAACAATTTTGTAAAGATTGTTTACCCCCGATTGACAAAACTATAAAAAAAAGACTTTTCAATATTGATTATAATGTTACAATTTATAAAAAAGGAACAACTCTAATGAAACCAATAAAAATATTTCTTGCTGACTTGACACATACAGGGGCATGTGTTGCAACTGAAAATATTCCATTAAATATTGGCTTAATAGCATCATACTTAAATAAGCTTTATGGGAAATCTATTGAAATACATCTTTTTAAATATCCAGAAAAACTACTTTCTTCCCTCAAAACAAATGAGCCCCATATTTTAGGCGTAAGTAATTATGCATGGAATAGCAACCTTGCAGAATGGGCTTGCAAGAAAGCAAAAATGATTAACCCAAACATACTAACAATTCAAGGCGGCTGGAATTTCCCATTAGATAAAGAGGAAAGATTCAACTTTTTAAATTCCCGCAAATCAATAGATCTTTACGTAATCCATGAAGGCGAAATAGCATTCGCAAACATTATTGAAAAATATCTCCATCTAGGTCCACAGAAGTTATTAGATATCCCTCTCTCCGGCTGTACATACATTGATAAAAAACACAATTCGAAAGAACTTATTACAGGCGAAACGCTTCCCAGAATAAAAGATCTAGATCTTATTCCATCCCCTTATACAACTGGATTATTAGATGAATTCTTTGATGGCATATTAATGCCAATTATCGAAACAACACGCGGATGTCCATTCACTTGCACCTATTGCAATAGCGCAAATTCCTATTATTCAAAGATTAGACGTTTCTCAGATGACTATGTTTTATCAGAACTACAATATATCTCTAAAAAAATAAAAGGAAAAGATGTTGGATCACTGTTTATTACAGACACTAATTTTGGCATGTATACAAGAGATATAAAAATTGCAAAATATTTGGCAAAATCAAGAGAAGAAATCAGTTGGCCCCAAAACATATTTATAACAACAGGAAAAAACAAAATTGATCGTGTATTTAAAGCTGTTGATTGCCTTAAAGATCTTTCCGTCCCTTCTCTTTCAATGCAATCAATGAATCCTGAAACACAAAAAGAGATTAAGCGATCCAATTTAAAACTATTACCATACAATTCTATCGTTAAGAATGCTGAGGCAAAAAACCTGTTGCCAATGGCTGAACTGATAGTACCCCTTCCAAAAGAAACACTTGATACATATTGGGAAGGAATTGAGAAATTAATAAATATTGGCAATATTCGGATCATTTCTTATACCCTCCAACTAAACTATGGAACAGTATTTCGTCAAAAAGATTTCTTAATAGAGCACGGTTACAAAAGTAAATATCGGTTAGTTCCAAACGACTTTGGGATATACGACAATGAATTTGTATTTGAACCTGAATTAGTTGCCATAAGTTCAAAATATTTAAGCTTTGAAGATTACTTGAAAATTCGTTGTTTTACTTTTTATTTAGAAACAATGTACTGTAGTCTTTTTGAAGAGTTTTTAAAATTTGTTCTAGAAATTGGACTGACAAGATTCATGTACGCAGCTTCTTTAAGAGATCAATTTGATACAGCACCTCAAAGCCTTATTAAAACTCGTGATAGTTTTATAAACGATACAAAAAATGAACTTTTCAGCTCAGAGAAAGAATTAAGCTCGTTCTATTCTAATCCTGATAATTATAGCAAACTAAAAGAAGGTATTATCGGGTCTAATGTTCTATACAAACATAGCTCTCTTGCTATGAGTGAGCATCATGAAGATTTGATTAATTATATAGCTCACTGCACATGTCAATTAGCTGCAAAGCAAGACAAATCAGCAAACAAAACTATTCTTAACATGGTAACTTCAATAAAAAATTATTGTAAAGCAAAACTACAAGGAATATTTGACCCAAGAGCCACAGAAAGTGAAGTTTCATATAAAGGCGAATATGATATAAAAGAATGGCTTGATAATAAATCAGGCAAAAAATTAAACAATTTTATGAAAACAACGGAAAACACCTTCATATTCAATGATAAACAAAAGAGGTTTCGCAATGACAGTTTCGCCCGTTGTGGCACCTCTATCCAAGGAAAAGCTAAAATATTAGCCAGGACTGAAGTGCTTAAAAAGCTGGCTCGTGTTCATAAAAACCCCTAACTTATTTCAAATAAATCAACACCTTTAGCTTATAAAGATTGATTTACCCCTCCCCGAAAAACCAGTTAAAAAATCATACTCTTGAATAAATACCTTGAATTAAACATTTTACAGTCATGAATTGTAGGTTCAAGGGTCTAGCAACACTTTGAACTGCTATAATAGCAGGGAAGTAGCTAAAAATCCTCCCAGATCTCCAAGCACCATAACCCGAGAGATAAATAAAAGTGTAATCGATCGTAAATTTTATCGGGCATTTTTCGCACAAGGTCGCAGTAACAAAATTCTCCACCAACGACATAAGAACCACAATCTGGATAACAATCATGCATTGCGCAAGATTGTACTGTTTTATTTATCTAAAAAATGGTCCCCAGAACAGATTGCTAAAATGATAGTTCTCTTGTATCCTAATGATATGGATATGCGTATTTAACACGAAACAATTTATTCTTATGTGTATATATTGCCGCGAGGAGAATTAAAGCGCGAGCTAGCAGCTTGTTTACGGCGTGGACATGCTAATCGATATAATAACAAGAAAGAACTACGAGATAGTGGCGCGATACAGAATTATTTGAGCATTGAAGAAAGGCCCAAGGAAGTAGCTGATCGTATAGTTCCAGAACATTTGGAAGGTGTTTTGATTATAGGTGGGAGTCATGCTTCAGCTATTGGGACACTTGTTGAAAGAACAACCCGAATGACATTTTTAGTTAAGCTGGAGAACAGGTACGCTAGGAATGTCAGAAAAGCTTTTGCTAAGGAATTTCAATATTTGCCAAAAGGGTTGAGAAAAACATTAACATATGATCAGGGCTCTGAAATGGCAGAACATAAGATTTTCACAAAAGAAACAGATATATCTGTTTACTTTGCGCATCCCAGTTCACCATGGGAGCGAGGAACAAATGAAAATACGAATGGCTTATTAAGGCAATATTTTCCTAAAGGAACTGATTTTACGAAAATATTAAAGGCTCAGCTTAAAGAAGTGCAAGATGAGCTTAATGATCGCCCTCGCAAGACATTAGAATGGCATACGTCAC
Source organism: Candidatus Omnitrophota bacterium (assembly GCA_018812705.1). Taxonomy (GTDB): domain Bacteria; phylum Omnitrophota; class Gorgyraeia; order Zapsychrales; family Zapsychraceae; genus Zapsychrus_A. Next base: position 24,488 of record JAHJCZ010000017.1, read on the forward strand.
ACGAAAAATTTTCAGAGTTGTTGCGTTAGAAACTTAAATCTACCAATAAATTTCCGCTCAAATTGTGAACAAAAAAAGAAAAGGATTTAAATCTAAAAAAATAAATCTCAATCCTTTTCATTTTAGAAACTTCACTATTGCAAATATCAGGAAACTAAACTATCATTCTACCCTCCATCATAGCTTCTCTTAATGCAATAAATCTTTTAAACCAGTAAAGCTCTTCAAGCTTTGACCACAACTGCTCTATTAATTCTTCAGGACTAAATTTTGACGTTTCTAAAACAATCTCGCTCTTTTTAGGCTCAACAAACGGCAAATCAACACCAATGACATCTTTCATCTTATGATCAAACGCATCCTGATAAAGATGCTTATTATCTCTTTTTACACACTCTTTTAAACCACAATGCAAATATACTTCAGTATAATTTGATAAATTATCTCTCCAATAATCTCGCGCCTCTGGAGGCTGTCCAATAATAGCAACAATCGGAACTATTCCTTGCGCGGATACCATTTCAACTATTGGAGTTAAGTTCATCATTCGCTCTTTTCTTGATTCAAGATCATGCCCTAAACAATCTCCAAGAATATTAAAAGCTCTCATCTCACATCCATCCAATAAAAGACATGGATATAAAAGATCCTGCATCTTTTCAACTAACAATTTCGCCAAGGTTGTTTTGCCCGCGCCTGACAAACCTATCAAAAATATAGTCCCGCCATTATTATCTTTTAAATTTTCCATAATATCCATTTATGTTTTGACGTTAATAACCGCCTATAAATATCTTTTTATCCGAACCCCAGGAAAAAAATAATTTTTTGCTTTTTGACATCCCGCATATACCACAATTGAATATATCTTTAAAATATCCGGAAGAATTTTCCAGATGCTTCCAAAAATTCCATTTCCTAATCTGTCAGGAATCCACTCAAATCCCACCAATTCTTTTGGATTATTTTTCCATCTATTCATCAGTCCTCTAGGAGGCAAAAGAAAAACAAAAAAACCTTTTAACCTGGAAAAAATAGTATCTTTTGTTGTCCTTTCATAGCCAAACTCTTTCATAGAATATTTACACATAAATTCTATCATTATCAACTCATTCTCTGACAAATCAGTCTTCCATCTTTTTGTGACATTATTGATATTATAAAATTCTTTTTCCGGCGATGGCAATTGGTTGTCCGTAGTCATATATGCACTCTCACCACCCCATTTAATACCAGATAAAGTGCTAACTAATAACGAATCTGACATTTCAACTCCCAGCCAATTCGCAAGATCTTTCGCTTCCGTTTCTAAATCTGAATTCAATTTCTCATTTATAAACATCTTAATTCTTTTTGCCCCCAGCTCAGGCAAGCATTTCTTCCAAATATTTTCGCCTTCTATCCATGCCTCAAAAAACATATTAAAATCATAGTTACACAAAAAGTCTCTGTCCTCCATTGTAACTCTAATTGACCCTGACATAACAGCTCTTGGATCCCTCATCAGCATCATTATCTTAGTTTTTGGAAAATCCTTCATAATAGATTCAAAGAAGAACGGAAGATGTTCATGCGAAACAATAATTCGCTTGTTGGAGAGATCAAGATCTCTTGCGAAGGAATAAGCTTCATGGATAGAATAAAAAACATCAATCCTCTCAATTCCATTCTTATCTATTAACTCATTGAACTTTTTGCAAAATTTATCCACTTCAATATCATTAAAAAACAGCTTTCTCTCCGCAAAATACTTTCTTGAATTCTTATACGCATAAGCTCGCCATACAGAACACATCTCCTCTTTTGTACTAATATTATCACACTTAAGAGAATTCCATGTTCTATAAAAAGAAAAGGACGGCAGAATTAAAACTTGCTCATGCCCATCAATTAGACTATGAAGCCAATCATTTGCGCTGTGTCCAAAAACAACTAAAAAACAAATATCTAGATTTCTAATATCTTTATGATTAATAGAATTTTGAATAATATTATCATTCATGTTTTTTCCCTAATATAAAA
>JAHJCZ010000018.1 GCA_018812705.1 Candidatus Omnitrophota bacterium
AAAAAGAATAGTGATTCTGATAAATAGGCGGGGACATTCCACATTTACTCAATGTAATCAGTGTGGATATGTTCTTAAGTGTCCTAGGTGTGATGTGAATCTTACCTTTATGAGCGTTGAAAATATTATGGTATGTCGGCGATGTAATCATCAGAGGGACCTTCCCAAAATATGCCCAGGGTGCAATGGCTCATATTTACGTTCTGCAGGTACGGGTATAGAAAAGCTTGAGAGTCAAGTTTCTAAATACTATCAACAAGCTCGCGTTGCTAAGTACGATAAAGAAACAAAGAAATTTCCAGTAAATGCGGATATTGTTATTGCAACTCAAGCTATTTTAAAAAGGAAAGATGATATCAGAGTAGACTTAATTGCAGTGATCAATTTTGATTCTGAATTGAATCATTTTGATTTTAGGTCAGGCAACAAGGCTTTTTCTTTTTTAGTGAATCTAAGGCAAATGGCTAAGGAAAAATTGATAATCCAGACAAGGATGATGGATAATTATTGCCTTAATTCTGTGAAAAATATGTTCTATGATGGTTTTTATAAAGAAGAATTGATATCGAGAAAAGAGCTTGGTTTTCCGCCTTATAGCCATTTGGTTTCAATTGTTCTTAGGGGTACAGATGAAAACCTTGTTTTAGAGCAGGCCAAGATCCTATACAATTTGCTTAAAGAGGATCAAGAAAGCAAAAGTAGCAGCATTGAGGTAATGGACCTTCATCCTGATGCAGTTTCAAAGTTGAGAGATAAATATCGTTATGCAATTGTTTTAAAAGGAAAAAATGTTGAAACGCTACAAGGGTTCATTAAAAAGACTTTAAAGAATTACAAAAGGAAAAAGGGTACAATATTAACAGTAAATGTGGAATAGGCAAGAGATAAGCTTTGCAAAGCTTATCTCTAATAGGGTGTTTCATACTTAGAGAAAATACCGATGCTTCAACGGTTTTTCTCGAACGAAAACACCCGCGAGTATAAAATATGAATATAGTATTTTTTGGCAGTGATGATTTTGCGCTTGCGCATTTGGAGGCCTTGTTGTCATCTCAACATAATGTCGTTGGGTGTGTAACTCAGCCGGACCGACCAAAGAACAGAGGGATGAAAGTAGTCGTTTCTCCTATCAAAGAGTGCGCCTTGACAAATGATATTGATGTTTTTCAGCCAGATGATCTCAGTGACCCGGATTTTGTTTCTTCTCTAAAAAAGATAAATGCAGAGTTATTTGTTGTAATTGCCTACGGTAAATTTTTAACAGCTGAACTAATAGATCTGACTGAATATGGCGCAATTAATGTTCACGGTTCATTGTTGCCAAAATATAGAGGTGCAGCACCAATAAACTGGGTAATTATTAATGGCGAAACTGAAACAGGTGTTACAATAATTAAGCTTAATACTAAGATGGATGCGGGAGATATATTATCTTCTGAAAAAATTAAGATACTTGAAGATGATACGTCAATAAGCCTAAGAGAAAAAATGAAAGATTGTGGAAAAAGCCTTCTGCTAGATACTCTTGGAGGGCTGAAAAAAGGTTCATTGCAGGTAAGATCTCAGGATCAAAATGAAGCTTCTTTCGCTTCTAAGCTCACCAAAGAATTAGGAAAAATAGACTGGAACAAAAGCGCTAAAGAGATCAATGACCTTATTCGTGGATTGCAGCCGTGGCCAGGTGTGTATACATTTTTTAATGGTAAATCGTTAAAAATTCTCTCAGCACAAATTGTTGATGTGAGTGCTTTGCCTGGCCAGGTGGTAGAAATAAGTAGTGAAGGGATCGTTGTTGCAGCTAAAGAGGGAGGTTTGCTGGTTAAACAAGTTCACCTGCAGGATGCAAAAGCCATGGATATTACAAGCTTTTTGCGGGGTCATAGCGTAGAAATTGGCTTTACCTTCGAATGATATCTTCGCAATATAGCGATAAACTAGAAGTTTATCGCTTAATCAAATTAATTGTGCTTGACATTTTTTGGTGAGGGATATATTTTATACATGTTTTCATCGGCCTAATTATTAGGAGAACCTTTAAACAAATAGTATTAAATTTTATTAATTTTTAGTAGGAGGAGAAAATGATCAAAATAGGAATTAACGGATTTGGAAGGATCGGCAGGCTTGTTTTTCGTGTTGCCGCTGGAAACGATAATATCGAAGTTGTTGGCATTAATGATCTTATTGATGTTGATTATATGGCATATATGCTTAAATATGATACAGTTCATGGTCAATTCAAGGGAACAATTGCTGTAAAAGATGGAAATCTTGTTGTTAACGGAAAAGCAATACGTGTCACAGCAGAAAAAAATCCTGCTGACCTAAAATGGGGCGAAGTTGGGGCAGAATATGTTGTCGAATCAACAGGGCTTTTTTTAACAAAAGAAAAAGCGCAGGGACATATTGATGCCGGAGCGAAGAAAGTTATTCTGTCAGCACCTTCAAAAGATGATACCCCTATGTTCGTTATGGGTGTTAATCATAAAAAATATACTAAAGATATGGTTTTTGTATCTAATGCATCATGTACGACAAACTGCTTAGCACCTATCGCTAAAGTGCTTAACGATAAATATGGGATAGTAGAAGGTTTGATGACAACTGTTCATGCTATGACAGCTACACAAAAAACAGTTGATGGCCCGTCAATGAAGGACTGGAGAGGCGGACGCGGCGCAAGCCAAAACGTAATACCTTCTTCAACAGGTGCTGCAAAAGCCGTTGGAAAAGTTATTCCTGAGTTGAACGGAAAATTGACAGGTATGGCATTTCGCGTTCCTGTTGCTGATGTTTCAGTAGTTGATCTTACAGTTAATTTAGCTAAAGGAACAACTTATGAAGATATTTGTGCTGCGATGAAAGAATCTTCAGAAGGTGAATTGAAGGGTATTCTTGGTTATACAGAAGATCAAGTTGTGTCTAATGACTTTGTCGGAGATAAAAGAACTTCAATTTTTGATGCAGGCGCAGGCATCATGTTATCGCCAACATTTGTTAAGGTAGTTGCTTGGTATGATAATGAGATGGGATATTCAAACAAGGTAGTTGAATTTATTGAATATATGGATTCAGTAAAATAATTCTATTGTAGTTTTATAGGGGCGAAATTTACAATTAATAGTGTGAGTTCCGCCCCTTTTTTAATATGTCTTATTTTATCACTTTTTTTGCCCTGTCCTAGTGTTCTTAGTTTTTCATCTTATTGTCCTTTAGGGGTCCATTTCATTACTTCTTTTCTTGTCCCACTTAGTCGGTATCTGTCATATTGACAAAAATATAGATAGTACTATAATCATTCAATCTCGCCACTTTTTTGAATAAATAGTTCTTATTGAACATTTCAGTGATCATAAAATTAATTAAAGGATGTAAAATGAAAAAACTGATCAATTCATTTACAATTATTCAAATATGTTTCCTTATCTTAACAATGCCTTCTTTTGCTGGAATTGTCTATCAAGACTTTGAACCTTCTAATGGTTCGGGTGAATATGGCTGGGCGATCAATGGTGCCGTAGCCAGTTTAAGCACTTCTGAGTTTCATTCAGGATATCGGTCTTGGAAAATTGAATCGGAAGGTGAATATGGCGGATCAGGAATCCCTTCACAAGTTCAAACATATAATATAAATTTTGAACCTTCACGTCACGACAGGTTGTCGTTCTGGATAAAAGCTGTTCCGGATATAAATAGTAACAATGATGTAAGGGTTAGAATTTTTGATAACGGTTTATACAAGGCCGAAGGTTATGAGGTCTTTACAACTCGAACATCTAACTATGCTGAATGGACAGAGATGTATGTATTGTTCAGTCAGCTTCCTAATAACTTTGATCTGACGAGTATAGACAAGATCACTTTTGTTAATGCATTGCCAGGGACTTATTATATTGATGATATTAATGTCATCTCAGCAGATAGAGTTTACCAATCTTTTGAACCTTCAACGCGCAGTGGATCTTCAGTAAGTGAATACGGCTGGAAATGGAATGATAATGATGAAGTAGGATTTTCTGCGTCTGATGAACCAGCTTATGAAGGTGAGCATTCCTGGAAAATCGTTACTAAGAATTACTGGGGTGGAACAGGAATTCAATCTCAAGAGAAAAAATATCATGATGGATCTCAATCATTTTGGAATGTAGATCTTAATCCTTCTCAGAATGACCGTTTAACATTTTGGATCTATTCATTAAGTGATAATGGTTTAGACAACTCAATTGCTGTACAGTTTTATGATAATGGTGGTCACTCTACAGATGATACGAAAGCTGTTGTTTGGACAACAAAAAGAGCCGTGTATGGTAATTGGACTAAGCTGACGGTTCTATTTAGCGATCTGCCGGGAACATTGAATTTAGAGGATATCAATAAAATACAGTTTCAGTTTTATTGGCCGGGTACCTATTATATCGATGACATAAAAGCTACCAAGGCAGTCCTGGTAGTAAGAGTAGATGAGAATCCTTCAGGTGTATCTGCTTCATGGTTAGACAATGTGCAAGCGAACAAATATGAATTGCAGGAAAGCGAAGCGGAGCCTTATGGCCCATGGGAAACGATTTATGAAGATAGGGCCACAATAAAATATATTAAGCCACTTTCTAACAGATGGTTGAGGGCCCGCTGGAAAGAAGAACCTAATGAAAGCAATCCTATTCCATATGTGTCCGAGTGGAGCGATGTTGTTAAGTCCATTCGCCCACCAGCATTGCTTACGAATCCAAGATTAGCATATGGGAATCTTACGTGGGAGATTCTTGGTTTTGTGAGTGATTATATTGTGCAAGAAGGTCCTTCGAAGAATGGTCCATGGACTGAAATATACAGGGGGGGACCCACAACTCTTCATGCTTGGGATAATTATGTTCACGAAGGAAATTGGTATCGCCTTAAAGCGCGGTTATTGTCCGGACATGATGAAGTTTTTGATGAAACGGATTGGAGTCCAGCTTTACCTGTTACAGGCTTAGAAGATGGTTATTTAAAAGTGGAAGGAAACAAAATTGTTGAGATGGATGGCCAAGGAGATGAGATTATTTTGAAAGGTGTTAATCTTGGTAATCTTCTTTTAATAGAACCAGGGTTTACTGGCATAGGGGGGGATTATACTCCAGGAAATGATTATGATGATGATGAATATGGAATTCGCTCTGAACTGGTAAACAACTTTGGATCTGCAGAACTTCTAGAAGATTTTAGAGATGCATACATAAAGGAAGAAGACTTTGACTATCTGATGAGGATGGGAGTAACACTTGTTCGCTTGCCAATATATTATCAAGCTCTGCAAGATGAGGATGGCGAGTTTACTCGTTTTGAACGGGTCAATTGGATCATTGAGCAGTGTGCAAAAAGAGGAATATATGTTCTGCTTGATCTGCACGGAGCGCCCGGGGCTCAAAGTTCAGAAAGTCATTCGGGTAGGTTGGATTATAATAAATTATTCGAAGATAGTGTAGAAGGGGCAGCTTATCGCCAGGAAACTATCAAGTTCTGGAGGGCTGTTGCAAGGAACTATGCATTTTTAACTAATATTGCGGGGTATGATATTTTAAATGAGCCTTTCGGTGCCATTGATCATGACCCTTCCTTTACAGAGCCTAATGGTCTTTGGACTTTATATAATGATATTTATAACGAGATACGTGCAGTTGATCCTTACCATATTATTGTAATGGAAAGCGTTCCTAGTCATTACGATTGGGAAACTTTACCGTCACCGGAAAGATATGGATGGGAAAATGTTGTGTATCAGCTGCATTATTATGGTTTTGCATTTGATGATCAAGGGCAGATCTCGGGGATAAAAGATATCGCAGGGCATATTGATTATATTGATGACAAGTTGAACAATGGCAAACAAGACGAATATGATGTTCCTGTGTTGGTTGGAGAATTTAATGGTTTTAACCAAAGAGCTAATTGGGATTATTATCTTAATGCATTCAGAAGGCTTGGCTGGAATTGGGCTATGTGGACTTATAAGGCTCATCAAACACAATATCCTACCGAGTGGGGTTTGTTCATGCATGAGGGATATGATGAAGAGAGACCGAAAGTTAGTGAAGATTCTGAAGATGATTTGATGCGCAAATTTGGTAAATATACAACTAAGCAATATTATTCAGCTAATGTTTCGTTAATGGATATATTAGAAGACCATATTGCAGAACTTCATCCTTCAATAGAGCCAATGAGCGAGCAAACTGCTTACGTAGGCACATTAATGCAGCTTGTTGTAAATGCGAGTGATAAGCAAGGAGATGCTATTACATTATCTGCATTATTAAAGAATGGAGAGGCGCTTAATACCATAGGTGCATCTTTTGTAGACAATGGCAACGGGACTGGGGTTTTGTCCTGGACACCTTCAGCTGTTCAAGTAGGTTTAGAAACGGAGATAGCTTTTAAAGCAGTTACAGCAGCTGACAAGTTGAGTGATCTATACCATTTAAAGATTGTTGTCGAAGCGAATTTAGAAACGGCAATGATATCTCCGGATATAAATGGTGTAGTATCTGAGTCGAGCGAGACATTTGAATGGGAGATAGGAACAAATGTATCAGAAATACAATTAGGAGTAGCGACTGATCCGGCGTATTTAATGAAACGGCCGTGGGGTAATCTGTATTTTGGTTCGCAAGGAATGAACACTTCAGTCACAGTTAATAACATTCCTTTAGATGGCAACAATATCTATGTGCGATTATGGTATTTGAAGCAGGGGAGCTGGAAGTA
>JAHJCZ010000001.1 GCA_018812705.1 Candidatus Omnitrophota bacterium
ATTAAGTCCGGCCCTTTGTGATTACAGTTAAAAATGATTAAACGATCTTTTTCCTTCTTTTAATGAGCGCCATTGCTGTTGTGCCAATACCAAAAAGAATCATCGAAGCAGGCTCTGGCACTGGGTTCGTACTAACGCTTAAATAGGGAGTATTTACTCCTGATTCAGAAGATTGAAATATATGAAAAGGTTCGTAAGGTGAGACCCTATCATCATTAGCTAATACAAGCGATATCAATCCGCCTTCTCTTTGCTGAGCAAAAGAAGTGACGTTCCAGGCATACCAGCCCTCGTGAGGAGACCCTGAATCCCATGGCCCAATCTGTATCCCAGAAATCGGAGTATCCGTGGCATCAAAAAGAGAATTTGTTTCCTCTATCCCCCATGTCAACGTATCTTCGCTCCAATTATTTCCTGCTTTACGATAAACCATAATATTGCCAACATCAGGATCATTATAAGGCCAAACATCAGCCTTTCTATATAGGTATAACCGGGCATCAGTAATATTATTAAGACCAGTTAGGTCAAATTTTAGATAGGTGTGGGTAAATTCTGTACCGTCAATAACTTCTGTATCATTATTCACAGTCGGTCCAGCCCATAAAAAATCCGAAGCCCCCATCCAATTACCATATTTATCATAACCATCATCATAAAAACTATCAGTGAAGGTATCTTCTATAACTGGCAAAATATAAGCATAACTATAAGTTTGCGTTGTAAACAAAAACAACATGACAAAAGTAAAAATTAATTTCTTCATTTCTCTTCTCCTTGCGATAATTTCTCCAAACTTTTTAATAATTTGGATCCCAATTACAAGATACACCTTTTCCTACCTTAATTTAACAGCAATTTTTATGCCAACTTTTTATTCAACTTAAACATTTTCAATAGTTTATTACAACTTTAACAATAGCAAAAGCTTAGAAACTGAGCTTGTTTTATGTTTTTAGAGACATGATTCCTGCTTATATTAAATATGTTGATAATTATAAACAGCGTGTTTATTTTTATCACATTATTAAATAAGAAAGACCTGCCAAAGTCACTATGGTGAAATAGCGCAAAGCTAGACAATCTGAGCGCGAAGATGGTGAAAGAGTTCATCCAGCTGATCATCAGAATAAGAAGCTCGGATCTTAAGTAGCTGGGCGTCCACCTGTTTACGTAAATGAAGGGATTCCATGTCGTCAAGTCTATGGTAGACACCAATACGTTTTCCCAACGTGAAGTTGATCCGGTCTTCTTCCTCAAGGGATAGATATCGGTCCAGAATAGCCAACAGATTAGCTTTATCCTGAGGGAATTGGCCCCTTAGCTCCATAAGAAGGTCTACGGAATGATGATTGGCATAGTGGCTGGTAATCCCGTTGAGATTCTCTACAAGCAATCTTTGCTCTTCAATAATATTTTTCTCGGTCTGCAGCGTGTACTCGCCCGCTTCCATCTGACGAAGAAGTCCGGATCCGGGCTTGACTCCTATTGTGAGAACCCGTATAAAATGAGGATCAATCTCATTTAAAACCTTGGCTGTTTCAAGAGCGTGTTCCTCCCACAATTCCTGTCCCCCCAATCCGAGAATAATGAATTCTGAAATGGACATTCCCGCTTCCTTTGCCCTGCGGCTGGATGTGGAAATATCGGCAGCATTTACACCCTTATTAACTTTTTTCAATACCCTATCCGACCCGGATTCCATACCGCAATAAAGCTTGTTCAACCCGGCTTGGCATATATCCTGCATTTCCTGGGACGATTTACGGATCATGCTTTGAGCACGACCATAACTACTGATTCGCTTAAGCTGTGGAAATGTCTGCTTCAGCAAGTTGAGGATCGCAACAAGATCATCAGTTTTCATCAAGAAACTGTCTCCATCCTGCAAGAAACATGTTGTGAAGGGCTCATCACCATAATACTTTGCCGCAGCAACTATATCGAGTTTGATCTCCTCTAGAGAACGCATGGAGAAAGCCATGTCTTTGTAATTAACGCAAAATTCGCATCGATTCCAGGGACAACCTCGTGTAGTACGGATCAGTAGACTTCCGGATTCGTCCACAGGACGAATGGGACCCAACTCAAATGGAGCATTCATAGGGGGATCTCAAATATTTTGTTTGGAATAAAATTTATTAAAACTTGCAATATGCGATATTATTCCTGATATTCAAACAATACATAATATTGCAAAACATCATCTTCTGTAAACCACTTACCATCAAGGCCCGCGCCGATATATTTATTTTCCTTGATCTTTACACCTTGATCATTATAAAATAATTCCTTTGTTGAAGAAACTACATCATCCTCGGTAAACCAAACACCATCAAATCCTTTGCCATTTTCTTTAACATGACATTCCATCATTCTAATCAGCTTGCCTGACTCATCATATTCAAAAGTATGATATTTCTCAATTTCCTTTTCTACGTATTCAGCGTCCTTTACCAATAAACCATTCGCATCATATGAAAACTCTACATAACGTATTTTTTTATTCTTGGCGTCATGGCTTACTGTTTTGTTCTTTCTGCCATTTTCATCGTAAGAATAACTTACTGTGTACTTTTTTTTGCCCTTAGCATCAAACGATGTTTCTTTTGCAAGAAGACCATCTTCGGCATATTCGAAAACCTGATAATCCTGCGCAATATCATCAGAAGTCAAAGGCACCGTATCTTCTCCTGCTTTATTGCAAGATTTTTTTAGAACCTTTCCACCTGAATCATGGACTATCAAAAAATAATGATAAATATCATCATCATTCGTAAACCAAACAGCATCTTTTCCTGCAACATATTTCAGTTCTTTGTCGATAAGGACTTCAGTCTCATCGTTACTCATGGGTGTTGCTAGGTCACTAACACCTGTTTTTTTAACAGTCAGCCTTTCCTCGTCAAAATCTTTCATTTGAGAGAAAGAATATCTTGGGCTAACCAATAAAAATAACCCGACAAAAACCATAGTAAAAAAAATAAATATTTTATTTTTCATAAAATCTCCTGCATTCACACTTTTTCAATTTATTTGTCCGGTGAGCTAAAGACTTCTTCAGTTTTATCAGTCGCAACAGTTTTAACGACACGAAAGCCTTCAACATTACGACTCAAATAATCGTAACTGCGAAACTGGTTATTGTACACATTAGGATGAATAACAGTATCCGTAATAAACGGAGCCCCCATTCCCTTGCGGAAATTTGGATCCATTAGGAAACTTCCACCACGCAACACCTTCCCTACGAAAAACGTCTTAAGCACCGGCGCGTTGAAAAACAGCTCCTTGCCGGCACCCACCGGGTCTGTTTGATTCAAATCATTATAATAGTAGTCCGTGTACCAATCATTACACCACTCGGCAACATTTCCGGCCATATCGCTTATACCAAGCTTACTGTCACCTTTAGGAGAAAATGACCCGACAGAAACAGGAAAAGCTACAGGTGAGGCTTTGTCTTTATTTCCCTGATTTGCCCGTGTATCATCAATCACTTCATTCCCCCATGGGAATTTACGCGCGTCATCATACTGAGCAGCATACTCCCACTCCGCCTCCGTTGGTAAACGGTAACCGGTCTTGCCATAAACCTGGCACGACCAGTCATCAAGATTGTACAAAGGAGTCAGACCTTCCTGCTCACTTAGCATATTGCAGTAAAACGCTGCCCCATGCCAGGTTACTTCGACAACCGGCAGATTCTCTCTTCCCGGTAAAGTCCTAAACACACCATCCTCAAATGTAATTCCGGAATCTTCATCAAAGACATCCTGATAAGGCTGCGGTGATTTAGATACTCCAGAGGCCCTGCGACGCTTGGCCTTTTCAGAAAGTTCATCTTTATTTAAATATCCTTTGCTCCAAGCATAATTAAGTGCAGCTGCGTATTGTTGATTTGTTATTTCATACTTTCCAATGTAAAAATCATTTGTTAAAGTAACCTCATGGATAGGTTTTGCATTATAAAATTCTTCACTGCCCATTTGGAATGTACCTGCAGGCACTAAAATTATTTCCGGAGTGGTCAATTCAGAAGCAGAAACATCCGGTTGAACATACAGAGAAAGAATAATCAATCCCAATAAAAGAAAAACGAAAAGACCTATTTTTTTCATATACCCTCCTGATTGATTAATACTTTTAAAAACCTAATCGGATGCCGCTGTTTTTCCCATCTTTGCTTCTTGGAAAATTAGCTGCAAAACGCAATGAAATGCGTAAATACTTTGGGTGTGGGCTTGACCAAACTCCACCCCTGTTTCCAGCACCTGCTCCGTCTTGGTCTGGCCAATTGGTTACATTAGAAAAACCATCTTCGCTTAATTCCCCATCACCGTGTTGACCATCAAAAGCACGTCCAAGTTCATGCCCCATTGTAACGCATCGTTCCCAAAGGTTTCCGGAAAGATTAAGAACCCCATAATAAGAAGCCCCTAGATTGATTCTCTCGCTAACACCTTTGTGTTGTTGGCTGTTTTCAAAAACTTCACCAGAAACAGGTCCTTCAAATCCAGGATTATCCGGCTTTTCTTTTTTGCCTACATCAAAAGGTGCGATACCGCCCCCCATACATGTATTCACAACTCCCATCTGTGGAACTTTTTTCTCATAACCAGAACCATCGGCACCATCAAATGTTTGCACACGTCCGCTTAAAGGAGAACCCATATCAACGCCCCATGCCAACTCATTAGCAATGGCTTCTTTTGGTCCTCGAGATGCTTTTTCATATTCCAACTCGGTAATCGGGCGTAGCCCTGCCCAATCTCCAACCGCAGCGACATTCGACCAAGACATGAAATTAAGAGCACGTGCCGGAGCATAGGTGTAAAATTTAACGGGTTCTTTGATTCCATTACCGGTCTTAGAGACAACCAGAGAATTTCGAATATGCTCTTCTTCAGTGTCTGTCTTTACATAATAATTTTTAATTTCATCCTGGCTGATATCAGCTTCAACCATACTTTGCTGCTGCTTTCTGTTAAGCGTATTGAGGAAATCAGCGAACTGCTGTGACGTCAGCTCATATTTCATGATCCAAAAAGCCTTGTATCCTTTTGGAAATTCCGCTGGGATTGTAAAAGGAGTATCATCACGGCTTCGAGGATTATCCTGATCGCAATAGAGTGCTCCCTCTACTTGATCAACGAGAATGGGGTCTTCGGATGCAACTAAATAAGCGCCGTTGTTAGGATATTCATATAATGCATTATCCGGACCATCAGCTCCGACAGGGTCGCCAACGTAATATTTATCTTGTGGAACATAAACCATTTCTAATCCAAAAACTTTGACGCTGGTCTTTAATATCTGATCGTCACTAACACCATCTTTTGCATAATCCCAGATCAATTGAACATCCTTTGAAACAGTTGTACCTTTTCCTTTTGTCCTAAAAATAAATGCTCCTGTTTTTTCCGCTGGAACCAACATTCCCAGATCAACATTGTCCCCACTTGAAAACATCTCAGGTGTATGATCAAGGTAATCAAAATCTGCATTGCTTGCGCTTCTTAAATTAACATGCTTCCAGTCACCTTCTGGGGTTTGAAATTTTGCAAACACCCATATTCCGTCAGAATTTACATCATTCTTCCAGGAATTATCCCATGAAACATTAAATTTGATCTTTGCTAATTTAGTTTCTTTATTGACCTCGCTCATAAGAGCATTGTCAACTTTCAGATGGCTTGCAAAAACTATTTGAGGACAAAGAATTAAAACAAGCCCGAGAAATAGCATACTTAATTTTTTGTTCATCATACAACCTCCAGTATTTTATTCAGTTATTATTTATTATATTAAACACGTTTTATATTGTCGTGCTGACGGAAGACTTGTTTTATCTATAATCTACATCTTTCCATTGCAGCACATGCTATTTAATGATGCACCGGTCCCGTACCAGATGCGTATTCTTTAAAGCCTACGGTCTTTACTGTTTTTATCGCTATAAAAATACCAACAATCGTGGCAATAGCTAGACAAACAGCAAGAAAATTAAATTGTCCCCTAAAAGCATCTCTTCCAGGAAAAGATGTAGCTGCCTTTAAGATCACAGGGGAAAGAAACTGCCCCAAATAAATCCCGACACTTACAATAGCCATAGCAAAAGCCCTTTGTGTAGGCGGCGTTATCTTTGCAACCCTAAGGATTAATAATGGCATAAGGACACCTGAACTAAAGCCAATACAGATCATTGAAATAAAAACCTGGAACAATGACGATGAAGCACCTAAAACTGCATACCCCACTGCCATTGACAAAAGTCCTACTGCTGAGCAAAAAGGACCAAACCATCTAAGCAACAATGTTAAAATAATACCTGAAATAACGCCAACCATTGTCATTGACGAAAGAAAGTATCCGGCAATCCCCGGTCTACCCATTCGCTTCAAAGAAACAACAAGCGCCCCATTCTCTTTAATTACAATATATTCCTTCTTGTTATCTGTAATGCTCCATTTTTTAGCAGGTTCCTTAACGGCTAAAACCGCCGATGGCGAAAGATTGATACCATTATTTTTAAAAGAGTTAATGGTAGTTTGTGAAATAGTTCCCTTTAATAAGTGAGCCTCAAACTCTGCCTTATCCTTAAACAAAGTACTGACACTTTTGTATATCATTCTATCGTTTTCAATAAACATTGCTAAATTAATTGGTGCTGCATAAAAGGCAACCATCATCAATGTCCCTAATAATGAACATACGAAAACATTGAAGGGAAGTTTTGATTTATCAACGCCTGTAGTTTTTTTAGCCTCTAATTCTGGCAGCCAAAAAATAACGATAAAAATAATAAATAAAGATAAACCATATACTGCAAAAGCATAACGCCAATTCAAACATGCGAGCCATCCTGAAAGCAGAAGAAATAAAACACCACCAAAATGTGACACAGAACCAGAAAGGCCTGTCAGCTTGGCCCTCTCTTCTTGCTGAAAGTAGTCAGCAATTAAACTCATAGACAAAGGAATAATTAAACCAACACCAATGCCGAAAATTCCACGAATAATTAAAAGCTGTACGATGCTTTTAGCAAATCCACCTCCGACACCTCCTAAGAAATAAATAACAAGTCCTAATAAGAGAACCGTCTTCTTTTTCATTCTTGTTGCAAGCCATCCGCCAATAAGGCTAAAAGGAATTATCAAAAGGGAAGGAAGTGTTAAGACTAATTTGATCAAAGTTGGGTCAGTGCCCTTAAAGGCCTTGGCAATTTCTGCGAGTGCCGGAGAAATTGCAGCCGACGACATTACGGTTAAAAGTGAGATTGAAAGAATACTTACTTTGACTAATGATTTATTCATTTACTCTTCCCCTTTTTTATTTTAACAATCCAGCAAGTGCCTCGCCAAACTCTTTTGCAGAACCTGGACCATCAGCAGTGATAATATTCCCGTCCTGCTCAACCGGATTTGCTGTATAATTAACACCTGCTTCTTTTAATTTTTCGCCTTCTGTGGGATAAACAGTTGCATTCTTGCCAGTTAAAACACCCGCACTCGCTAATATTCTTGGAGCTAAGCAGATTGCTCCTAAAACTTTATTTTGTTCAATTGCATCCTGGACTAATTTATGGGCCATTGGATCATCAATGTATTGCGCTGCACCGCTTCCCCCGATAAAGACAACAGCATCAAAATCTTCTGCTTTAATTGTATCTAATAAAACATCTGGTGTGGTTGTTGCACCGTTCATTCCAGTAACTTCATTCGTTGTAGTAGAAGCAACCGTAACAGAAATACCATTATCTTTGAAAACGGCTAAAGGTTGAGCAAATTCATCATCTTGAAAATTTTCTGAGGCAATAATAAACACTGCTTTTTTACCTGATTGAGCGTTAGCAAAGCTGATCAAAATTAAAAACACTACAGAAAACAAGATCGTAAATAATTGGATTTTTCTTTTCATATTTAGGTCCTTTCTCTAAACACTTCTTACAGGCCTAAAGGGATATCGGCCTTGTTTTTTACCAGCGTAATAACCATCGAAACCAAATTGAAAGTTCACGCCCCACCCGAAAGTATCACCGTAAGTTGTCGAGGCCCAGTAAAATCCGAGCGGCGCTGTTTTTGTTCCTGGGAAAAATTGTTTATGGAACCAACCGCCATCTTTGAAAGAAAGATCCATTAAAGAACCCATTTCTCTTATGGTTGGTAGCCTCCAGCCATAATGGCCTCCAAGATCTAATTCCTGA
>JAHJCZ010000019.1 GCA_018812705.1 Candidatus Omnitrophota bacterium
AATGATATATAGATATTCTTCAGGAATTCCAAGGGTTATAAATGGTATTGGAGATATGGCTTTATTAGAAGGATATTCGAAAAACGCTGATATAATAGGGGAAGCAATAATAAAGAGCATAGTGAAAAATTCTCAACTGGAAGAGCCTAGGATCGCATAAAACAATATGAGAGAAGATATCGGACACAATAAAGAACAGCAATCTTCAGAAGGATCAAATGATCTATTCGCAAGCAAAGGAACTTATTGCTTTGACCCAAAATTAAAAGACCTTTATCTTGAGATTTTCGAAGTTGTTAGTATTTCTATGTCACAAGGCATAGATAAAAATAAAGTTGAAAGCTCGATCTCAAGTATAATTAAAGCCTTTAAACTGCATATTAATAACAATCTTCTTTTATATTCTTACTCTGTTTCAAAGCAAAACTATATTGTTTCACATATTGTTAACAATACAATTTTGGCTATAGGTTTTGGATGTTGGCTAAACCTTTCTGATAATGATTTAATAGATGTAGGATTATGCGCTTTCTGCCACGATCTTGGAATGAAAGAGTATACTAATCTTTTTCAACGAGGCCATCAATTAACTGATGAAGAAAATCAATTGATCAAAAAACACCCACAAAGGTCAATTGATATGATAAATAATCTTTTTCCAGAAAGAATACTAAATGCGATTCTTGATGTGCATGAAAATGAAGATGGCAGCGGATACCCAAATAAAAAAATGGGGGCTGAAATCTCATATATTGCAAAAATTGTATCGATCTGCGATATATTTGAAGCTCTTACACACCCTCGCAACTTTAGAAATGAATTTAGCCCTTATGAAGCAATAAAAATGATCATAAAGAAAAAAGACTCTTTCTTTGATGAAAATATATTGAAAAAATTCGTTAATTATCTTTCAATTTATCCAATTGGAAGTTTAATTTATTTAAATACTGGTGAAATTGCGATAGTTATAGGAAGCAACAAGGGATACCCAACAAGATCTATCGTAAAGATCTTACTAAATGCTAATAGAGAAGCAGCGAAAGATGAAAAGTTCATAAACCTATTAGATGACAAGATGGTGTATATTTGCGGTCCAGTAGAGCCAAAAGGCGTTAAAGAGATACTTCATTTTCTAAAGCCTAGAGGTGATTTTGATCTATAATTCTTCTAAAGGAGCTTAACTTGAAAAGATCCATAATCCTAAGATCTATTCTTATATTTTTTGCCTTTTTTTGCTCATGCAGACAAGCTAACGCACAAAAATTAATTAGCACATCTTTTAATACCGAAGATGATATTTTACATAGATCAATAGAAGATCAACAAGCATCAGGATATACCTACAATACAATTGAGATCGAACGCGAGCTTTTATTTAAGCAATTGGAAATTATTACTGGAGATGAAGAGACCAGATATATCATTGTTCCTGGTGACACACTAACAGTTTCTTATGATGACAGGACAAAACGGGTCGGGGCCACATATAAAGTATCCAGCGATGGAATGATAAATCTTCCTCTAGTTGGTGCAATAAAAGTAGCCGGTTTAAATAGAATGAACGCTAGGCAAATAATTGAAGATATGATGAAGGAATATATACGCCACCCTGAAGTAGGCATATCTATCAATACTGCAGGCAGATATATGGTTCTTGGACAAGTAACAACTCCTGGTGTTTACTTGCTTCAACCTAACTTAACAATAATGGAAGCAATCCTAGAAGCTGATGGTTACGATGAGGACAATTCTAATCTTAAGAGCGTACTAGTTATGCGTGGTGGATTAGAAAAGCCCATTGTTCAAAGATTAGATCTTAAAAAAATGATCAAGACTGGGGACAGAAGTGACAATATTTTAGTTAAGCCTGGAGATATGATTTACGTGCCAAGAACATTTATTGCTAATATTGATAAGTTTACGGATAGGATTTATAGATACGTTTCTTCATATTACGGGCTTGGCAGATTACCGGCACCACCAAGCAGAGATGATAAAGAGATCATTCTTTATGATAGATAGTTTCAAAGGACTATTTTAAAATATGGAACAATACGAAATTACATTACCAGAATACTGGAGAATCATAAGAAAACGTAAATATACGGTCATTTCTGTATTTTTACTTGTTATGGCATCTACATATGTTTTTACAAAAATACAAACTCCTGTATATCAATCCTCTCTTGAAATAAAAATTGAGAGGAAAAAGCCCTTCTTAACAGCATCAAGTACAAATCAACTGTCGATATCTTCAGGCAGCGAAAGTATGGCAACTGAAACAAGGATGATCCGTAGCCTTCCAGTAATGCGAAAAGTTGTTGAAAGAATGGAAGTGCTTCCTGCTGATGCGCAAGAAAGAAATAATACAATACATGCTTTATCCATAAACTATCAGAACAGTGTTAGTGTTAGCCAGATACCCGATACGAACATTCTTACTATCGGAGCGATTTCAAATGACCCACAAAAAGCAGCATTAATGGTTACCGCGGTTGCTGATGTTTTTATTATTGAAAATGTCGAAGAACGTAAGCAACAATCGAAGGCTCTTTTAGAATACATTGATGATCAATTGCTTCAATTTAAAAAGCAGATCGCTAATGAAGAAGTAGAACTTCAAAAATTCAAACAAAATGAAAAAGTTTTTGAAGTAACAAAAGATGTAAAAGAAAACCTTGATAGAATGACTATTGAGGGAACATTTGAATTTGAATCTGAAATGCTTAAAATTGATACTAGTTTAAACATGCTTGATAAGGTCGTTGAAAATAAAGAGTATGATAAAGTTTTCAAGGAAATAATTGAAGAAACTTCTGACAACTACATATTTGTTGGATTAAAAAGGCGCCTGCTTGAACTTGAATTTGAAAGATTTCTACTGCTAATTGATTATACTGAAAAACATCCTAGCGTAATAAGTAAAGATAGCACTATTGCAGAATTGAAGAATAAGATCGTTGATCGATTAAAAAGCTCATCAGAATTCCCTAAAACTCTTCAAGTAGAATCAGATTTAGCTGTTCTTATTAAAAAGCTTTTTTTATCTACACGAAAAGAAGTCCTTTATAGAATTGTTAACAGATTTTATGGTGATTCCGGATCTTTATCAACAAATCAAGTACAATACGTACGCCTTCAAAGGAACATAGATAGATTGTTAGCTTCCTATGATAATCTTGTTAATCAAAAAATGGAAGTAGAGCTAGAATTAGCAAAAGTAATAGCTGATGTAATAAATGTTGTTTCGCCAGCCAGTGTACCAAATAAGCCCATTAAACCTAATATGAAAATAAATTTCTTAATAAGCTCTGTTATTGGTTTACTGTTAGGTCTAATGGTCTGCTTTATTAAAGAAAGTGTTGATTCTTCAGTTTCAACAATATCGGACATCGAAAATGAAATTAAAATTTCAATGCTTGGGATCATTCCCCATATGAAGAAAGAGGATGTCTTAAAATTTGCAGACGAAGACAGCTTATCCTCAAAAGATAAGAAATTAAGTTTGCAGAAAGCAAGACTTGTTACTATTACCGATCCCAAATGCTGGGCCGCTGAAAGCATTAAAATGCTTAGAACAAAGATCAACAAACTAATGAAAAGCGATAAGCTAAAAACAATTCTCTTTACTAGTTCCGATAAGCAAGAAGGAAAATCGACTATTGTTGCAAATATGGCATTATCAATGGCTCAACTAGGTAAAAAAACCATGCTGATAGCTTTGAATCTAAGGAGACCTACTATTTATAAGATGTTCGGCCTAAGCCGTGAGGCTGGATTAACTGATATTTTGATGGGTAATGCTAAATGGCAAGAAGTTAAGAAAACTTCGCTTGATTTGCTCGTTGGTGGCCTTAATGTAGATAGCCTTCTGCAGATGCCAGGTATTGACAACCTTAATATTATCACTTGTGGAAGACCGGTAGATAATGTTTCCGAAATTCTAAATTCAAAAGCTCTGGATCAGCTATTCTCCGAACTTAAAAAAGAATATGATATTATTATCGTAGACTGTTCCCCCGTAATGGCAGTCCCTGACGCCGTTACCTTAAGCGATAAGGTTGATGGCGTTATACTTGTTTACAAAGTAGGCCAAACATCAAAAGATGTTTTAAAAATGGCTAAAACAAATCTAATTAAAGCAAATGCAAACCTGTTAGGTGTTGTTTTGAATAATATAAAATCAGAAGCACAAGTAGGATATTCTGCATATTATTACCGTTATTATGCTGATTCTAGTGAAAAGAAGGGGAGCATAATAGATAAATGGCGCGGCCAACTAGGTGGAGACAAAAGCAGCTGAGCCTAGCCTTTCATTTGCTTTATTTTTTATGCAATTCATCATTATAAATAAGCTCGTCAAATGATCATTATAAAAAATGCCTATTAAAGAAAACTTTCCAATTAATGCAATAATTGGTTCCTTTTTTATAGCCTTGGTTTGTATTTTTGTAGGTAAAGGAATTTCAATCTCTCCAACAATCATTCCCCTTGTCTTGGTCATAAGCATGTTTGTTTTCCTGCTTACATTTATCAAAACAGACTGGGTTATGCTTATATTAATTTATGCTATGCTTTTATCCCCAGAAATAAATTTTGGAGAAATAACGTCTCAAAGGGCAATTGCAATCCGTATAGAAGACCTTTTGATCATAGTCTTTTCATTGGCTTGGTTTGCAAGATTAGCATTACATAGCAGATTAAGTTTAATTAAGAGGACACCTATAAATCGTTGGATAGCTTTATATGCTGCAATTTTTACTTTATCTACTATAAATGGAATGCTCACTAATAATGTTAAGCCGCTAACAGGCATATTTTATATCCTTAAGTATCTCGAATACTATCTTGTATTTTACCTTGTTCTCGGGATCATTAAATCAAAATCACAAGTAAAAGCATACTTAAAAGCATTTATAATAACCTTTGCTATAGTAAACATATATGCATGTACGCAGATTGGCTCAGGCCGTGTTTCAGCTCCTTTCGAAGGAGAAATAGGAGAACCTAACACGCTTGGTGGATATCAAGTTCTTATCCTCAGTATCATTATGGGACTTTTATCTCATATGCGCCTTAAAAAATGGCGCTGGCCATTAATTGCCTTAGCCCTTTTTTCATTAGTGCCGTTTGCTTATACTCTTTCAAGGGCATCATACTTGGCAATTATCCCTGCTTATCTTACTGTAATTATTTTACATAAAACTAAAAGGAGAAATGTTTTTGTCGGTTTTTTAATGACCGTCATTATTCTTTTAATATTCTTTTTCCCCAAAAATGTTAAAGACAGGATCTTTTATACATTTGTCCCTGTAAAACAAGAGGGTATCCCTACTTTTAAACTGTTAGGAATTGAACTGGGGCCTTCTGCTTCAGCACGACTACAAAGCTGGTCAGTTGCTGTTAATAGATGGCAGAAAAAACCATATATTGGATATGGAATTACTGCTGCAGGTTTTCTTGATAGTCAATATTTTAGCAATCTTGTTGAGCTTGGCACAATTGGACTTGTTGCATTTTTGGCCTTACTTTCAAGTATATTTCGAAACACACTAAGGATCTATAGAAATTCCAATGATGAGATATTTAAAGGCCTATCTTTGGGTTTTTTAGCAGGACATGTAGGACTGCTTTTTCATGCTATTGCAGCAAATACTTTCATTATTATTAGAATTATGGAACCATACTGGTTTCTTCTTGCTATGATCATGGCGATACCGAAATTAGAAAAGTCTCAAGAAAATATTCCCAGTATTGAAATTGAAGAGAATAAAGTCAAAAGTTTAAAAAACACTGATATGCTTTTAAATAGCAAAATAGCATAAAGGCACAAGGAGTAATTAATAATGGATAAGGTCATTTATGAACCTAACAAATATTTGAAAATGGGTATTAAAATATGGCCCCAAATGTTCTCTGAAATTATTGAGTTCAGAGAACTCACATGGAGGCTTTTTATTAGAAACCTCGGAGCTAAGTACAAACAAGCGGCTCTAGGTTATTTTTGGGTAATCATTACACCTTTTATTGCAATTGGGACATTTGCCTTTCTAAACAAAGCAGGCATTGTCAACATTGGTAAAACTGACCTTCCATATCCATTGTTTGCATTGATAGGTTTAACAATCTGGCAACTATTCTCATCCGGTTTAAATTTTGGATGCAACAGCTTGGTTTCAGCTGGTGAAATGATATCAAAAATTAATTTCCCGAGAGAAACTTTGGTTATAGCTTCAATCGCTCAAGCAATATTTGATTTTATTGTAAAACTTGTATTAATCGTAGTTCTGTTTTTTGTTTATCGATATATACCTTCTTGGAAGATAATCTTCTTTCCTGTTCTTATATTACCTATACTTGTTTTAACGATTGGTTTATCATTATTTTTGTCATTACTTACAGGAGTTATAAGAGATACCGCAAATGCAGTAACACTTTTAACAACGTTTTTTATGTTTCTAACTCCAGTTTTATATCCAATAGCAAGCGATAAGCACATATTTTTTAAATTAAACCCATTGTCTTCATTAATAAACGCTCCTAGAGATTTAATAGTTTATGGCTATATAGCAGATCCTATGAGTTTTATTATTTCATCTGTTCTATCAATCTTAATATTTCTAATATCTTGGAGAGTATTTCATTTAGTTGAAACAAAAATCCCTGAAAGGATGTAGATGTCAGACTTTGCACTAAAAGTAGAAAACGCAGGAAAGAAGTTTACAAAAAGTTTAAAACGCTCGATGCTGTATGGTGCTGTTGATATTATGCAAAGTGCATTAGGACTTACCCCAAATACTTCTAACTTAAGAGATGATGAGTTTTGGGCGGTAAATGATGTTTCTTTTGAAATAAAGAAGGGCGACTGTTTCGGGATAATTGGGCCTAACGGCTCAGGCAAAACAACTCTTTTAAAATTGCTCAATGGTATTTTTATGCCGGATAAAGGCAAAATAGAAATAAATGGAAAAATAGGGGCACTTATTCAAGTAGGTGCAGGCTTTCATCCATTATTATCTGGACGTGAAAATATATATATTAATGGTGCTATTCTAGGAATGACAAAAAAGGAAATTGATAAGAAATTTGATGAGATCGTTGAATTTTCAGAAATAGAGGAATTTTTAGATGCTCCAGTTAAGCATTATTCTTCAGGGATGTTCGTTAGATTGGGTTTTGCAATTGCTGTTCATTGTGAGCCAGACATTTTGTTAATTGATGAAATATTAGCAGTAGGTGACAGGGATTTCTCTTTAAAATGTTATCAAAAGATCAATGAAATCAGGAAATCAGGCGTCTCAATAATTTTAGTATCTCATAATGAATACATTATACGAGAACAAACCTCAAAATGCCTTTATATTAACAAAGGATATAAAAGATTCGAGGGACCAAGCGATGAAGGCATAACTTTATATATAAAAGAGTCTCTTGAAGGAAGCAGACGAAAAATGCATATTGAAGAGCAAGAATCATTGCAGTCAACTAATCGCAAATGTGCTCGAATAATAGACTTAAAATTTTATGATAAAAACAAAAATGAGATAACTTATATTGAAACAGGAGCTGAGCTTAATATACAGCTTAATTGCCAAATAAATAAAGAGCTAGAAAATATTATTTTTGGAATAAATTTTTATGGAAACAGTGGCTTAATGTATTGCGCTAATAGCTTTTATGATAACATTCAATTTGAAAAGATTTCGCCAGGTAAAATTAGTGTTAATATTAATTTATCAGAATTTCAGATACCTACTGATAAGTACCTGTGTTCGGCTATAATTGCTGATGATAATGCAAGCAATTTAATTGATGCTAAATATATGGACTACAGCCTTGTTGTTGGACGCGCAAAGAACACACGCGGTTTATTGAAATTAACTAACAACTGGAAAATTATAAAGGATTAGTATCTAACTAATATATTTTGTATTTATAGGTTGGGGTTAATAAGATCATTATCAGCTGTGTTGCCCTTTATAAATCTTATTTTAAACATAAAAAGATCCTCTTATACTATGAAAAGATTTGCAGTAATTCCAAGTGATCCTCTTGAAGAATATGAAAAAAAGGGCACTGGCCATTTACAAGAAGAGTATTTTAATCCTAATAATTTTTTTGATGAAGTATATATATTATCACCCTTAGAACACAGAGAGTGTGAAATGTTTGGAATGAAGGTAATACCGACAAAAGACAGACAACTAAAAAAAAGACTGAAAGAACTAAGTATAGATATTGTACGTGCTTATGATGGACATAAGGCATGTGATATGGCTTGCGGTTTTAAACAAAATAATGTTCCTGTTGTTGTTTCAGTACACGATATAAGGCCTGAGAATCTTTACAAATCAATAAAATATGCTGACATAGTTTTTTCTGTTTCTGCTGAAGTAACCCAACTAGTTAGCAATTATTTCATTAATTCGGAGCGGATATGGTATCTTCCAAACCGCATCAATTTCAACACTATGCAACCAATTAGTAACAGTTCTTATTCTGATCTATCGAAAGCCTACCCTTTTAAGTTTATAGTTTTACAAATTGGAAGAAAATCGCCTGAGAAAAATATTGAATCAATTATTCGAGCTTTAAGTATTTTAGGTGAAGATTATTGCTTAATTTCAATTGGCAGCGGTGATGCAGAACCATATAGAAATTTTGCTGCTGAAAATAAAGTAAATAACAGATGCTTTTTTATTGATAGCATTAAAAATACAGAATTACCAAAATATTATTCATTTGCTAGCTGTTTATGCAATCCCAGCATATCAGAGGCCATGAGCGTAGCATTAATTGAAGCTCTTGCATGTAGGTGTATTGTCGTGACTTCAGAAATAGCCGCAAAGAGTGTAAATATAAACAATCTTCAAAATGGTTTTACAATAAAAGATCCAAGAAATATTCAAAAGTTATCAGATATAATAAAGTCAGCTTGCACAGATCAAAATGCTATAGAAACAATAAGAAATAATTCTCGAAAAAGTGTTGAATGTTTTGAAAAGACATTAATTGATAACCTTGAAGTAGATTATTATAAAAACATATTAGATAAGAAACAAAAAGGCGATTTCAAGAAACCCTTTTTAAAATTCTGGAGGTAACTATGATTAAAATTCTAACTGTATTTGGAACCAGGCCAGAGCTTATTAAATTATTTCCAGTCATTAAAGAAATTGAAAAGCATTCAGATATCATTTTTCATAAAATTTGCAATACATCACAACATAAAGATCTTATTGCTCCATTGATGAAGCACTTCAATATAAAAACTGATTACGATCTGAATATCATGGAAGAAAATCAGTCAATTGAAGACATTACTTCAAATGTCATCTTAAAACTTAAAGATATAATCTTAAAAGAAAATCCGGAGTATGTCATAGTTCAGGGTGATACTTCTACGGCAATGGCGGCAACATTATCTGCCTATTTTCATAAAGTGAAAGTTGCTCACGTTGAAGCAGGACTAAGAACTCACAATAAATACTTGCCCTTTCCTGAAGAGATAAATAGAAAAATAATTGATAGTATTGCAGACCTATGTTTTGTGCCTACCAATAATGCAAAAGAAAATCTATTAAAAGAAGGCATCTCAGAATCTAGAATTGAAGTGACTGGTAATACTGTAATAGATGCATTACTAGATACAGCTAATATAGCCAATAACTTTATTAACGAAAAACTTAATTTGATACCATTTTATAACAGAAAAATAATTCTTGTAACAGCTCACAGAAGAGAAAGCTTTGGCAAGCCACTTGAAAATATTTGCAATGCATTAAAAGATATTGCTTCAAAGTA
>JAHJCZ010000020.1 GCA_018812705.1 Candidatus Omnitrophota bacterium
CCCTATTTTACAAACAAATCTAGAATAGGAGATATTATTATGAGTGGATTTACACTTACCCCAGCTATCTGGTGGATCGCTCCCGCTGGCAGTATTGTCGCACTGATTTTTGCTGTTATTTATTATTCTAAGTTGATGGCCTGTGATGAAGGTACTGACAGAATGAAGGAAATTGCAGGATATGTTAGAGAAGGCGCGATGGCTTACCTTTTCAGGCAGTACAGGTCAGTATCGATCGTTTTTTTAGGGCTTTTTATTATCCTTACATTGCTTGCAGTTAATGGTATTCAGAATCCTTTTGTTCCTGTTGCATTTTTAACAGGTGGTTTTTTCTCAGGACTTTGTGGTTTTCTGGGAATGAAAACAGCAACGAATGCTTCTGCTAGAACTGCTCATGCCGCAAGAACATCTTTGAACCAGGGATTACAGGTCGCGTTCAGGTCAGGCGCTGTTATGGGTTTGATCGTTGTTGGTTTTGGTCTACTTGATATCTGCCTTTGGTATCTTATCTTAGATAAATTAGTTTACACCTCAGAGCACATGACAAATGGTCTTCATTTCTTCGGAATGGATTTTGTTCATGCCGGAACTACACAAGCTAAAAAATTAGTTGATATTACGATCACTATGCTTACATTTGGAATGGGTGCATCTACTCAAGCGCTTTTTGCCCGTGTTGGCGGTGGTATTTTTACTAAGGCGGCTGATGTTGGTGCTGACCTTGTTGGAAAAGTTGAAGCTGGTATTCCGGAAGATGATCCACGCAATCCTGCAACTATTGCGGATAATGTCGGGGATAATGTTGGTGATGTTGCTGGAATGGGTGCTGATCTTTATGAATCATATTGCGGGTCTATTTTAGCGACAGCTGCGATCGGCGCTTCAATTGCCGCGCATAATTCTTATACTGATCCGACTTTTGATATGGCAAAAGGGGTTATGTATGTTGCGGCCCCGATGATCGTTGCTGGTCTAGGAATTTTTATGTCTATTATTGGGATGTTCTTTGTTAAGTGTAAAGAGAATGCTACTCAGAAAAATCTTCTTAATGCCCTTTTAACAGGAACGATGGGAAGTTCAGCTTTAATTTTAGCTGCGATTGCGGTGCTTGCGCAGATGGGTGTTGTCACTTGGGGTATTTTCGGTTCTGTTGCAGCCGGGCTATTCGCTGGCGTTATTATTGGACAGGCTACTGAATATTACACCTCGGACCATTACAAGCCAACGCAAAGCCTTGCCGGTGAAGCGAAGATGGGTGCTGCTACTGTTATAATTGACGGGCTAGCAAATGGAATGTATTCAGCAGGTATCCCTGTTATTACGATCGTAATTGGTATCCTTTGTGCATTTGGTTTTGCCGGGGGGTTCAGTGACTTTTCAATGGGTCTTTACGGAATTGGATTTGCTGCAGTTGGAATGCTCTCTACTTTAGGCATCACTCTAGCAACAGATGCTTATGGCCCTATTGCAGATAATGCGGGTGGAAATGCTGAGATGGCAGGACTAGAACCGGAAGTGCGTGAAAGAACAGATGCGCTTGATTCATTAGGGAACACTACAGCGGCAACCGGAAAAGGTTTTGCTATCGGTTCTGCTGCTTTGACAGCGATGGCGCTTATTGCTGCTTATATTGAAGAAGTCAAGATGTGGGCTGGCAATTATGCGGGTGCTGGTACATTTACTGTCGGGGCGCAAGAGTTCACCCGTGATGCAATTGCAAGATTAGGGATCCTTGATTTTATTGAGCTTTACAAGGCTCATTTGATGAATCCTCTTCTTCTTTGCGGAATGTTCCTCGGCGCGATGGCGGCATTTGTTTTTTGCGCGATGACAATGAAAGCTGTTGGGCGTGCTGCAGGCGCAATGGTCAATGAAGTTCGTCGCCAATTCAGGGAATCGCCTGGTATCATGGCTGGAACAGAAAAAGCGGATTATGCACGCTGTGTAATGATCTCAACAGTGGGCGCTCAAAAAGAAATGATACTTCCTTCACTTCTGGCAATCACGATCCCAGTTGCAACAGGCTTGGTTTTTGGAGTTGCCGGTGTTATCGGATTGTTAGCGGGTGGATTAACTACGGGTTTTGTTCTGGCTACAATGCTTAACAATGCCGGTGGCGCGTGGGATAATGCAAAGAAATATATTGAAGCTGGTCATCATGGCGGCAAGAAGTTGCCGGACGGTTCCAAGAACCCGGTTCATGCTGCAGCAGTTATCGGAGATACAGTCGGGGACCCTTGTAAAGATACAAGCGGGCCTTCATTAAATATACTTATCAAGTTGATGAGCATGGTCAGTATTGTGTTCGCTCCGGTCATTGTAAAATTCTCACCGATTATACAAGGCTGGTTAGGGATAATGATCAAATAGTTTTCTTAGATGTATTTTTTAAGGGCGAGGCTCAAAAGGCTTCGCCCTTATTTTTTATAAATTCTAATCTTTGGTTGCTTTTGTGGGGTTATTTTTAAGTATTTCTACTTCAACTGCGGAGATTGCTGTAAGAGAAAATTCTTTGAGGCTTTGAATTTTCCCGGAAAAGGCAATCTCCTTTCAGCGATATGCAAAAAACATATCGCTTGCCTAAAATAGTTTATTTTCTTCAACATATTTGCTTTTAGTATGTTAA
This sequence comes from Candidatus Omnitrophota bacterium, assembly GCA_018812705.1. Lineage (GTDB taxonomy): Bacteria > Omnitrophota > Gorgyraeia > Zapsychrales > Zapsychraceae > Zapsychrus_A. The sequence continues at coordinate 2,627 of JAHJCZ010000020.1, forward strand.
AATAAAAATGTAGTCAATCGTTACCATCCAAATTACACTTAAAAATTTTAAATCATATTGAAGGGGGACAGTTGTGAGTTTTTCTAAGTCCGGAAAAAAATCTCTGCTGAGGGCATTGTTTTCAGCTTGTATCTTGTTTTCTTTGAATGGTTGTATTTACCTTGTTGTTGGCGGCATCGGCGCTGTTGGGGGCTACATTGTAAGCCCTGACACTGTTGAGGGATTAACAGAAAATGATGCAATAGCTGTTTGGGATGGCACGCTTGAGATCATTTCAATAATGGGAACGATCAGGGAACAGAATGAGAACAACGGTCTTTTGATCGCGAAGATCAGCGGGGCAGAGGTCACGATCAAGATCGTGAAATTGAATGAATCAAATATTAAGGTAAGTGTTAAGGCAAGAAAATCTTACTTGCCGAAGATAAGTGTTGCGCAGGACGTGTTCGTGAAAATAATGAGTCATCTGAACGAATAGATCTAGGGACAAATATCTTTTAGTGTGGGTTTGTGTTCTTCTACATTTTCAACAAAGGTATTTGTCCCTTTTTAGTGTGATTTCAAGAATTGACCCTAATAAATATCTTGGGTTGACAAAATCAATTCCCTTAGTTAAAATGTGTCCTCAGATTTAGATTTAAGGATTTGAAGATCAAAATGTGCCGAGATAGCTAGCGGCAAAATGCTTAGATGTTTAAGAGGCATTTTTCCGGCAGGAGGTTAAGGTGCGAGTGAGGTTTTAAAGTAGTTTTATTGATTATTAGATAGTGCCGAGATAGCTCAGTTGGTAGAGCAGAGGCCTGAAAAGCCTTGTGTCCCCAGTTCAATTCTGGGTCTCGGCACCATTTTTTTGCCTTGAAAAAAAATGATGCCGGTGCGTCTCTTTCTCAAAAGAAAAAAGAAAGATCCGTAGTAACACAAAATCGTAGTAGCAGTTAAAGAACCTTAAAAGTAAAAAAATGGCTGTTCAATGAAGTTTCTCCCAAAAAAGAACTTAACCGAATAGGATCAATTCTAAACATTGATTTTGTTCGGTTTTTTTTGTACATTAGTAATGTTTGAAGTGGCATTGTGATTAAATGTTTTTTAATGTGAAAGAACGATTCGCTGGCGTAGCTCAGTTGGCAGGGCAAGTGAGTTCATTTGTAAATTGTTAAGGAGTACAATGGATAAGGAGGGAGAGAAATGAGAAGACTACTTTTAGCAGGTATTGTTTTGGCGGCACTTGCTTCACCTGCATTAATCTTTGCAGAGGTTATTGGCGAAACGAACAAGGATGTCAGTGGCATTGCTGAGCCTATTTTAGAAAATATTCTTGAAGCTTTTAAAGAAAACGATTATGCGCAGTACTCTAAGGATTTCGATGATACTTTGAAAGAATCTGTTTCTGAGAGGAAATTTATTGAGACTGACGAGTATTTTCAGGATTCTCTTGGGGATTACCAGTCCAGGGAATATCTTGGTTTCGTGGTGAAAGGGAGAATGAGTATTGTGCTTTGGAAAGCAAGATACGCTAAATTGGAAGATGATGTTGTCGTAAAACTTGTTTTATCAAAACGAGGGGATGAATATTTAGTTACCGGTCTTTGGTTTCAATAAGACATTTACAGAATATCAATGCTGGCGTAGCTCAGTTGGTAGAGCAACGGTTTCGTAAATCGTAGGTCACCAGTTCGATCCTGGTCGCCAGCTTAAATTTTAGGGTATTGTTATTCTTGTCGGGTAAACTGGGAACTTGAGGTTTGGGGAATGAATAATAAAAAAGAGATCAAAAAGAAAAAGAAAGCTTTAAAGTTCATCAATGAGAATAAGGGTAAAATAATCCTTGATCTTGGTTGCAGGCATCAAAAAGTTCCCGGAGCGATCGGTGTTGACATGGACCCTGATGCAGATGTGGACGTCATTCATGACTTTGATAATTTCCCGTATCCTTTTGAGGATAATTATGCAGACAAGATATTTGCGACGCACATAATCGAGCATTTAGAACAGCCGGGGGAGTTCCTTAAAGAGATATACAGGATATTGAAGCCAGGCGGACAGGTGTTCATAGCAACGCCTCATTTCACAAGTTATACTGCATATTGCGAGCACACTCATAAAGCGTATTATTCATATTTTATGTTCAGGAATCTATTGGCTGAGACAGGATCAAAGTTTCAAGTTAAAAAATGTGAAGTGACCTTTTATAAAAGTTTTAGAAGAGCGGGGATATCGTATTTAGCAAATAAGTTCCCAGAGAATTACGAGAGGTTCTGGGCTTATATATTTCCTGCCGAGAACATCGAGATCTTATTAGAGAAGCCTTTTTAAATTTTAATATTTTATTTGGTAATTCCCTAAATTGGAGGGTGTATGAATGAAGGTTCAAGATCGATTCAAACCATAAAATACAAAGATATTTGTGTTTATTTTATGGATTATTTAAATGGCGGGGGCAGTGGATTTGGTCAGCAATATTTAAGGGTTCTTAAAGAAAGAGTTGGGATAGTTGAACATATTTATGAGTTCTGTGCTGGTCCAGGCTTTATTGGATTTTCTCTGCTAGCGAATGGTTTTTGTGATAAGTTGACCCTCGCAGATATAAATCCTGATGCTGTTGAGTGTGTTAAAATGACCATAGAGAAAAATGGATTACAGGATAAAGTTAAATGCTACTTGTCTGATTGTTTAGATTCGATCCCTGAAACTGAAAAATGGGATCTGGTTGTTAGCAATCCACCGCATTGGCCCTCAAATGAAAAACAATATAAAGAGAACATTAGAGGTTATGACCCGGACCTGATAATTCATAAAAAATTTTATCGGGATATTAAGAAGTTTTTAAAGCCTGACGGTTCTCTGATTATTCAGGAATTAGGGGATGCGACATCATTAGATACATTTAAGGATATGATAGAGTCCAATGGCTTGAAGATCGTTGAAGAATTTAAAGCAAAACCTTTATCGGTTTTGGAATGTGTTCTAAAATTTAAAAACATTAAGAAAAACACAAGATATTCTACTTTTTATTTTATATGGAGTAAATTCAAATAGTATTTAGCGGTCTGTGAAATAGATCATTTTAAATGAACAGGGTAGTTTTAATATAACTTGTTTTCATCGTTATTATATTTAGGGACATTAAATGGTACAAGCTAAAGCGCCGGACCATACTGGAGTCATACTGGGTGAAGTCCCGAGGTCCTTTTATATTCAGCATTTTAAAACATATACATTGTGTGCCGGGCATGTTAAGGATAAAAGGGTCTTGGAGATTGGTTTTGGATATGGATATGGTACCGAGTATATCGCTGATTTTGCAAAGGAAATTTATGCTATTGACCTTATGGAAGAGAAAGTCAGGACTGTTAGCGAGAAAAGCACAAAATCAAATGTAAAATTCATGCAAATGGATGGCGCTGATCTAAAGTTTGAGGATAGATCGTTCGATGTGGTCCTGGCCTTTCATTTAATAGAGCATATTCCCAGAGCAGAGCATGACCTTTTCCTGGAAGGCATCAAGAGGGTCTTAAGAGATGATGGAAAATTTATCGTCCTGACGCCAAACGTTCTAAAAATGATCAAGAAAGATCAAGTGTACGAGAAGAATCCTTATCATGACCTTGAATTTACCTATGAGCTGTTCGAAGAGCTATTAACCAAGCACTTTTCTCATGTAGATATGAACGTTGTCGACTTTTCTTTTAAGCACAAAATGATCATCGCGCTTAAGAGAATGGGGATCTTTAAAAGCTTTCCAAAACGATTTAATATCGTGGCTCGATTTTTAGACAATATTGATGTAAAAGAATACGTGATGAAAAAGAAGAACATTAAAATGGCTCATGATCTGTTCGCAATTTGTTCAAAATAGACATGCGGGACAGAACCTCTGAAGAAAATCATTATTAAGAGAAATGGACCTGATCATCGAAAAAAAATAACGATCATGAACTTTGGAAGGACAGCCGAAGACGCCGGACCTGGTCCTTATTATATTTCTTAAAAGTATTGTTATTGTCCCGCCTATTGAGTAAAATAAAAAAACAAAGGGAGGCGTCTGTGCCAAAAAGAAATACATTTCTGGAAAATCTAAATAGGCCCGTATTTTCAAATGCCGGGGTTTTAGTGCTTATCGCGCTTGTAACATTTTTGTGCTATTTCCTTATCCTGGATGCCCCTTTTAAGACAATGGATGATTATCTGTCGATCGTTGAAAATCCATTGATCAAAAGCCTTGATAATGCGCCGCAGATCCTTAAAAGCTCTTTCTTCTCAAAAAACACTTACTGGCGCCCGCTCGTGCACCTTAGTTTTGCCCTTGAATACAAGTTCTTTAAACTAAACGCGTTTTACTATTATCTGAACAATATCATTCTTCACATCCTGGCCTCTTTCGGGGTATTCCTCGTCATTGATAAATTAGTGAAGAACAGGACAGCCGGGATATTGACAGGCTTATTGTTCGCGGTCCATCCTGTCCACTGGGAACAGGTCACGAATATTTCAGGACGATCAATACTTTTATGCGGCCTGTTCTTCTTCTATTCATTCTGGATGTTCTTAAAGGCCTTTGGATCCGGCAAGGCGCGCCACGTCGTTCTTTCCCTGATATTCTTCTGCCTGTCATTGTTATCAAAAGAGTCAGCGGTAATGCTGCCGCTTTGCGTGATAGTTTATTTATGGATCGTTTCACCAAAAGAAGATCGTTCTCAAGAGCAGGAATGTAACGCCAGTTTCATTACAAATAGCTTTCTGATCGTAACGGTCGCATATTTAATTTTCAGAGAGCGCCTTGGCATTTCAGGAGGATTTAATTGGATCAGCTTTGAGCATACGCTGCTTTCTGTAATAACGTTCCTCAAGGCTTTAGTGATCTACCTAAGGCTGGCAATAATCCCAACAGGGCTTTATTATGACAGGAGCCTTGATATATTCAGCAGCTTTTGGGAGCCTCAGGTCGCCAGCACTCTTGTGTTCTGGACGATCGCATTCTATTTCATCAGTAAAAAATGGTCAAGCTTCTCGGCGGGAATTAAATTCCTGTTCGCTTGGACCATTATCAACTTTGCCATTGTTTCTCAGGTTATTCCCGTTAAGGTCAGCTTTTTCAGTATCTCGACGGCAGAGCATTTCCTCTACATTCCTTTAGCGGCAATGCTCGCGATAATGGTCCTTTTTCTTGTCAACATTTCAAAAAATCTGATAGCGAACAAAAAAGCGAAGAGGAGCATTCTGATCCTCGGGGCTGCAGGCCTATATTTATTCTACATCCTGATCACGATCGATCAGGTCGTTGTCTCTTCAAATCAGATCACAATGTTCAAACAGTCATTTGACAAGAACCCAAGGAATATCCGCGTGATAACTCCGCTTGCCCTCGCATATGCCTATGCTGGCATGTACGAGAGCGCTGAAAAATATTACACAGAAAGCTTAAAGGTCGAACCGGGAAATGTCAGAGGACTGATCGGGGCAGGAAGGGCATTGTGCGACCAGGGAAAACATTTGGAAGGATTAGCTTATTATAACAAGGTGGTTGATGCCGGGCAGTTCGAAGGCCTTCTCAAGGAAAATAAGTACGCTGCCTATGCGGTAATAGAAAAGCGATATAAGGAAGGCCTTAAAAACTTAAAAGGAAGGATCACCGATGGATCGCAGAAATATGACCTAGCCAGGCTTCATTACAGCTTAGGCATTATTTATCACTTGACCGAGAGGATCGATAAAGCGATCCTCGAATATAAAAGAGCGATCACTGTCAGAAAAGATTATCAAGAAGCATATATGAACCTTGCAGCTGCCTATGAAAACAACAGCCAAAAGAAAGAGGCTATCGAGACGTACAATGAGATCTTGTTCAATATCATTTTAGATGAAGATAAATTAGAATATGTTACCAAGAGGCTGGAAAAGCTTAACCGCGCGCCTTAAAGATTTTCATAGAGAATAATTTTACAAAGCGAATATGATCAAGATATTAACCAGTTCTAAGCATAGAAATTTTCAGAGGCTTTGGTTAGCCCAGTTCATTTCCCAATTTGGTGACCGCATTCATCAGCTTGCGCTCGTTGGTTTGATCGCGGAACGCGCGCCTGGTTCAGCAATGGGCTTGGCCAAGCTGCTTGCTTTTACGATCCTTCCGGTATTTATAATACAGCCATTCGCGGGAGTTCTCGTCGACAGATGGGACAGGAAGAAGACGCTTTTTATTTGCGACCTGGCAAGGGGCCTTCTTGTCCTGACAATACCGTTCCTTTTTATCTTTAAAGAATCAATGCTCCCGATATATGCAGTGGTCTTTCTTGCATTTTGTTTCAGCAGATTTTATATTCCGGCGAAAATGTCAATGATACCTGACCTTGTTGAAGAGGATAATCTGTTGGTGGCAAACTCGCTTGTATCAACAACAGGCATGATGGCCTTTGTTTTTGGATGCGCCTTAGGAGGGTTCCTCATCGATTGGTTCGGGGCAAGAAATGGATTTATCATCGATTCGATCACATTCTTTGTTTCAGGCCTCATAATCTATTCGATCAGCATACCTATTAATCTTAAGTTCAATAAAGACGAGATCCTAAAAAGCAGCCATGAGATAGTAGCTACGATCAAGCGGTCGTTCTGGGTCGAGCTTAAAGAGGGCTTTATTTATCTGATACAGCACAAGGAAATACGCTTCATTATCGATATGATGTTCGCGCTATTGTTCGTGGCAGGTTCAGTATATGTCGTGATGATAGTGTTCATTCAGGAATCGTTCGGGAGCGTAACTAAACACCTTGGCGTTCTGGCAGTATGCCTGGGCGCGGGACTTTTTGCAGGAGCCCTTTGTTATGGAAAATGGGGGAAGAAGTTCTTATGGTACAAGGTGATATTCTTTTCTCTAATGACGGGAGGCGCTATGTTGATCGCTTTTGCGTGCGTTGTCGCAAGGGTGCAGAATATCTTTGCTGCCATGATGTTAGCAGCGCTTCTGGGGTTGGTTATCGGGCCTATCTTTATTGCAGCGAATACTGTCGTGCATCTGGTCAGTGATGAAAAAATGCGCGGCAAGGTATTCAGCGCAATGGAGATCGTAATCCATTTTGCTTTTCTTATCGCAATGTTCGTAAGCTCTATCGCAGCGAAGTACGTGGATAAATTCTGGATACTCATCGCTGTTGGCGGATCGATCGTTGTCATCGGCTTGATAGGGTTCATTCGCGGCGAGCATGAAGGTGAAAGTAAAAAATGATCGAAATAGCGGCAAACTTCAGTTACCGGCTCATGTCAAACATATAAAGAGAAGCCCCGTCCTCATTTAACTCCAATAATTTTCTTCCGTTTCGCATAAAGAACTCAACGGTCATTTTTTTCTGCGCAAAAGACAATTGTGACAAGAATAGCCAAGTCCTGGGATTATTTTCGTAGTGCCTTATATCCTTATATAAATGTGCGTCTACGTAAGGATCCTTATAAGTGCCTCGCAGATAACCTTTTTCATTGAAAACAAGATATTGATATTTTCTTTCAATTTTGGTTTTTGGCTCGTCATCTTCCCAGTTCTCTATCTTGACGATCAATTCTGTATCTGAGCCCATACGGAATAACCCGTGATAGAACCCGTATAAATACTGAGCTGAATTGTTGTATATTAGAGAATCACCTTTTTGGTAATGCTCGCTCAGATACTTTATAACGGGCCTTGTGTTCGAATATCTGTGCGGCTTAACAAAAGAGTTCAAGGACATCCTTGCGGATGGAAATATCAACATCGCAATTATCAGTATTCGGCTTGAAAGACAACCGCAAGGCAGCATTTTAATGACCGCAAAAAAGCCTTGAGAGATGAAGATCACAATGCATGGCGTCAGAAAAAGAAGCATCCTGTAATGAAAAGGGTATTTATGCAAAAAGTTAGCCGCTAAGAAAGTCATTAGAGGCAGAAGGAACAAAGCGCCCATCATCCTGTTCTTTTTGAAAAGGTCATAACATCCTACCAACAACAGCGTCAATGCAAGATAACCGAATCCCATGCCCATACCTAGTGAATGTTCGAAAATACCTGTGGACTTTTCTAATAACCAGTGAAGGCTCGATAAAGACCAGATGGGCCTGGGCATGAAAACCGGGATCGAGGTGCTCATTATGGAACTATTCGCAAGCATCTTGCTCAAGGACTTAACGTATATAATAAGGAAATTCGTGATAAAAAAAACGCAGGTAGAGGCAAATGAGATAAAAAGTTCCAGTTTCTTTTCTTTAAATATTCTGCATAAGATCAGAAAGCCAATAGCGGGCAAGACCAATAAAGAAGATGTTGAGAACCACATTGAGACGATCCCGAGCAAACAAAAATCCCGGATCTTCTTTACGCTAATGTCACCGGTGAGGAAATTGATCGAAGAAAAGAAAAGTATCAATGATATGAGGACATCGCATGAATAGGGCTTGACCTCAGCCGCATAGTATACCAGGGGTTCGGCAAAAGTAAAAATTGCAAGGGCCAGTAAAGCTGCATTTCTCCCTAATACTTTTTTTGTCAGTAAATATAAGATATAAAGTGCCAATAAAGAGGACAGCAACGGGAATAGACGAAGAGAGTATTCGCAAATGCCGAATATCAGCGTGAATATTTTAGAGATGATAAGAAACCCAACGGGCTGCCTTGGTTGCCCCGGGAGTATGGTCTGGAAACTGGCAAGCCCGAACAAAGATGTATTAGCGATATCTATAGAAAGATATGCTTCATCCAGCCAAAGAGACCTGTTCTCAAAATAATGTTTGAGCCGCAGGGCAGCCCCGCAGCAGAACAAAATAACAGGAAAGACCTTTTGGCCTATCAGGAAATCGATCTTTTGTCCGAGACTTGATCTTTGTTCGCATATATTTTCTTGCATAATGTTATTATTATAGCAAAGTTCAGGAATATATCTGAAAAATGATAAGAAAATTTAGTGATGCTGGGTCGGAGGGTTGAATATATTTAGGCGAGTTCAATTAGCAAGTGCAACACTAAACTCTAGAAAGACCTCATTGGGAGTTTTAAATCC
>JAHJCZ010000021.1 GCA_018812705.1 Candidatus Omnitrophota bacterium
ACATAAGTATTATTTTAGATTAAATATATATTAAGTCACTCATAGGAGGCAAAATGATTAACTATTTACTCACAGAAGAACAAGAAATGATACGCGACTTATGTCGCCAAATCACAGATGAAAAGATCAGACCCGTTGCAGCAGAACTAGACAGAACTGAAGAATTCCCTTGGGAAATCATGAAAGTTATGGCTAAATCTGATCTCTTTGGTCTATATATAGATGAAAAATATGGCGGAATGGGTGGCGGCATCTTGGAGCTATCTATTGCAACAGAAGAATTCTCTAAAGGCTGTGGAGGTATCGCAATTTGTTATGCTGCTTCAGCATTAGGTACTCTTCCAATTCTTATCTTAGGTTCAGAAGAACAAAAAATGAAATATATTCCAATGTTAGCCGCTGGTGAAAAACTTGCCGCATTTGGTATCACCGAACCAGCTGCAGGTTCTGATGCCAGTGCCATGCAAACTACAGCAGTAAAAAAAGGCGACAAATATATCCTTAACGGAACAAAACATTTTATAACCAATGGTGGCGAAGCAGAAATCTATACAGTTGTTGCTATGACAGACAAGTCTAAAGGTTCAAGAGGAGCAAGTATTTTTATCATAGAAAAAGGAACACCTGGTTTTACATTCGGCAAAAAAGAAGATAAATTAGGCATTAGAGCATCAGCTACCAACGAGCTTAATTTCGTTGATTGCGAGATCCCTGCAGAAAACCTTCTAGGAAAAGAGGGCCAAGGCTTTATCGGCGCCATGAGAGTTTTTGATAAATCACGTCCAGGAATCGGCGCTCAAGCAGTTGGTATCGCGCAAGGAGCATTAGACCACGCTATCAAATATGCAAGAGAAAGAAAGCAATTCGGAAAATCAATCTCGAGTTTTCAAGGAATTCAATTTATGCTAGCTGACATGGCTACACAAGTCGAAGCAGCACGCGCGCTTGTTTATGCATCAGCAAGAGAAGTCGATAGTGGCATTACAAAAAATTATGGAATGCATTCTGCAATGTCAAAACTATATGCATCTGATGTAGCAATGAAAGTCACAACTGATGCAGTACAGATATTCGGCGGATATGGATACATGAAAGAATATCCAGTAGAAAAATATATGCGCGATGCAAAGATCACTCAGATCTACGAGGGAACTAACCAAATACAGCGCAGCATTATCGCTCTTGGTTTAATTAAGGAAGCGGCAGGAAGCTAATGAACATAATAATATGCATAAAACAAGTACCTGACACAACCCAGGTTAAAATAGACCCAAAAACAAATACCTTGATTAGAGAAGGTGTCGAGTCTATCATAAACCCTTTTGATATGTACGCTATTGAAGAAGGAGTAAGACTAAAAGAAAAGTTCGGCGGAAAAGCTATTGCGATCACAATGGGTCCACCTCAAGCAGAAGCAGCATTGCGCGAAGCTATTTCTCTTGGATGCGATGATGGTATTTTGATCAGCGACAGAGCTTTTGCAGGGTCAGATACGCTTGCGACAAGCTACACGCTGGCAATGGCAATTAAAAAAGTTGAAAGTTACGACATGATTATCTGCGGAAAACAAGCATCAGATGGCGACACAGCTCAAGTTGGGCCTGGCATTGCAGCACACCTAGACATTCCCCAAGTCACATACGTTAAGCATATCAAAGAATCAGACGAAAAATCGATCACAGTAGAAAGAATGACTGAAGAAGGTTCTGAGATACTAAGATCACCATTACCTTGCTTAATAACTGTCGTTAAAGAGATCAATGAACCCAGGATTCCTTCATTAAAAGGAAAGATGAAAGCCAAAAAAGCTGAACTCACTTGCTGGAAAGCTTTAGACATTGATTGTGATGAAGAACGTCTAGGCCTAAATGGTTCGCCAACACAAGTCGTTAGGATATTTACGCCGCCCCCAAGGGCACAAGGTGAAATTCTAGAAGGTGACCCGCAAGAAACTACAAGTAAACTAGTTGAAATGTTAAAGGATAGCATACAATAAAATGAGCATAAAAGTAATCAAAGATAAATGTACTGGTTGCATGATCTGCACAAGGGTTTGCCCTTTTGCTGCGATAACAGTAATTGAAAAATTAGCAGTTATTGACCTAGATAAATGTACTATTTGCGGCGCATGTAAAGAAGTCTGCAGCTTTGCTGCAATAGAAATACAAAAAAATTCGAAAAAAACCCAGGATATAGACAAATACAAAGGTGTTTGGATCTTTGCTGAGCAGAAGCGAGGGAACATTCAATCTATCTCTTATGAACTTCTTGGCAAGGCAACTGAACTTGCTCAAAAATTAGGAGTCGAAGTCTCTTGCATGCTTTTAGGACACAATATAACTGGCAAAGCTCAAGAACTTATCTCAAGAGGCGCGGATAATGTCCACATTGTTGATTCCCCGGAACTTGAACACTTTCTTGATGAACCATACTCAAAGATACTCATAAATTTGATAAGAAAATATCGGCCGGAGATCGTTCTTTGCGGCGCATCAGCAATTGGTAGAGCACTGGTTTCGCGAGTAGCAGTCAACATCCATGCCGGCCTTACTGCAGATTGCACTGAACTAGATATTGATGAAGCTGAAAAAATACTTCTTCAAACAAGACCAGCTTTCGGCGGTAACATTATGGCAACTATCATTTCAAAGAACCACCGCCCTCAAATGGCCACTGTAAGGCATAAAGTTTTTAAGGAAGCTGAAGTAGATGCATCAAGAACTGGAAAAGTCATTATTGAGAATTTTGATAAATCTTTCTTCCGATCAAGAACTAAAATGCTTGATGTGATTGAAGAAGTTACTTCAACCATTAATATTGCAGAAGCTGATATTATCGTTTCAGGTGGACGCGGAATGAAAGGCCCAGAAAATTTCGCGATCCTTGAAGAGCTTGCCAAAGTTTTAGGAGGCGCAGTTGGCGCATCTCGAGCAGCAGTTGATAGCGATTGGATGCCTTACTCGCACCAAGTTGGACAAACGGGAAAAACAGTCTGCCCTAAGATTTACATCGCTTGCGGAATTTCCGGACAGATCCAGCATTTAGTCGGGATGTCTTCATCAGATATCATTATTGCTATCAACAGAGATGCCTCGGCACCAATTTTCCAAGTAGCTGACTATGGAATTATCGGAGACGTATTTCAGATCGTCCCGCTCTTAACTAAAAAATTCAAAGAAGCATTAAATAAATAAAATCAGGGACAGATTCTTTTAGATCTAAAAGAATCTGTCCCTGATTTATTCTATCTATTAAACACTTTTCCGAATTAACTCTTTACGATTATTCCCAAGCAACATTAAAATGTTCGACACGGGCGTAACATTTATTATCACAGGCACAAAACCCTCTATATTTAGATCATAAATTGGCTGTTCCGCAAGCGGAAGAGGGATACCCGCACTATTCCTTTTTATCTGAAGATCCAGCATGTCAGAATTAAAATCAATACCACCGACATTTTCAGTTCCCTTTTCATCTTTAATTTCACCTTCACCTATATTTGCTCTTTCATTACTTAACAACACCGCACTTTCAATACCCACAGGATCTTCGGAAGTTCTCTGCGCCAAATATTCATCGATTTTGATCAAGTGCTTATCAATATTCCCCTGTGCTTCCTCTTTTAACTTAATGAGCGTTGCCAACAAATACCCAGCTTCTTCATATTGAGAATCATCTACACTCATCCCTTCATAAACAGTTCTTACAACTTCAATATCAGAAGAGAGGTTTCTTAATTCGCCAGAAAAACCTTTTGCCTCAACCAAGTCAATCCCTTCAGAAAGTTCTAAAACTCTGCGATGGATATCTTCTGTTCTACCGATCTCATAAGAAGATTGAAGCTTCACAACATCTTCTGTATTTTTCACAATCTCTTGCCCTTCTGCCCCTAACCCTTCTGCCATCTTCCTGGATGTTTCAATAGCATAATTTGCCTCACCTTTAACAAAATCAATTGTTCTTTCAAAGATCCGTCGCAATGTAAAAGGCTCTGCAGGGTCTGTAAAATTTGTTGTCGCCAGTGCATATTTCTTGAAGGTCTCCCCATCTGAATACTCTACACTATCTCCCTCAACTCTAAAATCAACCATGCGTCGTGCAGGAGTAATGCGATCCAAAGCATATCCAAAAGATATCAGCTGACTTGCTTCAGTTTTTGAAATATCAAGCAGCTTTACAACATAATCACGTATCTTTATTCGCAAATCGTCGGGATTTGTTATTTCTCCGCTACTATTAATATCTGTAATAAAAAGCACCGGCAATAGATTGTTCGGTATGTTTATTCCTATATTAGGCAATACAACAGAAGCGACAAAATCAATAGGATTACCCGGATGATGAGCAGCAATGATCAAAGCAAGACCAAGCGCCTCATCAGATTCGAAACCCGATGCCTCTAGACGTTCTATTGTAGCGATCATGCTCAAAGTGCCATGCATAATAACTTTTTCTACCAGAGGATTACCCTTATTTGCCACCATAAAAGCATAGATATCCGAAGCCCTTTCGAACGCTTCTTCCTCGGAAAGCCCTAAAATTTCTACCCCTATTTTAACCCACAAGCCAATAAACTTGCTTTTAAATGCAGGGTCTAATATATCCATAGAATAGCCGAGGTCATGCGTTTCGGCAAATAATTCGCCGAAGGAAGCCATTTCATCAGAAATTACATTGCTCTCGCGAAGAGATCTAATAAGAGCTCTATGAGAATTGATGTGAGCAACAACTGGTTGAGAATAATTTTCAGGCCTTCTATTGGATGCAATTTCAGCCGCCTTTAATAATTTTTCTTGATATGCTACCAGAACCGGCCTACCTTTACCCTGCAGGTCCTCAAGCTTTACTTCTGATCCTAGCGTTGCAAAAGAAACAGGATTTTGGGCAGAGTATTTTTCATTCTTAGGGGTTGCTTCCAACAAATTTACATCAACTTCAATTTTATCCGAAAACATCGAATTATCACCAAGCTTTCGCTCAACATATTCTCTTCGTTCAGACCCAAGGGCTGCAATGGGACCTTCTATCTTTTCGATAATTTCAGGAAGTGTTTCTCCAAACTGATTTTTAGAAATAAATCCGCCAGAAAAATATTTGCGAGGAATGATCTCTTGGCTTATTGGATCATAATCTTCCTTTATATAATTGAAAACTCCCTGTTTAAAAGCCTCGACATATTGACGATATATCTTTTTGCTCACTTCTTTATCTTCTAGATCAATACCTTTTACCTTGTTTTTATCAACGTAAATCTGGCCAACCAAAGATTGTTTTAAAGCACTCTTATACCATGCCGCAAGTATCATAGAATTATACATCTGCCTCAACTTAATAAATGTCTTTCCTTGATTGACCTCACGTTCGATCTCTGGAATAAGCACTTCTTTAATCACCTCTTTGATCTCCTCCAATTGCTTTGGATTTTCGGCTCTCTCTTCTTCAACCCCTAACAGATCTGACATTTCAGCATCTTCAAATGAACTCCTAAAAGCTAAGTAATCTGATTCAAGCATAACCTTAAGATTGCTTTCAAGAACAAAGACCATTCCCTGATCCTCAAATAACACCGCCTTATCCGGAACGATCCAAACCTTATTAAAGGTATCCATTGGTATATCTGTGATACCATATCTCTCATAAGCGATCTTATAAACTCTTCCCCAGAATTCCTCACCCAATTCATCTTCAGGATACATAAGCGATGCTGTTAACTGTTTCAACATATAATCTTGAGCCAGAAGATCCCTTCCCATTTCCGTATGCCCAAAATTTTCTGGAATTATCCTGTTATTTTCATAAGGAGATAAATTGACCCACATATCTTCTTCAGGGGTAGTCAAGGAAGCTAAAAAGTACTTTATAAGCTTCTCAGATTCCTCTTTAAGCTCTTCATCCTTTATTTGTGAATCGCCTGTATCAATAATAAATTTAAAGCGTAATGGATTTTCAGGAAATGTTTGTATACCTTTTATTACAGCAGGGTAAAAACCCGGGGTTACCGAGACCATAGTTCCTACTTGCGGCAGTGTAAATATACTTTGAGCATAAACTTTTGCTGGTAATATTACATTGGCGCTCATAAAAGCAAAAACTATTATCAAAACCGATAATTTATATACTAAATTACCAAAATTTTTTCTTAAAGAAATTGACATTTTATCCCTCAATGCCTTTTCCTAGTATCATAATAATACTAATGATCGCAGTTTAAGTATAAAACGCAATCGCTAAGCAAACAAGAGGGTGAAAAACATCTTTAATTTACAAAAAAAAGCCATGATTTAATTTTCATGGCTTTTTTTACTTAAAAATTGGCTTTATTACTTCTTCGAAACGTCTGTTTTTTTTGGAACAATAACGATCCCGGAGGTTGTAAGAACAAATCGTTTCTTATCAAGCTCAAGATCATATCCTATTTTTGCACCCGCAGGAATAATAACCTCTTTATCAATAATTGCATTTCTAACCTTGGCATTCTTGCCAATTTCAACACCTTCCATTATGATAGAATTCTCAACCAAGGCTCCTTCTTTTATGGTTACATTTGGAGAAAGAATTGAATTGTCAACTTCTCCCCCTTCAATAATACATCCTCCGGATATCATTGAATTATATATAGCTCCTGAACCAGATGATGTCGTGATCATTCTGATCGGAGGATACTGTTCGTGATAAGTCCTGACCCTCCAATCTTTATCATAAAGATCAAAATCAGAATGTTCCTTCAAAAGATCCATATTCGCCTGATAATATGCATCTCTTGTTCCAATATCTCTCCAGTAAACAGGTTTGCCTCCCGCACTTTTAGCAAAATCATAAACATACACCATCTTTTTGCGCTTCAACATTTGCGGAATAATATTCTTTCCAAAATCATGGTTTGAAGTAACATTTTTTGAATCAATTTCCAGTTCAGTTAAAAGAGCATCTGTTTTAAAAAGATATATCCCCATTGAAGCAAAGATCTCAGATTTTTTTGAAGGTATTACTTTTGGGTTTACTGGCTTTTCTTGAAAGCCAAGCACCAGGTTATCAGCATTAACTTCAACCACACCAAAATCTTTAGACATTTCTTTGGGCATATTAACACAGGCAACAGTGACATCAGCATTCTTTTCTTCATGAAACTTAACCATATCCCTATAATTCATCTTATAAATATGGTCTCCAGCCAGGATCAAAACCCTCTCCGGCTCACAATCATTAATTGCATAAATGTTCTGATAAATCGCATCAGCCGTTCCCTTGTACCAATCAGAACTTATCCTTTGCTGCGCAGGAATGACATCAATGAACTCGCCTAATTGACTTGAAAAGACATCCCATCCTGCCAATAAATGTTTTTGAAGAGAAAAAGACTTATACTGAGTAAGAACATATATCCTTCTTAACCCGGAATTAACACAATTGCTTAAGGTATAATCAATGATCCTGTAAATACCGGCAAACGGAACAGCAGGCTTTGCCCTGTCCCTAGTTAAAGGATCAAGCCTTTCACCACGCCCGCCAGCTAAAATAAAAGTTAAGGTTTTACGCATTTATTGCTCCTGTTTCGTATTATAAGTATATACTAAATCCTGTCTTACCAAAATTCTTAATTTATATCAATCCTCTACTCAACTTCTTTCAACTCTTCTAATTCTTTTTTTATCTCATTTTTTATATCTTCATTCTTCGGATCATGATTTAACGCCTTTTGCAATTCTAACCTTGCACTCTCAATATCGCCTAAAGCCTTATAAGATAATCCAATATTTTTATATGCCTCAACCAGATTCTTCCCTGTATTTAAAACTATTTTATAAGAATTCAAAGCATCTTTGTACGCGCCCTGTTGATAACAAATATCCCCTATCTTTAAAATATCTACGGAACTGTTTCGATCCATATTGTGCGCTATCTTTAAATATTTTAAAGAATCCACGTATTGCTTGTTTTGCGCATAAGTCTTAGAAAGAAGAAAATACCACTTTGGCTCTTGAGGCCATAATTTAGTCATTTCATCATATTGCTTTATTGCGCCTTCATACTGTTTCAGGTCCACATATACTAAGGCAAAATTCTCTCTGAAGCTTTTATCATGAGGAGAAAATATTGCAGCTTGCCTTAAATACTTAAAAGCCGTATCGAACTCCTTATTTTTCGCATAGATCTTTCCGATCAAAGCAAGAGCATCTGCATAATCAGGAGAGATCTCTACTGCCCTTTTAGCCTCTTTCAAAGCTGCATTTCTAAATCCCAAGGAATCAAGCGTATATGCTCTATAATAATTCCTATATCCTCTAACTCTCGAGTTAGATAATTTAAAATAATCAACATCCTCCACTTCCCACCTGCTTGGATCTATCTCATATTTTTCTATAACAGCCTTATTCTGCGGCACATCCTTTAAGAATATAACTGCGTCATAGTTCAAATAAACCAGCTTCCACTCTTTACTATCGTATAAATAATTCAGCAATTTTGAACGAATATGCTGCTTTACAGATCCCAGAAATGCCCCAGTAAGATTATACTGCTTTACAACCTTTTCAAACCCTTTAGGGTCTTCGCCCTTCCAAATGCTATGATATTGCTTAAAAAATTCACCACCATAAACTTCAGTTCTTCCGTCTATAAATACCTTTATATCTGGAAAGCATCTGCCAAGAAGATAAGCGCCCGAATTAAAATCATTAAAGAAATTCCCCTTTACTTTGTTTTCAACAAGAAAATCAGCAGCCTTATCAGAAAAACTTCTCAAACCAATTCCGCCAAACTCGCTCTTTCTTTCATACTTATCAAAATCATAATAGCCTCTTGGCGCAACTCCGCTGCAATATTGGAATATCCACATCAAAAGAAGAAGGTTGCAAAATATCATTGTGATATATTGAAACTTCTTTTGAGTAAATCTCAACGGGATAATATCTTTAAGCGACATACTGAACATATTCGTCACCAAAACTAAATATGCAGCAAATGCAAAATACACTGTATTTCTTAATGCCTTTAGAGAAAATATCAAAAATATAAGCCAAAACAACAATGCGCTGACATCTATTCTTTTGCGGTTCAAAAAGAATGATATAGCAGAAAAAAGCATTATGATCTTATAGAATATAAATTGCCCGCTGGAAAAAATAGTGTCCCTTGTAACAGGCTTAGCAAGTTCCTGAATATAATCAAAGAAAACTTTGTTCTCCCCTCCTAAAGAAAAGAAAACACCTATAGGATATAATGCTCCCTTGATAAACCCTGGATTTATAAGACATGCCAGTATTACAAAAACAAAAACTTTCTTTAACCTGCTAAACTCCTCATCAGTTAACCTTCCTGAATCATTCCACTCATATGGCAAAGGCACATGTCTCTTTAATAACTCTGCCGTTATACCTAACAAAACAAATAATGGCCCAAAGAAAAAATAACCGTGCATGTTTGACCAAAGAACCTGAACAATGAACAATGAAAATATTGACCATTTCTTATCAATATGCAAAGCAAGAACATAGATATAGTAAGCAAAAAAGAACAAGCTAAAGATATCCGGCCTGATCGTAAAGCGCTGCTGGAAAGTTAAATATGCAAGCAGCAAGAAAAATGTCGAAAAGATCTGTTTATCCCTGTTGTACCCGATCAGCAAAAGCATACCTAAAGTCAAACTAGTAACAACGATCTGCATTTTTAAAAGACCATCAGGCCCAAAATTATTGTAGAGATTATAAACAATAATCTGGAAAAGCCACTCATGATTTACCCAAGGTGCTCCGGAAATCGTACAAGAAAGAAAATCCACGTTCGGAACATACCCGTGCTGCATAATATATTTTCCTGTTGCTAAATGCAGCCAAAGATCAAGGTCCTTTATCTCTATATTTGCAACATAAACAAGAAGCCCGAATAAAGCGCCTACTGGCAATAATCCGGCGATAAAGTGAGTTTTTTTCAATAACGATTCTCGCATTAAATACCCTCTCTACTTTTAACTTTTATCATTAATGAAGTATTATTATTTCCCGAGAGCAGAAAGCTTCTCTTCTAATTCCACAACTTCAGGAATGCGCCTTAACTTCCCCTGAACTCTTGATAATTGCTGTCTGGCTTTATCAGGCTCACCCAGGTTGAAATACGTAAGAGCTAATAAATATCTGATCTCAGGATCTTTCTGGTCTAAAAGCTTTGCAATTCTAAGCTCCTTGAACGCATTTTCAAAATCATTGTTCTCAATATCAACTTTTCCCAAGATCACATGCAAATGTGAATAATAAGGAAAATATTTCAGGGCCTCTAAAGCTTCTTCTTTTGCTTTATCCACTTCACCCATATTTAACAGAGCATACGCCCTATTAGCATACCTGTAAGGAGTAATATTCTTCAATCCCAACTTTGCGATATCCAATCTCTCTGTTTTATAATCTTTAAGATCGATCGCGAATTTATCTATTACCTGCCGATTCTTCTCAACATCCTTAAGAAAGACCACTGCATCATAATCAAAATACACTAGTACCCATTCAGGTGATTTATGCAGATGTTTTATTATCTTTGCGTATGAAGGGTCATAAAGTAAATTAAGAAAAGCACCTGTTAGATCAAATTTCTTCTGAAATCTATCAAAATTCTGAGAGTCTCCTTCAATTGTCTTTCTGTACAACTGAAAGAACGTTGATCCATAAACCTCAGTTCTACCGTCAATAAAAACCTTAATATTAGGGAATGTGCGTCCGATCAAATAAGCACCTGAATTAAAATCGTTGAATATCCCACCTTTAATATTATTCTCAACAAGAAAATCTACTGCCTGCTCAGGAAAATTATGTTTTGAGACTCCGCCATACTCGCTCTTTCTCTCATACTTATCAAAATCAAAATATCCCTGCAAAGAAAATGCATCAATAGTTTTTATCATATGATTTATCATCAGCAGGTTGATCAGGATCATGCAAACCAGCTTCATCCTCTTACCCGAGACAACAGGCGGAATGAATTTATTATGATCAACATACTGCATATTAATTATCACAACGAAAAATGCGACAAAACTAAAGAAGACCATATTCCTGACAGCATTTAGCGAAAACATCAAAAATATCGACCATATGAACAACACGCTCAGGTCCATCTTTTTCAAATTAGCTAAAAAGCTTAAAGAAGAGATCAGTATCAATGCCTTGTAATAAGGATATTCTGCAAGCGAGAACATAGTATTAAAGCTGATCGGTTTTGCCAGCTCGGTAATATGTTCAAAGAAGACCTTTGAATCTCCGGACAAAGAGAACATAACCGTGAAAGGATAAACTAAACCCTCGATAAAATATGGATTAACGAGACAAGATGCCGTTACTACCCAAAAAGCTAATTTAATATTTCCATACTCCTTATCATCAAGACGGCCTATATTGTTCCATTCAAACCATAGTGGCACTTTTCGTTTTATCATTTCAGACAAGATGCCGACCAAAAGCACGGCAGGACCCAATATGAAATACCCATGAATATTACACCAGGCAATTTGAATGATCGCCAAAAACCATATTGAACTTTTCTTGTTAATTCTAGATGACAAAACGAAGAAAAACATAGATAAAAATAAAAGGCTGAAGATCTCAGGGCGAATCGTCATTCTGTTCTGAGCGACCATCAAAACCAAATACAATAACAGCACGGGCAAAGTCAACCGTTCAATATCAAAAACAGCAAAAAGAAAGACGAAAAATATTGCAATAAACAATATGACCCTTAGCATGATCAAACCTTCGATGCCTCCAAGCTTATGAACATTAAACAATATTATCTGGAACAACCATTCATGATCATTCCAAGACTTATCCTTTAATGTAGAGGACAGAATGTCAACATTTGGTACTGACCCGGTTTCGCTAATATATTTTCCTACCCCTAAATGCAGCCAAAGATCATGATCCTTGATCTCAAGATTCGCAGAGAATATGATCAACCCGAACAGGACAAGAAGCGCAATTAACCCGGTTGAAGTGCTTATTTTTTCATAAAACCATTCAGACATAATTTACATAGGGGTCAAGTCTCGACTTGACTACACCTTCATTGTTTATGATTACAACAAAGGTCAACCCCACCTTTATCTTCTATTATTATTCTTTTTTTATCTTCCTACTCAACACTTACAATTTATTTTGCACATCATTACAACGTGAAATAGCCTCTAAAGGTGTAGTCAAGTCGAGACTTGACCCCCCAATATAACTTATTTATTTTAATAAAAAATGCCCCTTACCCATATCAATAAGTCGCATATCATCGGTAAATTCTATCTTGGCATTATCTTTTACTGATCTATATTCAACAGCAGCAGCCAGCAGTTCTTTTGTATAAGGATGAAGCGGATAACTAAAGATATCATCAGTTGACGCTAATTCAACTATCTTTCCTTTATACATCACAGCTATCTTTTGACATATCCTCTGAACTACCTTCAAGTTATGGGATATGAACAAATATGTCAGATCATACTTTTTTCTTAGGTCCGCTAACAGCTCAACTATCTGTTTTTGTATTATAACATCTAGAGAAGAAACAGCCTCATCAAGAATCAATAATTTTGGATTAAGGACCAAGGATCTTGCAATTGCAATTCTTTGCCTTTCTCCACCGCTAAACTCATGAGGATAGCGATCCAATATATCTGTACTCAAGTTTACAGCTGAGAACGTTTCAAATATTTTTTCTCTTCTTTTACTTTTCGTGTTCCATTCTTTCTTGCCAAGGGTAAATCCCTCTTCCATAACATTCTCAATATTAAAACGGGGATCTAAACTACTGTACGGGTCCTGAAAAACCATTTGCATGTTACGACGCGCATGTTTTAATTTTCCAAAGGATCCTTGGGAGATGTCTACTCCATCAAAATTAATGCTCCCAGAATCACTTTTAAGCAATCTTAATATAATTCGCGCCAATGTTGTCTTACCGCAACCAGACTCGCCAACAAGACCAATGTTCTCCCCCTGATTTATAACAAGGTCCACATTATCAACCGCCTTAACGCAAGACTTATTTTCACCAAAGACCCCTGTCTTTTGATAAAAACTCTTTTTTATATTTTTGATCTCTAATAACATAATATGATTAATAACAGTTCAACAAAGTCTCTGTATATTTATCCTTTGGAGACTTCATAACTTCCTCGGTTTTTCCTGTTTCAACAATTTTTCCATTTGTCATGACCGCAATAGAATCACAAAGGTGGCTAACGACCCCAAGGTCATGCGTTATTAATAAAATCGACAAGTTAAGTTTTTTATTAAGCTCTCTGAACAATTCAATTATCTTTGCCTGAATAGTAACATCCAGATTGCTTGTAGGCTCATCAGCAATTAACAGCTTTGGTTCTGTAGCGATTGCCTGAGCGATCATTGCACGCTGGCGCATGCCACCGCTTAAATGATGCGGATAATTCTGGTATATTTTATTAGGATTGTATAATCCGACGATGTCGATTAGCTCAAGCACTTTCGCTTTTCTCTTATTAACATCTAACCTGGTATGAAATCTTAAAACTTCATCAATTTGTTCTCCGATCCTAAAAACCGGATTAAAAGCATATAAAGGTTCCTGAAAGACCATTCCTATTTTCTTCCCTCTTATCTCACGCATTTTAGACTCTGAATATGTCAACAAATTGTAACCTTCAAACAATATTTCCCCGCCATCGATTTTTAAAGCAGATGCTAACAATCTAATGATCGACAAACCGATCGTAGTCTTGCCGCTACCTGATCCACCAACAAGCCCTACAATGCTGTTTTCAGCAATAGACAGTCTAACTTTATCAACAATGTTTTTAGACTGCTCTCCTTGTTTTACGCTGACTGTCAAGTTCTGGATTTTTATTATTTTAGGTTCCATCTACTTCACCCCTTAATAATGGATCCAAGCAATCCCTTAATGTATCGCCAACAACATTAAAACAAATAACCGTCAAGAAGATCATAAATCCTGGCATCAATATCCATGGATGCAATTGAATGTGAGCTATCGCCATTGCATCACTCAACATATTGCCCCAACTTGCAATTGGGTCCTGTATACCTAAGCCTATCAAACTAAGTGCAGCTTCACCTAAAATGTATCCTGGGATCGAAAGCATAATAGCGACAATTGAATAGCTGACTGTATGCGGCAATATATGTCGAATGATTATTTTAAGATCAGAGACTCCCGCGACTTTTGCAGCCAATACATATTCACGCTCCCTTAGAGTAATGCTCATACCTCTGATAATCCTTGCTAAAGATGCCCACCCGATAAAAGACAAAATGACCACTATTGCCAAATAAACCTGAAACGAATTAAAGCTATCCGGAACTGCCGAACGAAGCGCAAGCATCAAATAAAAACCCGGCACCATCATGAACATCTCGCACAGACGCATAATAATGTTATCGATTTTTCCGCCATAATATCCGGCAATACCGCCGATAAGTAAACCTAAAGTAAAAGAGATCGATACGCCAATAAGCCCTATTGATAATGAAATACGTGCTCCATAGATCAACCTGGAAAATATATCGCGCCCGCGCACATCTGCGCCCATAATGTATAAGCGTCCAGGAGAATCAACGCCAAAAAGATGCCTGTCTGTTTTCAACAGTCCTAAGAATTTATATTCGTCGCCCTTATTGAACAAACGTAAATAACACTTAGTGTCTTTTTTTTCTACATAAATCCTTTTATGATATTCATCGAATTTAAATGATAATTCCCTAACAAATGGCCAACTCAAACTTCCATTCTCATCAACAAAATGCACTTTCGATAATGAAGCATAAGAATAATCCCTCTCCTCGCTATCATAAGTATACGGTGCAATAAAATCCGCGAATATAGCCCCAAAATATAATATCCCAAGTATCGTAAGACATACTATCCCACGCCTTGATCTTTTAAACTCAGATATTGCAAGCGCAAATTGACTTTTTGATTTAATTTCTTTTTTCATAAGAGTAAATTAATGATTTATTACGTTGGCTAAGGTTGGCTGAGGTTTGCAAAGGTTTGCTTTGGTTAAAAAAATAACCTCAGCGAACCTTAAAAAAACCTACCTCAGTGAACCTAAGATAACTTTAGCCAACCTCTATTTATCATATCTTATCCTCGGA
Organism: Candidatus Omnitrophota bacterium; assembly: GCA_018812705.1. GTDB lineage: Bacteria > Omnitrophota > Gorgyraeia > Zapsychrales > Zapsychraceae > Zapsychrus_A. Next base: position 15,126 of record JAHJCZ010000021.1, read on the forward strand.
TCACTCCAAGCCAGTAAAATATCAGCGATCAAATTGCCCAATAAAAGTAAAACACCTCCCATCAGCATGCTCGACATAACCAAATAAACGTCCTTTGCCCTTACTGCGGTGAGCATCAGAGAACCCAACCCGGGCCAATTACAAATTATTTCAATAAGTGCCGCCCCGCCAAGCAAGCTTGATAATTCATATCCGAACAATGTTATTAAAGGATTTATAGCATTTCTTAATGCATGAACATAAATAACCCTATTTTCAGGCAGACCCTTCGCCCTAGCAGTCAAAATATATTGCTGCTTAAGAGTCTCTAGAAAATTACCTCTCATGATTCGCTGCAAACTAGCAATAGAACCCAAAGAAATTACAACCGTTGGAATGATCAAATGCCTAAGAAGGTCTATTATTTTTCCAAAAAAGGATAGATCATCAAAATTAGCGCTGTACATTCCTCCCAGTGGGAAAATGCCACTTCGACTTGCGAAGAAAAGCAGCAGCATCGCTAGAAAAAAACTGGGGATAGATAAACAAACAAATGAAAGCATAGACAATATCTTATCTATAAAACGATTACGATTCACTGCAGCTAAAATACCCAAGGGTATTGCAACGGTCCAAGTTAAGACCATGCTGGCAAAGGATAATATAAAAGTGTTAAATAGCCGACCTGAAAGGATCTTTGCGACCGGAACATTGTAGAAAAATGAATATCCAAATTCCAGGTGAACAATATTTTTTAGCCAATGTAAATACTGCTGAAGCAAAGGCTTATCGAGTTGATACAGCTCTTCATATCTCGCCAAAGTCTCTTCAGATATCTGAGGGTCCATTCTCAATGTATCAAAAAAGTTACCTGGAGTTATCTGCATCAAATAAAAAGTAAGCAGGCTCATCACAAGCAGCAATGGAATAGAGACCAGTATTCTTTTTATGATATATTTAAACATAATTGATTATTCTAAAAAATATTTTTTTAAGGTTAGTAGAGGTTAGCTAAAGTTTGCTTATGTTCGCTTAGGTTAATTAGTCATGTTAAGCAAATTTTTTAACCTAAGCCAACCTTTGCTAACGTTAGCCAACATAAGCCAACCTATTACCTATATTCTTCTTTTATTATCAACTCATCCAAATTATGGAACAATCCGCCAAACTTAGTTGGATTTAGATTTTCAAACTTGTTCCTTACAGCATTTAACCGCGACGACAATACTGTATAGATCAGCGGAAGCTTCTCTGAAACGATCCTCTGATGCTCATCATACAATTGTTTCCTCTTGTTCTCATCTAATTCCTGTACCCCTTGATTGAATATTTCATCTATCCTGGCTTCCCAATCAGTCACTGGTGAGTCCTGTCGAGGATACCACATATGAAGGTTTCCGCTGGAATCCCAGACATTCTTTCCAAAATGAGGTTCAATACCTCCTGTTAACCCTAATACCACTGCCTCCCACTCATAAGTAGATGTCAATTTACTGACGATATTATTAAACTCTAATACCAGAAAATTCACCTTCATTCCTATAGACTGGAGGTCGGAACGAATAATAGAAGCTATTAAAACCCTGGGATCGCCCATGCCGCCATTTGTGTACAGGTTAAATTCAACAACATTTCCTTTTGCGTCTTCTAGAAATCCATCGCCATCTCTATCAATAAATCCTTGAGATTCCAAAATGCCTCTTGCCTTATCAAGATCATAATCATATTCCGTGACATCAGGATTGTAAAAAAATCCCGCGCTGGGGCTCATTGACGAATATTGAGGATAGCCGAATCCGTTCATGACCATTTCAACGATCCTCTGTTTATCAATAGCATGCGCCACAGCTTTTCTAAACTCAACATTGGCAAACCATTCCAGTTTATATTTTTCAACATACGGCTTATTAGTTTGAACATTTACGCCTCTGTTTTGATTGAAGAAAATAAAATTAGAACCAAATGCAGGGCCAATGTCCAAAACCTCATAATCTCCTCTTTTTTCATTAGGCTTAACAAGCGGGTAATCCTGCGCTCGAATCCCTACTGCATCAAGTTCACCATCCAGGAACTTTAACAATTCAACATCCTGGCTCTGGACTATCAGATAAACGACCTTTTCAATATATGGAAGACGATCGCCAGTTTCTGACTTTTTCCAGTAATTTGGATTTCTTTTATATACGAGCCTTTGACCTGGCTTATAATCAACCAAAATATATGCACCCGTGCCAATGATCTCTTTTGGGTCTGTATCTATTCCCCATGTAAAATTGAATTTTCCGTCATCAACAGATTTTTGAAGTTTGTGTTTTGGAAGGATCGACTGTCCCATACTTCTTAAGAACGGCGCGAACTTAACAGGCAGCGAAAATCTGACCGTCAGATCATCTACTTTTTCAACGTTGAATTGATTTCCATCAACAGAAAATATATCGCTGGCTGAGTTAGGGACTGTTTCATTGTATATAAGATCATTGAACGTGAAGACAATATCATCAGCAGTGAATTTTTTTCCGTCAAACCAAAGAACATCATCACGAAGATGAAATGTCCAGGTAAGCCCATCGCTGGACACATCCCAACTTTTTGCCAAGTTAGGCTCAACCTCACCTGTAATGCCATTGGTTCTAGTTAAACCTTCAAACAGCATATTAGTTACTTCAGTTGTTGAGGTTTCCTTCGCTAAAATATCATTGAAAGACTTTGGATCGCTTGTTGTAGATAAAACCAGCATCCCGCCGTATTTATTATTTGGAACATCTGCAAAAACAATATTTAAAGAAATTTTCAAAACAAAGATAGAAAAGAATACTACTCCCCTTGTTAAATTTATTAATCAGAAATTATATCGGGGAGTGACTACTGGATGTAATGATGCATTTATAATTAGCGAAGAAACAAAAACTAGGTTAATAGAAAAAGATAAGAAATCAGGCGAATTAATCAAAAAATTTCTAACTGGAAAAGACATAAAAAGATATGAGATAAATTTCAACAAACTTTA
>JAHJCZ010000022.1 GCA_018812705.1 Candidatus Omnitrophota bacterium
AATTTAGTTGTCTAATAATAAAATTAGGGCTAATACTATGAAAAAAATATTTATATTTTTTACTATATTGTTATTAAGTTTTTCAACGTTTGCACAAAATGAAGTTTTTATTGAAAAAGCGACAGGTGAGTTATGCGTAAGAGTGATGGATGATATCTTCGTGGAGATAGTTAGGCTTAAAATTAAGCATGAAGAACTTGAGGGTTTTACTGAAAACAATGTGTCCATGAATGATTATGGTTTTAAAGCAATTCAATATGAATATAATTATAAAAACCGCAAGAATTCTTTTGGAGTAACAATAGTAGGATTAAATGATGAACATTTTAAAAAGTCGCAAGGCAATATCTTTGAATTAAAATTTCCAATTTTAGGCGTGAAGGTCCAAGGGTATCAAAATTATATACCAAAGGGTAAGCGATTTGATATCAAGGCAGTGACTGATGTTTTTGGTGAGTTGCTCAGGGAAAGGCAGACCAAGTATTTGCCTTTTCAGTTGACTGTGGAGGCAGAAAAAAAGGTTTTTAAAACAAGGGAAGATATAGTTTTTAAGGTAACTTTGAAGAATACGACAAACAAGATCATGGTTGTTAAGGATCTTAGTCAAGAAACGTTGTTTTTTGTTTACAATAATAAAGAATGGGGAGCAAGCGAGATTGACCGCGCAACCTATAATAAGGTAAAAAAAATCACTCTTAGAGAGGGCGAGTCTATTGAAAAGCGTTTTATGAGTAATGGATATTCTTTTCCAAGGGAATTTAATGTGTTTTGTTCTTATGTAATGTCCTACAAGGGTGTTAGGCCTTCCACAATAATGAGTATTATTGTATCAGATGATTAGCCTTTGAAGTTGGTATCCCTTCTTAATATTACTATTTATACTATATATAGTCATTCTGTCAGCTGAAGGAAATCAGTTGAAAACCAATTGCTATTGTGATATGCTTAAATCCAAAATTTGAGGATTTTGTCTAATATTTTTCGGGCCCGTAGCTCAGCCGGTTAGAGCAGTTGACTCATAATCAATTGGTCCGGGGTTCAAGTCCCTGCGGGCCCAGAAAATTTCTTTGTGAAGATATTAATTCAATCCTCTGAGTTTACAGGTTATTTTGTGCAGTGTTTACTTATACTTATTTTAGAAATCTAATCAGACTAAAGGAGATGTATTATTGTGTCAGATATTTCTGTTAATGATCAAATAGTGAAACTTGTTGAGCTGCAAAAGATTGATTATGAAATCTATGATTTAAAAGGCCAGTTAGAAGAAAAGCCGGCGCTGCTAGAAGAAAAAAAGGAATTGTTCGAAGGAAAGAAGGCAAAGCTTCACGAATTAGAAGAAAAATTAAAAACAATTCAGTTAGGCAGAAAAGAGCAAGAATTAGAATTAAAGGTGAAGGAAGAAGGTATTTCCAAGTCCAATGCGCAGTTATCTGCAATAAAAACAAATAAAGAATATACAGCAAAGATCTCAGAGATCGAAAACATTAAAGCTGATATGTCTGTTATTGAAGATAAGATATTGCTTTCTTACGAGGAGTTTGACAGGGTTAATGCAGATGTGGAAAAAGAAAAGAGTAATGTCGCAGAAGAAGAAAAAAAATATTTTTCACAGAAAGCTGAAATTGAAGGTGAGGTAAAAGCGATTAAAGACCGTATCAAAGTATTGGAGTCTCAGAAGACTCAAGTCGGCTCGGAAGTTGACCCTGCTTATTTGGATATGTACGAAAAGATATTAATGCGTAAAAATGGATTAGCTATTGTGCCATTAAATGGTAGTATTTGTGGTGGTTGCCATTTGAATGTTTTGCCACAGGAAATAAATAATTTAAAGAAGAAGCAGGAATTGGTTTACTGTGAAAAGTGCAACAGGATTATTTATCTCGAGGAAGACCTGTAATAATGAAAAAATTTGAAATATTTACTGATGGTGCGTGTAAGGGGAATCCTGGAGAGGCGGCTATCGGTGTTGTTATAAATTGTGATGGAAAGCGCGTTACCGAGATATCAAAACCAATTGGAGAAGCGACAAACAATATTGCCGAGTATTCAGCGTTGGTTTTCGGATTACAGGAATCACTTGTGTTAAGAGCTGATGAAGTAAATGTTTACACAGATAGTGAATTAGTTTATAAGCAGGTGATCGGTGCTTATAAAATTAAGAATGCGAAACTAAAATTTCTTAATGAGCAAGTAAAATCTTTATGCCGTGGATTTAAGAGTTTTAAGATCAGTCATATTCCTAGAGAAAAGAACAAAGATGCTGATAGGTTGGCATCTGAAGCAATAAAAGAAACAAAAGAAAAGCAAACCGATATGGTTGCCTCACTGTTTCAATACAGCGAGGAGGAAAGTCCGAGCTCCAAAGGATAATGCATCCTGGTAATGCGGGACAAGCAAGAATATGGTAAATATCTTCTTGCCTGGATTAGAGCCACAGTGACGATGCTTGCAATAATTGTCAAAAATTATTGCTTGAGTGAAACGAGCAATCTCTGCATGGAGCAATGCCAAATAGGAAGAGAATTGATAAGTGATAAGTACTTAGTGCTTATTGCTTATAATGCGAATCGATCCGGTTCGTTTGAATCTTCGGGTAGGCTGCAAGAGTTTGAATGAGCAATCTTCAAAGTGAGTTGAATAACCATAGGTTTCTAAAGAGCGATTTGTATTTTTAGTTTAAGTGTTAAAGCATGTATAAGCTAAAGATATGAATGCTCAAATGATACTTACAGAACTCGGCTTATTGGTTTGCTTTATAATATTTTTAAAATCATATTTAGACAAAATTATTGAAATAATCCCATTAGAGCATAATCGTTTTATTTGCTATCTACGTGGGACCATTGAAGGGGGTTAAAATGTCGGGACATTCAAAGTGGGCAAGTATTAAACATAAGAAGGCAGCAACTGATGCAAAAAGAGGCGCAGCTTTTACAAGGGCCATTAGAGAGATCACAGCTATTGCTAAGGCTGGTGGAGGAAATCCAGAGATGAATCCATCTCTTAGGACAGCTATTGATAAGGCGCGTTCTATTAACATGCCATCTAATAATATCGATAATGCAATTAAAAAAGGTACAGGTGAGTTGCCTGGTGTTACTTACGAAGAAGTAACTTTCGATGCTTACGGTCCTGGTGGCGTTGCGGTGTTGATCAGTGGATTGACAGACAACAAAAACAGAACAACCGCAGAGATCAGAAACATTCTTTCAAAAAAGAATGGCAGTCTTGCTGGGCCTGGAAGTACAGCGTTTTTATTTTCTAAAAAAGGTTTTGTTGCCATTGAAAAATCCAAGATCTCTGAAGACGATCTTATGGGCATTGTATTGGATGCAGGTGCTGAAGATATTGATTCGGAAGGTGAAAATCATGAAATTACATGTGAAATTAGTGATCTTGAAGCCGTAAAAGATGCTTTAAAAGCAAAAGAAATTCAGGTTATGACCGCTGAAATGACAATGATACCAAGTACAACAGTTAAAGTCGTTGGCAATGATGCAAAGCAGCTTCTTGCTCTTATGGAAGCACTTGAAGATCAAGAAGATGTTCAAAATGTCTATGCAAATTTTGACATTTCAGATGAAGAGATGGAGAGGCTTGCACAAGAGTAATTCAATAGTGGGGTTTAATGAAGATATTAGGAATTGATCCTGGGTTAAAGGCGACTGGCTACGGTTTTATTGATTGTACTAATGGCACGATAAAACTCATTGAGACGGGGACGATTGAGCCTAAACAAAAAGATTTGATCCAATATCGCCTTAACAAGATTTACATTATTCTTGACGATCTCATTAAGCAGCACAAGCCTGAGGTTATGGTTATTGAAAAATTATATTCCCATCACAACCATCCAATAACCTCTAGTATCCTTGGACATGTAAGAGGAGTTATATGTATGCTCTGTGCACAAAGAAGCGTTGAGCTGGCTGAATTTAGCCCTAAAAGAATACGTAAATCTGTTGCTGGTAATGGTAATGCTTCAAAAATCCAAGTTAAACGTTTAGTTGCTGAGATATTAGGTGTTGATGCACAGAAGCTTACTCTTGATGCAAGCGATGCTCTAGCTCTTGCCTTAGGTTATGCAAACATAAATAGATGCTAGTGTGGATTATAAATATATATTTCCATATGTTCTGTGTTCAAGTATAGAGGCCGGGATTCGAACCCGAGGATCCAAGCAAAAGCAGAAAGATCTAAGTCAAAATGATCGCAAGAATTTCAGGAAAACTCGTAGAAAAAAAAGAACATTCACTTATAGTTAATGTTGCCGGCATGTTTTATGAAGTGATCGTTCCAGCCCCAGTTTTAGCAAGAATTGAAGATACGATTGACGATGCAGGAAATGTCAACCTTGTCACTTACTATTATTTTCAGATTGGGCCTTCAAGCGGGATCCCAATAATTATTGGTTTTATTAATGAGATTGAAAAAGAATTTTTCCAGCAATTTATTAAGGTTTCCGGTATCGGGCCGAGAGCTGCAGTAAAAGCTTTGAGCAAACCGATATCTGAGATAACAACTGCGATTGAAGCAGGAGATGTGAAGTATTTAAAGACCTTGTCTGGTATTGGATTGCAAAAGGCAAAGGAGATTGTAGCAAAACTTCAGGGTAAGATCGGGAGATATGGGCTGATACAGGATAAAGAGCAAGTTTCTAAAAAGGGAGAAGCTGCTCCTGATTGGCAGGATGAAGCATTATCAGTTTTGATAAAGCTACAATATAAAAACCAAGAAGCTCTCGACATGATATCAAAAGCCGTTGAGAGAAATGAAAATATTAGCACAACAGAAGAACTATTAAATGAGATCTATAGGCAAAGGGTGAAAAATTAATGGAAGATTCAATCATCGAAAAAAAAGAAGAACAATTGAATGAAGCTGTTAATAATGTTTCTAATGAAGAGCAAGGTGTCTCTGAGCAGGTAGATGAGCAATTGAGCTCAGAAGATACACAAGAAAATGAGAAAGCAGAAGAAGGTAAATTGTTTGATAAAGAAATGATGGATCAAGCTAAAGAAATAGAAGAGATAAATAAAGCTGCCGCGAACGAAGAGAATGTAGAGAAAGATCAGTTTCAAGAAGAGGAGAACTTTGAGGAGCATAGCATAGATGACAGCGGCGATGATATTACAACTCATATAAAAGGAGTTCTTGAAGCTTTGTTGTTCGTTAATGAAAGGCCGATCACTTTAGATCAGATAAAGAAGGTCTTAGATACTGTTTCTGGGGCTGAAATAAAGAATGCTATCAGCATGTTAGCAAGTGAATATGCTGAGAAGAAAAGCGGGATTACAATTAAAGAGATAGCTGGGGGGTATCAAATGTTCAGTAACTCCAGTTATGCTTCGTATGTAAAGAGCTTTTATAAGACAAAACATAAAGAGAAGTTGTCAAAGCCGGCTTTAGAAAGTTTGGCGATCATTGCGTATAAACAGCCTGTATCAAGGTCAGACATAGAATTAATTAGAGGCGTAAATTCTGATGGAGTTGTTGCCCATCTTTTTAATAAAGAGCTTATTAAGATAGTTGGAAGAAAAGATGTTCCTGGTCGTCCGTATCTTTATGGAACTACTAAACAGTTTCTTGAATACTTTGGGCTTAAATCAATGGATACATTGCCAAAGCTCGAAGAGTTCCCTTCGCTGATGGCGGAAAAAGATGATAATTCCACTAAGGTGATCGAGTCAGATATTATTGCTACAGTTCCTAAGGAAGAATTCGCTGCAGACCTTGCGTCTCTTGACAATATAGAAGATACAGAAGATGTTGAGATAAATACTGACGACAAACAGGTGGAAGCGGAAGTAAATACAGAAGTTTCTCAGTCAGCAGAACCTCAAGGAGTTGAATCTCCTGAGGAAAACGATATAGAGCGAGGATGAGAACATGAGTCTTGAAAATCTAAGAAAGAAGATCAATGCCCTTGATTCTAAGTTAGTTGCTATTCTTAATGAAAGAGCTAGTCTTAGTAAAAAAATCGGTGAGAAAAAAGTAAAAGACAAAAAGGGTATTTATTCTCCATCAAGGGAAAAGCAGGTCTTGAAAAGGATCAGGGACCTAAACAAAGGCCCTCTTTCGGCCGAGGCTTTTGAGGCGATCTATAGAGAGATAATGTCCAGCTCACTTGCTATTGAGAAAATGAGCTCTGTCGCTCATTTAGGGACTGAAGGAGCGTATACTCATACAGCAGCAAGGAATCATTTCGGGTCTTTAGTTAAATATCAGCCATGCGGAAGTATTGCAGAGGTTTTTCAAAAGGTTGAACATAATGATTGTGATTATGGAGTTGTCCCTATCGAGAATTCAACTGAAGGAGTTGTTACATATACAGTTGATCTTTTAGTTGATTCTGAATTAAAGATATGTTCACAAAGGCTGCTTAAGATCTCACATGCTTTAATGTCAAAAGGCTCAATGCAAAGCATTAAGAAAGTGTACTCGAATCCTCAAGTGTTCGGCCAGTGCAGGAATTGGTTGGCTATTAATTTACCAAAGGCCGATCCGATATGGGTAGCGTCTACTACAGAAGCAGCTAAGATCGCAGCAGAAAAAAAAGATTCAGCCGCAATTGCTTCTATTGAAAGTGCAAAGATATACAAGGTGCCAGTACTTAAATCCAATATTCAGGATATTGCGCATAATACAACAAGATTTCTGATAGTGGCTAAGGAGGATGCAGCTCCTACAGGGAATGATAAGACATCAATATTGTTTTCAATAAAAGATAAAATGGGTGCTTTGCATGATATGTTAGTGCCTTTTTACAAGAATAAGATCAATTTAACTAGGATCGAATCGAGGCCGTCTAAAAAACGTGCATGGGATTATTATTTTTTTGTAGATTTCCAGGGACATCGGCAGGATAAAAATGTTATGATAGCTTTAGATCAACTCGAGAAGATGTGTAAATATTTAAAGATATTAGGTTCTTATCCTGTATTGTAGTTATTAATGGGGTATTGAATATAGAGATTTGTTTTAAATGAAAAGTGTTGCAAAGAAAACTATTTTTAGTATTAAGCCTTACATTCCTGGTAAGCCTATTTCTGAGGTGAAAAGAGAATTGGGATTAAAAGAAGTTATTAAGTTGGCTTCAAATGAAAATCCTTATCCGCCTTCGCCGAAAGTATTAAAAGCTATTACACAAGCTGCTAAGGAAGTGAACCGTTATCCTGACGGAGATTGTTTCTATTTAAGAAGTGCTCTCGCAAAAAGGCTTAAAGTTAATCCAAGACAGCTTATTTTTTCAAATGGGTCTGATGAGCTTATCGTTATGGCTGTGCGTGCATTTGTTGATAATGGTGATGAGGTTATCATAGCTAAGCCGTCTTTTCTTATATATGAAATTGCATCGAAAATAGAAGGTGCAAATATCAAGAATATTCCTCTTAAAGATTTTAGCTATGATCTTGATTCTATGAAAAAAGCGGTTACTAAGAAGACAAAGATCATCTTTTTGGGAAATCCGGACAATCCTTCAGGGACATATTTGAAAGATCAAGATGTTGCAAAGTTCTTAAGAGGATTAAGAAAAGATATCCTGGTATTTTTCGATGAGGCATATTATGAATATGTTGATGAAAAGGACTATGTTGATTCACTGGGATTGCTTAAAAACTACAAGAATGTGATCGTTACAAGGACTTTTTCAAAGATGTATGGCTTGGCTGGACTTAGAATTGGCTATGGGATAGCGAACCTAGAACTTGTTGATATTTTAAATCGCATACGTGAACCATTTAACGTCAATTCAATAGCTCAGGTAGCAGCTTTAGCATGTTTAAATGAAAATGCTTACTACAAGGATATTGCTAAAAAAGTAAAAGATCAAAGAGAGTTCCTTTACAAAAGTTTTGATCGGCTTGGTTTGGAATTTAAAAAGAGCTATACAAATTTCATTTTGATCAATGTAAAGAGTGATTCTACTTTGGTATCCCAAAAATTATTAAAGAAAGGTGTTATTGTACGTGATATGAGTTCTTGGGGTGTGAAAAATTTTATTCGTGTAAGTATTGGGACTCAGAAAGAGAATAAGAAATTTATTAAAGTGTTAGGTGAAATCTTATGATAGTTGTATTAAAAAAAGATGTTACGCAAGCGCAGATCGATCATTTATTGGAGAAAGCTGAAAAGCTAGGCCTTAAGCCACACATTTCCAAGGGTGTAAAAAGAACGGTTATTGGATTTATAGGTCCGGAAGATGTCCTTCGAGTTACACCTCTTGAAGTTTTTCCTGGTGTTGAGCAGGTAATTCCTGTGTTAGCACCGTACAAGCTTGTTTCAAGGGAATTTAAAAATGATTCTTCGGTTGTTCAGATCAATGAAAAGATTTCTTTTGGTGGTAAGAAAATACCGATCATTGCTGGCCCATGCGCAGTAGAAAGCAAGGATGGAATAAGGTCAATTGCCAAAAAAGTTAAGCAATCAGGCGCAACCATTCTCAGAGGTGGAGCTTTTAAGCCGCGAACTTCTCCTTATGATTTTCAAGGATTGGGAGAAGAAGGGTTAAAATACCTTTCTGCAGCAGGCAAAGAATTTGGATTGGCAACTATTACCGAAGTAATGGATTCTCGGGATATTGAATTAATTTGCAAGTATGTTGATATTTTGCAAATAGGGGCGCGGAATATGCAGAATTTCTCTCTTTTAAAGGAGGTCGGAAAAATAGAAAAGCCGGTTGTTCTTAAGCGAGGAATGAGTGCCACAATCAAAGAGTGGTTAATGTCCGCTGAATATATTCTTTCAAATGGCAATTTTAATGTGATCTTATGTGAGCGAGGGATCAGAACGTATGAAACAGCAACACGCAATACTTTGGATATCAATGCAGTTGCGGTTGTAAAGCAATTATCACATCTTCCTATTATTGTTGACCCTAGTCATGCAACAGGAAAATGGAGCCTTGTTGAAAGCGCTTCAAAGGCTTCTATTGCAGCTGGATGTGATGGATTAATGTTAGAAGTCCATGATAATCCTGAAAATGCTTTTTCAGATGGTTCTCAATCGCTTCTTCCCGAAACGTTTAGTGTTGTTATGGACATGTTGAAGAATATTGCAGCAGCGGTATCAAGAGAGATATAAAAAATGATAATAAAAAATACTCCATTTAAAAGAGTTACTATTATAGGTGTAGGTTTGATGGGCGGCTCCTTAGGGCTGGCATTAAAGAAGAGAGGTCTGGCTCGTGAAATTGTTGGGTTAGCTTATCGCCAATCATCTTTAGTCCAGGCGATTAAAAATAAGGCAATTGATGTTGCTTTTACCGACCCTAAGAAAGCAGTAAGGAATTCTGACATCGTTATTTTGGCAGCGCCAGTTGATTCTATTATTAAGATCCTTCCAACAATAGCACCTCATATAAAAAGAGGTTGTATCGTAACTGATGTAGGTAGCACAAAGTCAGAGATCGTTGAAACAGGAGAAAAGGTTTTGCCTGTTCCAGGATTTTTTGTCGGGGCCCATCCTTTAGTAGGCTCAGAGAAAAAGGGTGCGGATTATTCAAGTGCTGATCTTTTTGAAGGTGGGACATGTATAATGACGCCGACAGAAAAAACAAATCAGATCGCAAAAGAAAAAGTAAAGTATCTTTGGACAAAAGTCGGGTCAAAAGTTTGCATTGTGACCCCGGAAAAACATGATGAGATATTAGCGTATGTAAGCCATCTTCCTCACTTGCTTGCATATGGATTGATCGATGTTATTCCCCAAGAATTTCTAGAGTATGGTTCAACTGGTTTGAAGGACACAACAAGAATAGCATCTTCGTCACCTCAGATATGGAATGATATCTGTATGGCAAATGCTAAGAACGTGATCAAATCATTAGATGAAACAATTAAACGATTAGGCGAGATCAGGAATTCTATTCTTACAGATGACGAAAAAAGTTTATTGAACCTGTTTACTAAGGCAAAAGAAAAAAGAGATAATCTTATATAATGATATATAAAGGTCAAATATTGGTCGTGACAATTGATGGGCCTGCAGGTGCGGGGAAAAGTACTATTGCAAAGAAATTAGCGAAAGCACTAGAAGTGTCTTATTTGGATACTGGCGCGATGTATCGTGCACTTACTCTTAAAGCAATGAGAGAAAGTGTCAACATGGAAAGTGAAGATGACCTAATTGCTTTGGCTAAGAGAACTGTTATTGATATTGAGAATCTGGATTGTGGAGTTAAGGTATTTCTGGATGGGGAAGATGTTAGCCAAGAGATAAGAACTGTAGAGGTTACAAATAATACTTTCTATATCGCTCGTGCAGCTGGAGTAAGATCGATAATGGTAGAGTGGCAAAGAGAAATGGGTTCAAGAAAAAGTGTGGTTATAGAAGGCAGAGATGTTGGTACTGTAGTTTTCCCAAATGCAACTAGAAAATATTATCTAGATGCGGATGTAGAAGAAAGAGCAAGACGCAGATATGATGAGTTGATCGCTAAAGGTAAAGAAGTTGATTTTAGTGACGTGCTTAATGATGTAAAAGTAAGGGACGAAAAGGATTTTACAAGAAAAGTCGGTCCACTTAAAAAGGCTGAGGACGCGGTAGTTATAGATTCAACTAAAATGACAATTGATGAAGTTGTCGAAGAAATGAAAAACAAGATATAGAAATACAATTTGTAATGGACCAATCACTAATAAGAAATTTTTCGATCATTGCACATATTGACCATGGTAAGTCTACCTTGGCTGACAGGTTATTGCTTTCTACTGGGGCTATTGATGAAAGAAAGTTCAAGAACCAATTGCTGGATGATATGGACCTTGAGAGGGAAAGAGGTATTACCATCAAGGCTTCAGCGGTCACGATAAAATATAAAGCAAAGGATAAAAAAACCTATACTTTTAACTTGATCGATACTCCTGGGCATGTTGACTTTACTTACGAAGTTGAAAAATCCTTGAGAGCAGGCGAAGGCGCGTTACTTGTTGTTGATGCTACTCAAGGAGTCGAATCTCAGACAGTTGCAAATTTTTATCTTGCTATCGATAATAATCTAGAGATACTTCCTGTTCTGAACAAGATAGATGTTGCTAGCGTAGATGTTGACCATGCTCAATTGCAGCTCATGGAAATGCTTAATTTTGATGATGAGCATATTCAGCTTGTTTCTGCTAAAGAGGGAACCGGGATTGATAAGCTCTTAGAAAAGATAGTTGAGTTCATTCCTCCTCCAGATGGTGATCCTGAAAAACCCCTTAAAGCACTGATCTTTGATATGAAGTACGATATCTATAAGGGTATTATTATTTACGTTAGGGTTGTTGATGGCGTTTTGAAACCAAATATGCGGATTAAAATGATGCATATGGACAAGGAACATTCTGTTGAAGAGCTGGGAGTGTTCAAGCCGGAGGCTACAAAAGTTAAACAGCTTTCTGCAGGTGAGATTGGTTACTTAACTTGCAGTATTCATGATACGAAACTTGTCAGGGTTGGAGATACTGTCACTGATGCAATCAACCCTGTTGAGAAGCCTTTAAAAGGTTATAGGTATTTAAATCCACTGGTATTTTGCGGGGTTTATCCAGTTAATACTAAAGATTTCATGTTGCTTCGTGAAGCAATTGAGAAGCTGAGATTGAGTGATCCCAGTTTGGTCTATGAAAATGAGAGTTCAGTTTCTTTTGGTAATGGTTTTCGTTGTGGATTTCTTGGACTGCTGCATATGGATATTGTTCAAGAAAGACTGCAAAGGGAATACGACCTTAATCTTATTTTAACAACACCCAATGTTCAGTATAAGGTGAACATGAAGGACGGTAAGGTAATTGACCTAGAGAGCCCTGTTGATTTGCCGGATAGTTCGTTAGTTGCTAGTATAGAAGAGCCTTATTTGACAGTTTCGATCTTTTCTCCAGTTGAGCATATGGACAAAGTAATGGAGCTAGCTAAAAGAAAAAGAGGTGTTTTTGTCAGCAGTGAGTATGTTTCTGATAGGATGAAAATAGTTTTTGATATTCCTCTCTCTGAAGTTATTGTTGATTTTAATGATATGATAAAATCTGTTACTCGAGGCTATGGATCAATTGATTATAAGTTTAAAGGTTATTATACCGCGACGGTATCAAAGCTTGATATTTTAATTAATGAAAAAGACTGCGAGGCATTTTCTTGCTTGATCCATAAGGAGCATGCCTATCAAAAAGGTTTAAGTTTGGTTACAAAGCTTAAAGATCTGATCCCTCAACAGCTTTTTGAAGTTAAGATACAGGCGGTTTGTGATGGCAGGATTATTTCCAGTGCGAAAGTTAAAGCTGCAGGTAAAAATGTTACTGCAAAATGTTATGGCGGCGATATAACAAGAAAACGTAAACTTTGGGAAAAACAAAAGGAAGGGAAAAAGCGGCTTAAGCAAATAGGGAATGTAGAGATCCCCCAAGAAGCTTTTATGGCAGCTTTAAAGATTTAATATGGGGAAAAAAATCGACAACAAGCTTGACGGTGGGAATTCAATAAAATCAGAATTGCGTGAGTGGACAGAATCAATAATAATCGCTCTTATACTGGCGATATTTATCCGTGCATTTTTTATTCAAGCTTTCAAGATTCCCAGCGGGTCAATGAGGCCAACACTGATAGAGAGAGACCGTTTGATGGTTAGTAAATTGCGTTATGGGCCTTTGATACCATTTACAAAAAAAAGGCTTCCCGGTTATTCTAAAATTAAAAGAGGAGATGTTATCGTTTTTGTATATCCTCAAGATAAAAAAAGAGATTTTATTAAAAGGGTCATTGGCCTTCCAAGAGAAAAGCTTGAGATAAGCGATGGTGATATCTATATAAATGGCACATTAATAGATGATCCGCTAATTAAAAATAGATATTATTATAATCGGGATAATTCTCAATATGGAAAGCCTGGTCAAATTATAGAAGTTCCGAATGGTCATGTTTTTGTTCTTGGTGATAATAGTCAATCAAGTCATGATAGCCGCTATTGGGGTTTTGTACCTGTTGAAAATATAATTGGAAAAGCAGAATTCATTTATTGGCCTTTTAATAGAATGAGGCTGATCAATTAATCTTGTATTTTAAAAAACTCTTGGGATTTGCTAAGTGACGAGATCAATATCTTTACTTTTAATTGCTGTATTTTTTTATGGATGCCAAACAATGAAGGCTAGTCCTTCATCAGGGCAAAAAGTTCATGAAAGTAGTGACGAGCAGGAATCCGCGCTTTTGGCGGTTGTTGGCGCAGTCAGCGATAAAGTATTGAGCGAGAAGGATCTGCGAAAATTGTTAAAAGATATCAAGAATGATGAAGAGGCTCAGTCAGCAATTAACGTTGTTGCAGATTCAATGAGCAATAAACAGTTGCAGGTCAAGTATTGCCCAGTTACAGGAAAGCGGTATTCTTCAAGTATTAGCTCTTGTCCAGAGCATAACGTAGAGTTGAAGTGGGTTGAATAATATATTTTATTATTTTTTGGAGAAATACATGAGATTTGGAAGAAACAATGTCTTTTCTTGTGAGTATATTTTTTCTTCTTTAGCAAATATGACATTTGCGAATAAGATCACTATTTGCCGTATAATTATCGTCCCATTTTTTATTGCCACTGTTTTATACTATTCTCCCGAGTTTGATTTTTTAAGGTTGGTCGCTTTAGGATTGTTTTTATTTGCCGTTATTTCTGATGTAATAGATGGATACATCGCAAGAACCAGGAATCAGAAAACAATTGCGGGGGCAATTCTTGACCCGTTGGCAGATAAGTTTTTATTGATCAGTGCTTTTACATGTTTGTATTTTAAACCGGAAATTGCTTCTCCATTTTTGCCTCTTCCTATATGGTTTGTAGTAGCTGTTATTAGCAGAGATATTATCTTATTAATAGGGGCAATGATAATATTTTTAGTTCGAGGAGTATTCAATGTTGAACCAACAAAATGGGGAAGGGCAACGGCTTTTTTCCAGATCTCATCAGTTTTTAGTGTTTTTTTGCATTGGAATTTTTCTTTGTATATTTGGATAGTTACTTTGATCTTAACTTTGATATCTCTTGTTGATTATACAATAAAGGGAATAGAGATAATAAATAACGAAAGTTAATAATTATGATAATCCTTGGTATTTTAATATCTTATTTGATTGGATCTATCCCGACGGCATATATTTTTGGTAAGCTCAACAAAGGAATTGATAT
Source organism: Candidatus Omnitrophota bacterium (assembly GCA_018812705.1). Classification (GTDB taxonomy): domain Bacteria; phylum Omnitrophota; class Gorgyraeia; order Zapsychrales; family Zapsychraceae; genus Zapsychrus_A. The sequence goes on from JAHJCZ010000022.1 coordinate 14,154, forward strand.
AAGAGAGCATGGATCCGGTAATTCTGGAGCCACAAACGTATTTCGTGTTTTAGGTAAAAAACCAGGCATTATTGTTCTAATATTAGATATTTTAAAGGGCGTATTGCCTGTTGTTATTGTTGCTGATGCTTTAGGCTCAACTCAAGTTATTGAACGTATTTTATTTGCAGTATGTGCAGTCTGTGGCCATAATTGGACAATATTCCTTAAGTTCAAGGGTGGCAAAGGCATAGCAACAAGTTTGGGTGTATTGATAGGTCTTACTATTAAAATTGCTTCAATCAGAATAGTCCTTATATTAACTGTTTTATCATGGCTTGTTTCTTTTGCAATTACTGGGATAGTTTCTCTAAGTTCAATAATTGCAGGTACTTTGTTGCCCATAGTCATGGTTTTTACAGGACAATCCTTTGAAATTATCTGTCTTGGTGTGGTTTTCTGCATTTTCGTGACACTAAGGCATAGACCCAATATTAAAAGACTTCTTTCCGGCAAAGAGCCTAAGGTCAAATTACCATTTCATAAGAAATAGCAAAACGCGTTTTACTATTACCTCTATTCCTTAATACTGATAATACTGTTAATACAGATAATACAGTTAAATCGGTTAATCAGAAAATTCCTTTTCTCGTCAGTAAATCAAAAGAAAACGTTTTCTTTAATCCTTTCCGTCGCCCTTGTTTGTATAACACTGGATGTTATACTTTCAATGTATTAAGAATAGGAAGGATTTTAATGAGAACATTACAGTTCAAGAAAAAAACGGATAGAAGCAACAATATAAAGACATTTTCTATTACACAGAAGAATGAAGATAAGCAATGTGTAACTCGTGTCCATAAGAGTTTTTTATATAATGTTTCACATACAGCTAAAATGACTCCCGTTATTGAGCAGCCACAGGTCCATATAAAAAAGTGTTTTGATTCAGAAAAATGTATCGAGAAATTAAAATTTAAAGTAGTGGGTAGTTTTTATATTACACATGATAGGGTGTTGTTTAGAGTTGATTTTAAACATTCTTTGATGATCCATATAAAATGGAAAAATAAGATTTTCTCCCCCAAAAAGTCAGAAATTCTGGCTTGATAAACTTGTGGTTTTCACAAGTAAAAAAGTAGCGTAAGGTGTTTGCCTTGCGCTATTTTTTTTTGTTCCAGGTGTCTTTAAAGAATATATTTGAATAAAAA
>JAHJCZ010000023.1 GCA_018812705.1 Candidatus Omnitrophota bacterium
CGCTCTTCCGATCTTTTACACTATCAATAGCAAAAGCTAAAATGAGCATCAGATCAAAATAGCTGTTTTCTTTCAACGGACTCTCGGAGAATTAAGTGGCAACATATATAGGAATTGGTTTCAGCAAAGATTACGATCATCTCAAGGCTGCCAGAGATGCTGCTTTTGCAGCAAAAACTAATCTGGCTAAAGATAGGATTGACTTTGCGATAATTTTTTGTTCCATTCATTATGATACAAAACTTATCTTCCCGGTCATTAACCAGATACTAGGCAATGCGAAGACCGTTGGCTGTTCTACCGCAGGCATAATACTATCCGATTCAGTTCAAACACGAGGTATTGGGATACTAGCATACACATCTGATGACGTAATGAGCGGAACAGGCTTTTTTAAAGATATTACACCTGAAAATACACAAGAAGCAGGCTATAATTTTGCCAAAAACACTATTGCTGATTTTGGAAGACATGCCAGGCAATTGATGTTCTTCATGGTCAACAGCCATCTGAAGAATCCTTTGCTCTTTTTAAAAAGCATGCAAGAAGTTCTTGGCAGCGTATTCCCTATTGTAGGCGCTGGTAGTTGCGATGATTTTCAGTTCACAAAATCATACGAAATATATCAAAACCAAGCTATTAAGAATAGCGCTTCTGGCTTATTGCTTGGTGGTCATCTTGCTGTCGGAATTGGAGGACATCATGGCTGGCGCCCATTAGGCAAACCACACATCATTCACAAAACAACAGGAAACATAATTAACATAATTGATGGTAAGAAAGCAGTTAGTTTGTACGAGAATTATTTTGAAGAAGAGTCTGAAGAGCTTCTGTCAACAAAATTAGGACAAACTGTCATTTTTTATCCTCTAGGAATTTATTCAGCTGAAAGCAATGAATATTTGCTTAGAAATGCAACACAAATTTTGCCTGATGGCAGCATAGTCTGCCAAGGCGCGATCCCTCAAGGTGTCAAAGTACACCTGATGATAGGGAACAAGGATTCTTGCAAACAAGCAGCGGAAGCCACCGCTCGTGACGCAAAGAATAACTTAGGTCCAAAAGAAGCCAAGCTCATTTTAGTAATAAGCTCAATGGCAAGACTTAAACTACTTGGCAGAAGTGCGTATCAAGAGATAAAAAGAATAAGAAACGTTTTTGGAGAACACGTGCCTATTTTTGGGATGTATTCAAACGGTGAAATATGTCCTTTTAAAACAAGGACAAGTATTCATAGGCCACATCTTCAGAATGAAAGTATTGTTGTTGTTGCTCTAAGCTAAAAATTTCTTTACCTTCATTTAATAGGTATTTTTCGCTTTTCTTTGCAATAGGATTATTATAGAATCTTATAACTAAATCAATTTTAACAAACCGTACAAAGCAAACAATATGACAATTATTACAGCAAATATTTGGTATTTTGTAGGATCATTTGTTTTTATCGTGTTCGGAGTTCTTATCTTTTTGTACATAGGAAAAGATGAGCAAGTAAAAGAACTAACCGGGCTCATTACAAAGCTCAAAAAATCATTTAATGACCTAGATGAACAAGCAAAACTTATCGTTAAGACTGACCTTGAGCTTAACAAAGCTCAAGAAGAACTAGATAAACGTTTGAACGGCTTAGATGCCTTACAAAACACATCTCAGCTTATAAGCACGTCCCTTAATGAAAATGAGATCTTCGCTAAACTTGACCAAACTTTCTTGATGGATATTGGTTTTGAAAAAACCCTTATACTCAAATATGACAAAAACAATATTCTGTATGATCGCTCAGAGATCGGGTTTACACCTCAAGAAAAAGCTGCTATTTTAGAGTATTTAGCAAATGACTCTGAACTTATCAACTTGCTTAAAAGAGGAAAAAAGATATCTTCAGAGAACTCAACAAAGCTCCAAAAAGAAACAATCGCAAGAATATTTAATGTTGAGCATTATATTCTCACTCCGATCATGTCTCCAAACGGCATGATAGGGATCATCTTTGTAGGGAACACTGCAGAGACATCATCCATGACTGAAGGTGACGAAGAAATCATTTCCATCTTAGCTACCCAAATTGCTCAAGCTCTTGATAATGCCCGTTTATTCGAGGAAGTTTACAGGTCAAGACAAGCACTAGAGAGCAAAGTCCAAAGCAGGACCATACAGCTTGAATCAGCTTTAGAACAAGTTCAAAATATAAGTAAAACAAAGTCTGAATTTATCTCGGCAGTTTCGCATGAATTGCGCACTCCTTTAACATCGATCAAAGGATATGCCTCTATCCTCATGGCTGGAAAACTTGGCGAAGTTCCTGAAAATGTTAAGTTGCGTTTGGCAAAAATAAACACTCACTCTGACAATCTGGTTAACTTGATAAATGAATTGCTTGATATCTCGAGGATAGAATCCGGCAGAGTTGAAATGAAGTTTAATGAATGTGATATTTCCAGAATGATAGAGAGCGTTCATGACTTATTAACCCCTCAATTGAAGGACAAAAGAATAAACTGGGTCACTGAACTTGCCCCAAATGTCCCCAAATTATTTTTAGATACCAGTCATTTTGAACGTGTTTTTATTAACCTGGTAAGCAATGCTATAAAGTTCACTCCAGAAGAAGGAACTATTTCCATAACAGCATCTTTAAATGATGATATAGTGACTGTAGGCGTTTCTGATACAGGAATAGGTATTTCAGAGCAAGATATAAAAAGGCTGTTCGATGAGTTTTATCGCGTCGAAAACAAAATAAACCAAAATGTTAAAGGTACAGGATTAGGTCTCGCATTGGCAAAAAAGATCGTTGAGGCACATAAAGGCAGGATTTGGATCACCAGTGAAATTGGCAAAGGCACCACTTTCCACTTCACTATTCCTGTGTAAATAATATTTCTTTTAGTACAATGAATTTAATTCATTACAAGTAAAGGGCGCAAACATGAAAAGAGAGTTAATTGTAACTGTTGATGATGATCCAGACATACTAGACGTATTGGAGCTGACCTTGTCAGAATATTATGACGTAGCCCAAGGGAACAATTGTGAAGAAGGACTGCAAATAGTTCAGCAAAAAATTCCTGACCTTATTATATGCGATTATATGATGCCGATCATGAATGGCAGAGAATTCTGTAAGGCTCTTAAAAAAGATATCCTTCTTAGCCACATCCCGATCATCATGCTAACCGGCAAAGGTGAAGTACATGACCGTATCGGAGGCATTGAAGCTGGCGTTGACGATTATATGGTAAAACCTTTTGATCCTGATGAGTTGTTAGCTAGGATCAAAATGATCCTAAGAAGAACCATTAGAAGCCTTGATGCTAATCCCCTTACTCACCTTCCTGGAAATGCATCGATCATGGATGAATTACAAAAGAATATAAGCGAAAATAATCCTTTTGCAGTTGGTTACGCTGACCTAGATAAATTCAAAGTTTATAATGACAAATACGGCTTTGAAAAAGGAGACGATGTCATTAAGTCTATTGCAAGAATAATCATTAAACATGTTAGAGAAATAGCCGGAGATAATGCTTTCGTAGGACATATTGGAGGCGACGATTTTGTTTTCATTGCGCCAGATGACATAGCTGATCAAATCTGCGAAAAGATCATAAAATCTTTTGACGAACAAGTACCTTCTTTTTACACTTCAGAAGATAATGCGCGCGGCTTTATTCAGGGTAAAGATCGTCAGGATAACGAGCAAACATTCGGGCTTCTTTCGGTATCAATAGGAATTGTTAGCAGTGTTAATCAAAGCATCACTCACCTTGCGCAGATCGGAGAAATAGGCGCAGAACTCAAGACATATGCCAAAAGTTTTGAGGCAAGCAAATATGTACGGAATCAAAGAAAATAGATCGAAGAGCTTTTTTTAATACCCCTGCGGTTTTAAACTTTTCAAATATTTTACTGCTTCAGAAGGATCTTTCGCGCCAAAAAAATAACTTGCTGTAGCCAGAACATTAGCGCCTGCATTAACAACGCTTTGTGCCGTATCAGCATTAACACCTCCATCAACTGCAATATCGCCTTGAAACGTCTTGCTTAACTCTTCAAGCTTTGTTAAAGCTATAGGCATAAATTTTTGTTTTGCAAACCCTGGATTAACGGACATAATTAATACGCCATCGATCTCAGTTAAGATTTCACTAAAGCATAATGGCGTCCCGGGATTAACTGTCATAAAAATTTCTTTGCCGCTATCTTTAACTTTTTTAATATCTTTCCTGACCAATTCAACATCTATATTATCAACCTCTTTTGGGAATTCTCCAAAATTCCAGCAGCCTTCTCTTCTCTGTCCATAACATTCTGCATGCACTGAAATAATATCTGCTCCAGCATTTAAAAAATCATCAAGATGGGCATAAGGATTCTCTATCATCAGATGCGCTTCAATCGGCATTTTAGTGATCGGACTGATTGCTTCTACGATCATTTTTCCTACTGTTATCACAGGAACAAAATGCCCATCCATAACATCCACATGAAGCATATCTGCCCCAGAATCCTCACATTTTTTTATTTCATCTGCCAAGTTCTTAAAGTCTGCACACAAAATACTGACACTTACCTTTATATCCTTGCTCATAAGTCACTCCCCAGATCAAATAAATTAAATTGCCTATTTATTTTTTAAAATATATCTCTCTTTAAGCTCTTTATAAAGATGATAATAAAAAACCACTAAATATATAGCAGCAACCAATACAAAACAACTTTCAATGAGATCAACAATCCTTGCAAGCCACACAATATTCTTCATAACTGCTGCTTGAATAAAAATATCAAAAGATACAACAAAAGGGATCAAAAGAAAAAGAAATATCCCTAAACAGCTTAGTGAATAATCTAAATACTGCACCCAACAATTTCTTATAATATCACGACTGGATTCGAGGGCTTCACCTTTTTGCTTACCATCAATAACATAGGCTAAACTTGCAAATCCGTACTGAACCAAAGTAATTATCCCAGGAACAACTAGCATTAAAAGTTTTAATGATACTTTTAAAATACAGTAGCCTTTAACAATAAGATACCCTGAAAATCCCTCTAAGGCCTCAATATATAATTCTTTTATTGTAATATTTTTTTTCTCATCAACATATTTGATAGCCTTCAGGATCACAACCACATAATATAAGGATAAAATTAGAAAAATAGCAAGGATTAAGATAATCCAAATAATTGACAAAGCAAACAATCCGTCGGGTGCATCGTCGACACAAAACATTCTA
>JAHJCZ010000192.1 GCA_018812705.1 Candidatus Omnitrophota bacterium
CAAAATTAGCTCCGATGGTAACGCCTTTACCTGAAAGATCAACACCGTCCACAGAGTCAGTGGCGCTTATCGTCAAACTGTTCGCAATGATCATAGAATCAGACAATGCCCATCCACCACTATTTCCACCACCATCATTAAAAACTATGTCGTAAAAAGTATTGCCATCAGAAGTAATTATGTTACCGGTTGTGGCTGAATCAAATGTTACCGATGACTTGGCATAGGTAAATGTTCCTCCTGTCATATCCCAAGATCCACCTGCTGCAATAGTAGTTCTATCAAGTTCAACATCAGCAGTAGCATCAAGTGTACCGTTTATATCGATCATTCCTCCAATATCAAGGTCATAACCATTTGTATTTAATCTATCACTATAATTAATTGTAAGGGCATCTGCGACAAGGTCGCTGGCAAGATTAACAATCTCCGGCGATCCTCCGATATATAGAATACCTAGATTTGTTGATCCGATATTATCATCATAAGTCATGTTCCCATCAAAATTAACAGTACCAGTTCCTTTGATAAATGCTCCACCATTAAGTGTAAGATTGCCGGAAATCTTTATATCATTATTATTAGTAGCAAGATCAAATGAACCATTAGTCAATATAAAGTTACCGTTAATATCCATGTCCCCGACAGGACGAATGATAGCAGCTGCAGCACCATTTATTGTAAGATTCCTGATAGCCTGAGAAGATGCAGTTAAAAGGTTAACACCAGAGGATGGATTAAAAGTAACTGTTGACGTTCCTTCATACACAGTCGATCTTGAAAGATCTACATTCCCACCTAAGCTAATTCGTGAAGAATTAAAGTTAAGATATCCCCAAGTATTAGATGAACCGTCAATATCCAAATCTCCAGTTACGATGTGCGTACCTGAAGAAAAATCAACGCTTGCATAATAACCTACTGCAGTACTGTTACCTAAAGTAAAGTCTCCATTTACTGTTAGATCATTTCCATTAAGATCAATTTTAAAAGCTGAGGCTTCTGTATTTGCCGAGCTGTCTCCCCTAAATAAAAGATCACCGGTAGTTATATCACCAGTCATCGTTATTGTTGAATTATTGGCATTAAAGAATTCAACCGTAGATGATGTATTAATAAAACTCTGATTAAGATCTACAGAATCATTGTATTCAAGCTGCAAACCATCAGTCAATGTAATCGAAGAATTTGAATGCATATCAACAATATTGTGAGTTGAAATTCCTGAGATATAAACTGAATCACCGGATATATGACAATCAGCTTCAAGCGTCAAGCTATCAACATAAAGGGTTGAACCTACAATTGTTGCTGTAGATAAATCACTGACCACAAAATTAGCCAGAGTATTATCACTATTTGCATTTCCAACATTTCCATCATTACCCAGAAACCATGAACCTGTAGAAGTGACTATCCCTATCGTGTTCTCAATATCAATATTGCCATATATAAAAACATCATATCCGCTATCAATAAGTTCAACGTCAGTACCTCCAGGTTCATTATCATCATTAATATCTATCGCTAAAGCAGATGCATCAGCATTTACTGTTACAGTATGTGAATCTATAGTTACAACCTGGCCAGGTCCCGGATAATTTACACCCATAACAGACCCTGCCGCCTTGCCCCAAGTTACAAAATCTGTCCAATTCCCGTCTGCAGCATCATCAAAATATATTTGAACAATAGCACCGAATATCCAGAAGACATTATTACCATCATTAACCGTGTTATAGGCTGTTATCGAATCGATCGCCGAAACAGAATCTTTAACAAATGCATATTCCACATCTGCAGTGCCTATTGGAGTATTAATGGTCCATTGACTGCCTGGAGTTTTTGACTTAAGCTGCACCAAACTACCACCTGTCTGGCCATCAATAGTAAAAGCATTTGAAACCGTAGTTGTTGTTCCTGCCTGAAAATCAACCCATTTATCAGGAGTATCAATAAAAAGATTGTAGAAAGCTGTAGACCCATAAACAGTTGAATTTTTACTTGCATCATCAAACTCTACTGAACTTGTCCCTGCTATAAAAGTACTTGAAGAAGCCAGTATCCACGAACCACCAATCGTAATATCATAAGATCCGCCGCTATTATCCAAGTCACCATCAGAAATAGTTAATGTATTATTGACATCGAGATCATCCATTAAATTAAAATCATTGCTACCTGCTGCTGCAGAGTTATTTAATACCAAATTGTAAAAAGAAGAACCGTTTGAAGTAATATTCTGATCAGCAGATGTGCCATCAAAAGTAACACTTGAAGTATCATGAATAAAAGAACCATCCGTAGCATCCCAATCACCTTCCAGATAAATAGTTGTATTGTCCCCTTCTCCATCATCCGTAGCATCAAGCGTACCGTTGATATCAATAATACCTCCAATATCAAGATCATAACCGTGAGTATTTAATGTATCTGATGTATTAATAGTAAGGCTGTCAGCAACAAGGTCGCTACCAAGATCTACAGTTTCAGGTGATGCCCCAATATAAAGATCACCAAGATTGATCGCACCAATATTATCAGTATAGGTCATATTACCAACAAACTGAGTAGAACCGGTACCTTTGGTAAATGTTCCACTCGTTAGCGTAAAATTGCCAGCAACCCTTAGATCAGCATTATTAGTCGCAAGGTCAAATGTACCGTCAGTAAGAGTAAATACTCCGGTAACATCCATATTATCAACCGGCCTAAATATTGCTCCATGACCGGCATCATTTATGATCAAGCGATTATATGTTTGGGAATTAGATGTTATTGTGTTCGTCCCAGCTGCTGCCCTGAATATGACCGTACTTGTTTGAGCTGTTAGAACCCCTCCTCCTGATATAGTCCAGTCGCCATCAGTAGCGATCGTGTACCCACCAAGTGCTAGCCTACCTGAACCCTGTACTGTAATATCTCCTACACCGTGAGAATCTGTAAGAGTTACAACATACGCATCTATAACAGCAGTATCTCCACCACCCGGATAATCTACTCCTTCCGTACTGCCCGTATTACCCCAAGTAGGACCGGAATTCCAATTGCCTGTTGCTTCATCTGCAAAAGATTTTTGTGTCATTTCATCGGCACCAATGTCCCATGTTCCATTATATGGACGAATGAAACCATCAACATCAATGGAAAATGCCATTTTACTATCACTTGACAAAGCAGCACCCTGATCTATAGCATATGGAGAAGTTGGCAAGAGATGCAAATCTCTGTTCGCTGCATCTCTAAAATGAATTGTTGCCGCATTAATTGGATTTGATCCGGGCGCATCAGTTTGCGTCGGCCCTGAAAGGTTATTGGTCGAATCACTGTGGAAAACCCCATTATAGTTGTCCGTATTATTGTAACAAATATTGTTTTTTGCAATAATACTATTATCGGGACCCTCATTAATTCCAGTAGCACAATTGTAAACTGTATTGTTATAAACATACGCCACATGCGCTAAATTCGTAAGGATACAAGCATAAGCATCATAGTCATAGACAACATTGTTATAAATATATACAGTCGTTAGGCCCCCTGATATATCGATTCCATAACGGCCATATCTCGGACCAGTTGCACGTATAATATTGTTTGAAATATAAACACCTGATGTTGCCACACCAGACTGGGACGTAGTATAGACTCCTGCTGAGTCTCCTGATGTACGATCCTGGCTGATTTTTAATCCATCTACTCGCACAAAATCCTCAGAAGCCTGAAAAGTATTCGCAGCTCCTGTTGTTTCAAGACTATAACCTTTGGTCGTCCATTTCCCTTCATGACGCTGGGTCGTACCAACTTGGGTAGCTGATACAGGCGTAAAAACATTAATATAATTATCTCTTCCCGTTGTCCAACCGCTAATATTTACATTAGTAGTATCAGTCGCATCAGCGTAACATGGAATATGCCATTGTTCATTACTTCCAGTTGCAGATGAGATATCTTTTCCATCAGCCCATGTATCAAAATTAACGAGATCCCCATCAATACCTGCATTTTCAGTACCTGTTTCAGCTAGAGCAAGACTTGTATAAGCACGGAAAATAGACCAATCCTGGTCATTGACTACTGCCGTAGGCACACCACCCGCAGCAGTCTTAACTGTGTAGTGCCTTGAATCTATTCTGGCATGAATAAATACTATTGAATCATCAGCCTCTATAGCCCCATTGGCAGCACTATCATATTGAATAGCATCACCGACACCGACATTATTCGGTACAGGATTATCAAAGGTCGCTGTTGAGTCAGTTATATTCAGATTATTGGCATCTGCAGAACCAGTATCTAAGGCACTTACATTGCCCGGTCCTACAGAACGGTAGATCGGAATAACAATAAAATTCCAATATTCATTATTCCCCATATTTACTGAACTGTAAGCTGTGATAGAATCCTCACTAGATTCAGAATCAATAACATCTACAAAATAAACATAAGCATTGTCTGCCGGAGTATTAATAGTCCATTGTGTTCCGACAACAGTAGAATTCAAGTCAACAAATGTCCCTTGAGCCTGGCCATCAATTGTAAAGGCATTTGATACCGTGGTAGTAGTTCCCGCCTCAAAATCAACCCGCTTACTTGCAGTACGAATAAGAAGATTATGAAATGCGGTATTTCCATAAACAGTAGAAACTTTAGAAGCATCATCAAATTCTACACTTGATGTGCCTGCCGTAAATGTCCCGGCTGTTGCCATTGCCCAATGGCGGCCTACAGTAATGTCATAACTTCCACCATAAAACTCCCCATCATAAAGTGTAAAATCATTTTCAATATTAAGATCGTCGTCTATCACAATATCATCATCTGATAGTGAAGAACTTGTATTGTTTATAACCAAATTATAAAAAGTCTGTGTACCTGATGTTATATTTTGGTCTGCTGAAGAACTATTGAATTCAACTGTACTTGTTCCGTAAGTAAAACCATTAGCTCCGGCTAAATTGGTCCAGTTACCCCCAACCTTAATTGTTGAATTTGATGCCGTAACCTCACCTGCTGCTGTAACAATAAAGTCACCTCCAACAGTAAGATCGTAGCCAGATAAATTAACACCGTTTACACTATCACTTGCAGTTACAGTGAACAGATAACCGGTCTCAAGCGCATCAGATAATGACCAACCCCCGCTATCTCCGCCACCATCATTGAATATTACATTATGGAATGTGCTTGAATTTGAACGTATTAAATGCCCAGCCTCCGCAGCATTAAAAGTGACCGATGAAGTTGAACCTGTATATGTAGCACCAGAATTGTTCCATCCTGCTCCAACACTAATATCTACTCCGCCAGAAATAAGAGTACCTTTTGCAAGCAGAATATTTTCATCAACATCCAATGCATCCTGCAAAGTATAAGTGTTATCCCTATCACCAAATACTTCGACTTGAGATATTGCCTTTATTTCAGTAGCGGAAAGAGCCCTGTTATATACACGCACATCATCTAATGAACCATTCCAAGGAGACGCACTTCCACCTTGAGCTGCTATTGATACAGCAGCTTGTATATTAGGACTATATGTCAAACTCGATACAGTTCCAGCACTCGAACCATTAACGTAAAATTCCCCTGTATTATTTGTTCTCCAAACCAGCGCAGCATGATACCATCTACCAACAATAATTGCTGTTGAACCAAAGAAAGAGGTATCATCAAGTCTAGCTCCAATATTAGACCCGCTTCTATAAATATAAACTCTATCTCCAGTAGTATTATTTAGATTTCCAAAAGCCCAAATATCACCAGCAGCAATAGAATTTGTTTTAAACCAAAGACTTACTGTACCCTGATATCTGTTTAAAACCGTATCCGGAATATTAATATAATCACCTGTTCCATCAAAAGCCAAACTTCTGCTATTGGCAAATCTAAATGGCTTTGGAGTATTTGTACTAGCTGCCGGATTACCATACCATTCTCCATGACGTCCATACCCAGAATAATCACAAGCATCATTTGAGCCATCACAGCTGCCGTCATCTGCAGTTTCATTGAGAGGCCAATAACCTACAAGGCCATCACCTAAGCTAAAGTTATAGAATGTTTCTGCATTTGTAGTGATCGTGCCATCGGTGTCAGGTGCACTAAAGATAACTGTTCCGTTACCTGCTTCAAATGTAGTTGCTGCACTTGAGAAATTTCCTGTTATTAATAATTCATTTGCTGGAGCATTGAAGACTCCTGAAGTAAGGGTAAGATTTCCATCATTTACTATCGAACTTGCAACACCTGTAAAAGTTCCTCCATCAAGAGTTGTATTTGCAGTAATAACAGTAACCGGAAGGTCGGTTGAATGCGTGAGTGTTCCATCAGTAATATTGAAATTATTTGATACTTCTAAATTATCACCTAAAGTCCACTCGCCACTATTTCCATTAATAGCTAGATCATAGAAAGTCTGTCCACCGGACTGAAGAACATGTCCTGATATTGTGCCATCCATAGTAACAGCCTGATTTCCTTCATCCAGGATACCACCATAATTATACCAACTCTCCTGAACATTAATATCCTGCCCGTTAACATCCAAAGTACCCGTTGCTAGGATCAGATCACCGTCAACATTAAGAGCATCGACAAGTGAATACTTACCTGTTGCTGTTTGCGGCTGATCACCCATCGCCAAACGTGCAACTTCAGCAGCAGTAAGAGCACGGTTGTAAACACGAACTTCATCAATATACCCATCAAATTCATACGCCTGGTGAGTCCCTATAGATAGTGGCAAATTATTTGTCGTAATTGAACCCGTCGTTCCTTCACAATTTTCTGCAATACCATTTACATAAATACATTTTTGAGACCCACTATATGTTCCAGCAACGTGATACCAAGTATCTTGATTCGGGACAGTAGTTCCGTAAACATAAGCATCTGAAACACCCATAAGCTCTAAACGGAATACCTGACCTGTATTACCATCATAAATAAGATTATAAACACCATAAGCAGACGTGTCAGCCTTTCCAACTATCCCCTGTTCAGTTGCATTAACACTATCCATTCTAACCCATGCGGAAATAGTTATTGCAGTTTGCAAATCTAACAAATCATTATCTGGTATGCTGATCCTATCAGTAGTCCCATTCAAAGAAATACTACGATCATTCACAAAATTAACAGATGGTGTCTCTGTACTTGACGTAGCACTTGCAACCCATGTTCCATAATTACCATGTCCTGATGAATCAATAGCTGGAGAAGCAGTTTCATCCAACTTCCAATAACCCACCAAACCATCATTGATCATAAAGTTATTGAACGTCTGGGCATTAGTTGTGATTGTGTTGTCGGCGTCCGTTGCGTTAAAGATGACTGTTGATATACCAGGCTCAAATGTTCCTACCTGCGAATCCCAATTACCTTTAATGATAAAATTCGATCCATTTGAAAACAAACTTCCGCCAGTTAATGTTACATTATCACCGACTGTTAACTGATAACCTGCCAAAGAAACACCAGCAGCAGCTGTATCTGTCACTGTAAAATCATCGGCAACCATCATGCCTGAAGTCAATATCCATCCGCCTGCGGCATTATTAAAAACAACATCATTAAATGTCTGGGTCCATGAATCGATAGTATTGCCAGTATCTGCCGCATTAAAAGTGACTGTTCCTAACCCCGGATAAACTGTGGTGCGATTAAAATCAACGTTACCGCCAACAGACACTTGCGCATGATCAAAATCAATATACCCCCAAGTATTGGTTGTTCCGTCAATATCAATATTGCCGGCAATTGTATGAGTTCCTGAACCAAAATCTATCTTTCCAAAATAACCGGCACCTGTATCATTACCTAACTGAAGAGATCCTGCCATTGTTAAATTAGATGTCCCCATATTAATAGTCGGTGCTTCTGCCTCGGTATCAGATGCGGCTGTTCCTGATATCACCAGATCATTAACTGACCAATCGCCCGTCAGAGATAGATCCCCACCATTAGTATCATCATAGAACAGATCAATAGTTGGAATATTTAAAGCCCCCTGAGAAATAGTCGCAGATGACCGAATATAAAAATTCCCTCCTGTTCCTTCAATTGAAGCTCCTGTACCCATTGTAATAAAATCATCTGCATCTGGATAAATTAGGGCAAGACTGTTTCCAATATTGAGCGTCGAAGAATTCCCTAGGATCAGCTTCTCATTCATTCTTATCCCTGAAGATAATGTAGCTGTAACTCCATCTGCAATTTCATATACATACATTAAGTCACTGTACGGACCGGACATCGTCCCATCCTCCATCTGCCTCCACGTACCTGTAGATGTAACAAGACCATATACACCCTCAACCGTAATATCCCCATAAACATTAAGGTCATACCCGCCGTCAGTCAGATTAACTGCAGCGCCGCCTACATCATCATTAACAACAATGCTTTTTGTATATGCGTCAGCAGTCAACGTAACTTCGTGCGAATCGATAGTAACCTGATCTACTGAACCCGGGTAATTAACACCTATTGCTGATCCTGGGCATTTATTCCATGTCGCACATGCATTCCAATCTCCAACAGCCGCATCATTAAAACCTCCGATCATGCCGAAGAACCAGAAAATATTATTTAAGCTGTCTGTTGAATTTAATGCCTGCAAAGTTGCATTCGCTGAAATAGAATACTGCACATTTACATAATCAATATTAGCGTTTGCTGTAGGAGTATTGATAGTCCATTGTGTTCCCGGAGATGTGGAATTAAGATCGACCATAGTCCCTGCTGCCTGGCCGTCTAAAGTCACTGCATTAGATACAGTTGTTGTTGACCCTGCTTGAAAATCAATGCGCTTACTTGCAGTGTTGATCAAGAAATCATAAAATGCTGTGTTTCCAGTAAGTATCGTAACCTTGTTCGCATCATCGAACTCGACTGTCGATGTTCCTGCAGTAAAAGTTCCTGCAGTTGCCATTGTCCAAAGGCCCGCGACATTCAGCGTATAACTCCCACCCTGAAAATCACCGTCTAAAATAGCAATATCTTTGTCAACATTTAGATTATCCTGCAAAACAATGTCATCAGTTGAACTTGAAGCATCTGTGTTATTTAAAACAACATTGTAAAATGTGTATCCATTGGATGTAATATTCTGATCACCCGAGGTGCTGTCAAAAGTAACCGAAGAAGTCGACCCCATATAAGTCACATCATAATTAGTCCAACTTCCCCCCACATTAATATTCTGTCCGCCAGTAATAAAAGTACCCTGACTTAAAGTAATATCACCGTTGGCATCTAAAGCATCTGAAAGTGTATACGAATTATCATTATCTCCATGAACTTCTGCCTGAGCGAGAGTTTTGATCTCATCTGCTAATAATGCACGGTTATAAATGCGAACATCATCAACAATACCATTAAGATAACCGCTTCTTGTAGCTCCAGGATTTGAACCAATTGATAGGGCATAATCATTCGTACTAATACTTCCAGTCATTGCCGGTGCATCTGTTTGCAAAATCCCATTTTGATATAGTCTTACGTTAGAACCATCCCAAATTCCGACAAGATGATACCACTGAGATGTATTAATAGCACTATTTCCATCAGCAATAATATAACCAGCACCATTATGTACAGCAAATTGGAAAAAGCCATCATCGCCTATTTCTAAAGCATATCCTGATGACTCCGCTTTTGAAACGATCGTATCTGTTTCAGGATATGCCCTAATATATGCCCACGCTGCAACTGAAATATGACCTGTTATATCAAATTGCGAATCAGAAATATCAACATAATCTCCTGTCCCGTCAAAATCAACACTCCTCTGATTATCAAATCTAAAAGGACGAGGCAAAGTTGTACTTATCGTTGGGTCACCACCAAATGTTCCATGATTCCCATAACCCGAAAAATCGCATGAATCTTCACCACCAGAACAGCTGTCTTCCGCCGTCTCATCGAGTTTCCAATAACCTATCAATCCATCCCCAATGATGACATTATTAAATGCCTGGGCATTTTGATCTATTGTGTTAGAGGTGTCATTTGAAGAGAACATGATCGTTCCGCTGGAAGCTGTTAGCGTTCCTGCAGTGTGACTAAAATTTTCAGTAATCGTTAAGAATTTTGAAGGTGTTGTATATTGACCACTGGAAAGAGTTAAATTACCTACATTAGCAATTGAACTGGCAACACCTGTAAAAGTTCCGCCATTTATAACTGTATTAGCTTTTACTTCAGTAATTGGCAGGTCTGTTGAATGTGTAAGCGTACCATCAGTAATATTAAAAGTATTTGTTACTTCAAGGTCATCGTATAAAGTCCACCCTCCGGAAGTTCCATTTACAATTAAATTATAAAATGTCTGGCTTCCTGATTGAATTACATGCCCTGATGTCCCACCATCAAATGTAACACTTTGAGTCTCCTCGTCAAGAATACCACCATAATTAATCCAGCTTTGGGCAACATTAATATCCTGACCATTCACATCCAAAGTACCGGTTGCAAGAATAAGATCACCATCAACATTCAAGGCATCCTGAATAGTATACTGACCAACAGCCGTCTGCGGCTGGTCACCTTGTGCTAAACGTGCAATTTCAGCTGCGCTTAAAGCTCGATCGTAAATTCGGACATCATCAACTTTTCCTTCAAAATAATCTCCGGGATTATTACTATCTTGTCCAGAACCAAGGAATAAATCATAATTTCCCGTAATAGGATCACCGGCAGGTTCAGTGTCTTCAAGAGCTCCATTTAAATAAACTTTTAGATTAGTTCCGTCATAAGTTCCGACAACGTGATACCAAGTTTGGGAATTCATCGTTGTTACAATTTGCGCAACTTCCCAACTGCTGCCATCATAAAAATGAAATGAATTTTGAACCGATGCGCTTGAATGGCTCCAGGCAAAAACATAATTAGCACTATCATTTGACCCACTAACAGCCTTGCAAATTGGCTGCTCTACAGAGGCAGTATCTGAATCAGTGTCTGCATACATCCAGAAAGCAACCGTAAACCGAGTAAGATTGAGCAACTCATCTGACGGAACCCTGACATAATCACTCGTGCCATTAAAGTCCAAGCTATAAGGATCAACAAAATTAACATCCGGAGTTAGTGATGTCGCAGCTGGCGCACTTGTCCAAGTCCCATGAATACTATGTCCTGAAGAATCCAGAGCAGGACTTGCAGTTTCATCTAATTTCCAATACCCAACCAAACCATCACTAATGCTAAAATTAGTAAATGTCTCTCCACTTGTTGTAATAATATTATCAACGTCTGTTCCATTAAAGATTACTGTTGAAACGCCCGGCTCAAAAGTGCCGCCTGCTGAATTCCAGTTACCTTTAATAATGATCGTTGAATTATTTGCAAACAGGCTACCTGCACTTAAAGTAAAATTATCTCCGACAGTAAGTTCATAACCATCAAGAACAATACCGGCCGCCGCAGTGTTCGTCATAGTAAAATCATCGGCAACCATCATGCCACCTGTAAGAGTCCATCCACCTGTAGCGCTATTAAAAACAACATCATTAAACGTCTGAGTCCAGGAATCAATCGTATTGTTTGTATCCGTAGCATTAAAGGTGACTGTCCCTAATCCCTGATAAACTGTACTTCGATTAAGATCAACATTCCCTGCAACAGATACTTGCGCATTGTCAAGATCAATATATCCCCAAGTGTTCGTTGTTCCAGTCACATTAATATCTTCAGCGATCGTATGTGTTCCTGAACCAAAATCTATCTTTCCATAATAACCTGCACCTGTATCATCACCCAATCCTAGTGTACCTGCTATTGTCAGATTATATGTATTTGCATCAACCGTCATAGCCTCAGCCTCAGTATCGCTCGATGCATTCCCACTGATCAACAGGTCATCAATTGACCAATTTCCAGTCATAGTAATTGAAGAATCATTCATGTTTGTTGGCTTAATTGTAACAGTCGGGATTGTTAATGCTCCGTGAGTTAAATCTCCAGTTGAGCGAATTTCAATAGTCCCTCCTGAAATTGAGG
This sequence comes from Candidatus Omnitrophota bacterium, assembly GCA_018812705.1. GTDB lineage: Bacteria > Omnitrophota > Gorgyraeia > Zapsychrales > Zapsychraceae > Zapsychrus_A. Next base: position 12,007 of record JAHJCZ010000192.1, read on the forward strand.
CAGCCGTAGCTATCGTAATAAAATCATTATTATCAGGATACATACCCAGAGAATACCCTGTAAGTGTTAATACTGAGGAATCGCCTAGTATCAAATCTTCATCAACCCAAAAATCACCTGTTGCTGTTGCTGTAATGTTATCATCGATCTGGTATGTATAAATGTCATTTGCACTATTCGGATTTGTTATATTACCGTTTGCCATCTGTTTCCAGGTACCTGTTGACACAACAAGAGCTGCTACATTTTCGATCGTTATATTTCCATAAACACTTAAATCATATCCGCCATCAGTGAGATCAACACCATCACCTGCATCATTATCGTCATTAATAACAATAGCCTTAGCGCTAGCATCTGCAATCATTACAACAGAATGCGAATCGA
>JAHJCZ010000002.1 GCA_018812705.1 Candidatus Omnitrophota bacterium
TCTTAAACATATTTTTATTATATGTTTGATAATAATCGCCTGCAATACAAAAACTATTTATTTTATATCTGAGTTTAAATGATTTTTATAATAAAAAATCCGGAATATAATGAAAATTATATTCCGGACTTAATTTGTTTTATCATGAAAGAGACTATAGATGTTTTCTTATTCTTTCAGCTACTTTAGATAATTCTTCATTATCTGTTGGCGTAGCATTTGCAAAGTTTAGATCGGGGATCTTGAACATGGGCACTAGATGTATGTGAGTGTGGGGCACTTCTAATCCCGCGACCATAATTCCTACTTTTTTGCATGGCATTTCTTTTTTAATTGCGATCGCGACTTTCTTCGCAAAGATCATTAATCCTCCGAGGAGCTCATCTTCAACATCGAAGATATAATCAACTTCTTTTTTTGGGATTACCAATGTATGTCCAGGATTAATTGGGCGAATATCTAAAAATGCTAAATAATTATCATCTTCAAATATTTTGTGACAAGGTATCTTGCCTTCGATTATCTTTGTAAATAATGTTGCCATGATCCCTCCTGCATTTTAGTTAGCCTTTAATATTGCACCGGTGTCTGCACTTGTAACCATCGAAGAATATCTTGCAAGCCAGCCGCCTCTCACTTTTGATTTAAAAGGCTTTAGGGTCTTTTTCCTTTTTAAGATCTCATCCTTAGATAATTTTACATTTATGCTATGCTTGTGAACGTTTATCTCAATAATGTCACCGTTCTTAAGAATCGCTATTTCTCCGCCGCTTGCAGCTTCAGGAGCTATGTGTCCGACACATAAACCTCTTGTTCCTCCCGAGAATCTCCCGTCAGTTATCAAGGCGGCTTTTATTCCTGCACCTTTTATAGCTGCTGTTGGTGAAAGCATTTCCTGCATGCCAGGACCGCCTTTTGGTCCTTCATAACGAATGACCACAACGTCGCCATCCTTTACCTTTCCGGCAAGTATTCCTTTTAAGGCATCTTCTTGAGATTTAAATATCTTTGCTTTGCCAGAAAAAACGAACATGTCTTTAGCAACTCCGCTTGTTTTTACTACTGACCCATTTTTAGCTATATTCCCAAAAAGAACAGCCAACCCACCTTCTTTGTTAAAAGGATCTTTTGTTGTTTTAATTATATCCCCATCCGGTTTTGGCGACTTATTAATGTAAGAGCCTAGCGTGCCGTAAACAGTTTTCGCATTAAGATCAATAGGTGTATTTCCTCCGTCATAAATTGACTTAAGAATAGCTCCCATTCCACCAACTTTGTGAACATCTTCAAGATGAACTTCCATTCTTGAAGGAGAGATCTTCGCGACATTGGATGTTATTTTTGAAAGCATATTTATCCTCTTTAAGTCATATTTGATACCTGCTTCATGGGCAAGCGCTAATACATGTAGGACAGTATTTGTTGATCCACCCATTGCCATATCAAGGATAAAAGCATTGTCAATTGACTCACGTGTCAGAATGTCTAAAGGTCGTATATTCTTTTTCAATAATGTTAATAGAGTATTAGCCGCCTCTTTAACTAAAGCGATCCTTTGGGGATTGATGTTATATTGCTTTTTCCCTGGTGTTCTTTTAGTCGCAGTAATTGTGCCATTTCCTGGCAAGGCAAATCCTAAGATTTCTCCCAGACAGTTCATTGAATTTGCAGTGAACATTCCCGAGCAACTGCCATAGCCAGGACATGCATCGCAAGTAATTTGATCTAATTTCTTTTTTGAGATCTTGCCAGCACTATATTCACCAACACCTTCAAAAACTGAAATAAGATCGCTCTTATTGCTTCCAGATAACATCGGTCCGCCGCTCACATAAATTGAAGGAATATTAATTCTTGCCATTGCATTATACATCGCAGGAATTATCTTGTCGCAGTTACCAATTCCTATCCAGGCATCGCAAGGATGCGCGCCAATGATAGTCTCTATTTGATCAGCAATAAGTTCTCTTGATGGTAAAGAGTATTTCATCCCAAAATGTCCCATTGCAATACCGTCGCAAATTGCACCGCCAATGTTTGTATACCAAACGTTCACTCCTGATCGCTCAAGTTCTTTTTTTACGATCTCTCCAAGAACATTCAGATGTGCATGCCCGGGTATTTGTGTCGTATAGGAATTTATAATAGTAATAAATGGCTTTTTTAGGTCTTTGACGGTCTTTAATACATTTTCAGCCAGCATCAATGATACACTAGGCATCATGTGCGCGCCTTCCCGAAAAACCCCACTTCCTTTTTCTTGGATACTTTTTATTCCTTTATTCACCGGTTGATTTGCCATTATTTTCCTCCTGCTTGATTATCGGGAAAGCTAATATCCCCAGATATCTTTATATAAATAATATGTTTTTCTTAATCTTCTTTCAAACGGACTGTTCTTCCCGCTACCTTGCCCAACAATTCCCAGCCACTCTTCATGACTAAATCCATCAGGAAAACTCATGGGGAATTGCGGGTTGTTTTGATGAAGGTCCTCAGGATTGCCACTCGTGTCCTTCCACCATTCGTCTAAATATTCAAAAATTATGCCACCAATAGCATTTCCCGAAAATGATCCTCCTGCCTGATTAAAAATAATATCACGAATATTTCCTTTATGGTAAACATATTGAGCCTCTTCATTGATACCAAATTTCTGGTCATAGGCATCACATCCATATTCAATTAAAAGGATAGGCCTATCATAATATCTTTTGACATTATCCCACATTTCGCCAAAGCCCTCTTTGCCTGGATATGAATTGATCCCAAAAATATCAATTGCAGGCGTGTGCTCATTATAATATTCCATTAAGCCTGTTCCCATATTTCCTATAGCAACAGGATGATTACCATCGATCTCGTGTATCATTTCCGCTACTTCATTCAAGAACTTTGCAAATTCTATTGGATAATTAGCAGCATTAGTTCTTGATGCGTTTACGCCATTGTAGTCAATTGTTAAATTATTTTCATTTCCTAAAACCCACATAAGAATAAAAGGTTCATCTTTCAGATCAGTGACTTTTTGACGAACAACTTCCTTCATCTTTTTCTTTTGATCTTCGTTTCTATAGTCAGTTCCTGTCGCCCAATCGGCGCTTGATCCTAAAGTGTATGCACCTAAATAATCAGTCATTACGGCTCTTATCCCATAATCATTGTACATATCTCGAAGAAGTTCTTTGTCTATTAAGCTAGGATCATACTTGTCTTGGGGATCATTTGGGATTACAAATCGTATAGTATTTACGCCCATATCTTTTAATAATTGAAAATCACCAACAGCCGGTTCATTGTTGTCTTGTTTTCCATTTTTGTTATTGTCTACCCATGTTTCATACGGCGCATCAATAATGCCATTATTATTAACATCGCTGAACATCCAGCTGCTGAAAAATTTAGGATCATTGTGTGGCCCCAATCCAATTCTTGTTGGATTGTATGTGACCCCTTGTATAAAATATGGTTTTCCATCAACTTGTATTTGCCAGTCGCCGTTCGAGAATTTTACAAGTTGTACTTCTCCATTGCCTCTTGTCTCGATAATATCTAGGTCCGAAAGTTTTGTCCGTGCTTTGTTTTCATCAACTTTGACTAATCTTCCAGGATTTACTGTGATAATGTCATTTGTCGCGTCTGTATCATCTCCATTTTTTATATCAATATATTCATCAATAAGCTCAATGCCTAGGCTTGGATAATCTCGACACAACCTTTTAATGTGATCTATTGCTGCAGGAGCTACATACCAAACAAAGCTCAGGTCTCTTCCCCAGCAAAATGCTTTAGGAAAGTGGACGAGTGTAGCATAATAAGCTTTTACAGCATGTTTAATATTTCCAGAATTTTCAAGAACACGTGCAGTAAAAAAAGATTTTACGCCATTGCTTTCAAGAGACTTTGCCCAAATGTAAAATGAGGCCTGAGAGTCGTTCAGCTCGAGCGAATCCCAGTGCCCAATGTTCAAAAGACCGTTTGATTTTTTAATATCATATCCAGGCTCTTTTAAAACACCCAATTCATAAGGATAGATCCCAGCTCCTACTGCCTTTTGAAGGCCTTTGAAATCTTTAATTTTGTAGAGGTACTTGTCTGTATCTATATTTTGGAATTCGCCATATTCAGAATAATCAACAATAAGATCAATCCCGGAATTAATTATTTCAAAATCTGGTTTTGGTAATTTAAAAGGTTCTGTTAAGGGAAAATCCAGCGATTTAGGTCTAGTATATTCTACTTTGCTAGCAAATGCACAGTTTGATGTCAAAATCATTATGGATAAAAAAAGTGTTATATGTGTTTTGTGCAAGAAATTATTCATTTAATTATCTTTCAAAATTATGGGCGTTCAGCAGGGTATTCGGGGAATTTCCCTTGAAGGGCCCTGTCCGCCAAATCTTTTATTTCTGCCGAAAAATTCGCCGATGATACCCACTCTAAGTATCCTTTGTCTTTTTTAGCGATTTCTTGTATCGTGTATTTTTTGGCATATTTTCCGAACATCATATACAATTTACCATTCCACCAGCGAAATTTACCTTCTTCATCATAAAACTCAGTATTATTCCTATAATTAAATTCCGATAGCGCACTGATTTCGTCTGTTGGGCTGCAATATTTATCTAATTGAGCTTCTAATATTTCTAAAGTTGCAGATGTATCGGCTAAGGCTGAATGAGCATTCTCAAGATTCTTTTTGCAATAGAACTCATATGCCGCGGTAAGGTCTCTTTTTTCGTTAATATGATAAACTTTTTGGGCATCAAAAACGCTTCTATGCTGCCATTCAAATTTAAGTCCGGCATCCTCTACTTCTCTTTTAAGTAGAGGAAGATCAAATCTTTCTACATTAAATCCGGCTAAGTTAGCATCGCCAATGAACTCTAAGACTTCATTAACTAGATCGCGAAATTTTGGGGCATTTGCGACATCTTCGTTAGAAATACCAGTTAGGTCTGTAACTATTTTGGGAATGTCTATTTCAGGATTAACTCTTTTATCATAGGTAATTCTTTCACCCGATGGTAAGCATTTTATCATCGCTATCTCTATAATTTTATCTTGTTCTATCCATATACCGGTTGTCTCTAGGTCAAGTACTACTAAATTTTTCGTGATTTTAAGCATTTTATATAAACCTTATGTTTTTTTGTTTTGTATTTGTTTGATTAGTAGTGTTTGGCATTTGTTAATATTCCCATTGATTCTAAGTTCGATGTCATATTCTCCTGGATGGTCAAACTTTAAATTTGCTATCTGGCTAGTAATAGGAACATATTTTAGGCTTTTATTGTGGCCTTTAACATTGACATTCATTTCAGCATTAAATATCGGGCCTTTTTCCCCAATTATCAAAAGCCCTAGTCTGTTTTGTCCGACATCTTTTTGTGTTACGCTCAACCTGATAAAAACATACATCATTGGATGCACGAATGGTATTTGTTTAGCCGCAATTTCTGTAAAACCAGCTCCTACCAAAGTAAACTTACCATTATTATCAACTGAGGCATAATCTGAAAGAAGA
>JAHJCZ010000003.1 GCA_018812705.1 Candidatus Omnitrophota bacterium
GGTCCCAGATTCGGATCGAGCCGTCGCGACTGGCCGACGCCGCGCGTGTGCCGTCTGCGAAGCACGCCACCGCAGTGACCGAGTCCTCGTGGCCGCACAGCGTGGCGGCGCTGGCGTCCGACTGGCGCCAGAGATAGCGCCATTCCCACCCGCGCAGATCCGCCGGGCAGTCGCGCAGGAGCTTCTTGAGCTGAGTGATGTTCATTTCGTCATAGGCAACTTCCATATCGAACATAACATCTTTTATTCTTCTTTGACCCTGAACTGAGAAAACTCTGTCTTTAAGCTGTTCCGAACGCGCTATCCCATAACCTCTTGCAAAGTTAAATGAAACATTATTTTCCTGATCTGGGAATAATGTCATTTTGAACCCTTCGAGAAATGATTCCTGCTTCTCAAGGATTCCTGCCGATACTCGTGAAAATGTCGATTTATCTCTTCCATGCATATATGAATAAGCAACCCTATGATCAAAAGCATAAGCATCTAAGATAAAACCTCTAAAAGATTTTCCTGGCAAAGTCAGATCAGAGAATTCTTTTGATGTATCAAAACCTCGTATCGTGAAATCCTTAAAATTACCGATCTTTCCATTAGTCAAACCAACACCATAACCGGTAACCTCTGTTGATTGATCGAACATATTAAAAGTTGCAGAGGCATCCATTTTACCGTACGGGGTCTCTCCATAAATACCTGCCCATTGAATATAATTCAAATGATTTCTTTCTAGAGATCTAATACTATTCCCGTCATAATAAGAAGTCCAATCAGCAGAGTATGCAAATTTAAACGGCTCACCTTTTTCCTCTTCCTGATCTTCTTGAGATTTTATTGAAGATTTTCTAATAGGGAAAATTATCTCAACATTAAAAGTCCAGCGTTTGTTTTGATCCCATATGTGCAAATAAGTCGAACCAATTCGAATAGCACTAACTTTAATCTGGTCCTGTCCAACGATCTCGGATTCAATAACTCCTGGAGTTATTGCAAGCAATCTTTTTATGCTTTCACCTTCAATAATAAGCGATTGGTTTAGTTCAAGCCTTATCCTAGTATTTGGCTGACTATTCTCTACCTCCGCATTTAAATAAAGCGGTTCAGCAAAACCAAATATTCCATTCGTTTTCTCGATAACAACACTCTTTTTCTTTTTGACTTCATCAGGCAACTTAACTATTCGCTTACCGACAGGCAATGCTTTCTTAACAGAGATATCCCTAGCCGTCCCTTGCATTAACCTATCATTATCCTTACTATCGCTATAAAACTCATCCTCAATTACATCTAAAGCTTCTCTAACAGCAGCATCTCTCGTCCTTGAAAAATCGCCCAATTTATCTTCAACAGTTCCCTCCTGTTCATTAGATACGCCTTCTTTTGAAACAACCTTTCTGTCACCCTCAACATTGCCTTCTCGCAATCTTTTTAGAAGATTCAAGTACTGACTCGGCTCCTGCGACTCTGGCTCTACAATACTTGCATATTTAAAGAATTCGTATGCATTCTCATATTCTTTATAATCAATAGCTTTTTTTCCTAATTCCATATACAGCTTATAGGTGCGCGAATATTCCAAGTTAGAGTCTGTTGCAAAAACTCTAAACGGAGAAAACACGATAAAGCACAAAACAAATATTAGTACAATTCTTTTTTTGTACACACTCACACCTATAGATTATATTTGGGATAAATTACGCAGATTAGTCACGTATATTGAAGATGTTATATGTAGAATCTGAAGATTTTTCAAAATCTACTTCTCTAACCAGGACTTCTCCTTCAGGTAACTCAACTGTCATAACAATTGTATATTTACCAAAAGATAAATTATCTGCGAACCCAAAGCTATAAACAGCTGTTTCCTTTGGAGGCAGATAAACTTTAGGAATATCGCCTCTATCAACAACAATAGTATTAGAATCCAGGACGTAAAAAACTCCTTCAGGAATTATTATTACATCTCCTTCATTCGTAAAATTGCTTTTAAAAACATTCTCAGAAATTGAATAATTATCAATGCTCGCCTTTACAACTTTATCCTCAGGCTCAAGGAAAAATAAACTTCCGACTCTTGAAACAATACTTATACCCGTGCTTGAATCTGTTTGAGTGTGAGCATTTTCAAAAAAAAGAACACCATAGTACCCTCCTTTTAAATCTTCAGGAGGATTTACAACATATGAAATTTTCTTTTTTCCAAAAGGAGGAAACTCCAACTCAAATGGAGAATATTTAACCCAATTTGAACAGGAATACTTAGACGTCCCTGCTGTAAGGAATTTTTTGCTTCCATCAAACGGAGGCTGATATTCAAAATCTTCCCAATATACTTTAATTTTTACTGTCTTATCCGTAGTATTGTAAAGATTTAAATCGTTCATTATGCTCTGTCCCTGCTTTAAGCTAAGAACGACCTTACCATCCTCGATCATAACCTGAGCGAAAGAATTACAGGTAATTAAAAATCCTGCGAATATCAATAAAAAACCTACATAAATAATCTTTGTTCTCATATCTCAAAACCCCAAGAAACTGGCAGGTCAGTTTTTTGCTTTTAAGAAAATCCTGACCTGCCACCCGTCTAAATATTAACAGCTATTATAATAGAGTTGCAGAAAGTGTAAGTGTTCCTGTGTAAGGACCAACTACATCAGCACCAGTAAAAGGCTGTCCTCCATCTGCATTTAAAGTCGCATCACCACCATCATAAATACCTACATAAACCCTAAACCAACCACCTGACCATGCAGTATAATTAACTGTCGATCCTCCACCAATAAGAGAACTTAAAAGTACCTTACCTAGACCGATATTTGTTTCTGAACCAGAGGTCACTGCTTTTACAAATGTGGCAGTCGCTTTCTTTTCTAAGCCTATCGCTTGTGGTGAAGACCCTACTGTGTAAGTTGTAGTAACAGAACCTACAGCACCAACACCATCTCCTACACCAACATCAATTGCATAGTAAAAATCTGAAAGAAAAATACCAAGAGCAGGCTTGTAAACCAACTTTCCTCCTGTATTAAAATTAAGTGCACTTACATCAGTTTCTACTGGTGATCCATCTACCCCTAGCATCTTGGTCGCAGTAATACTAACCGTTGTTGCTGATGGAACATCTGCTGAAACTATAAATGGAAGAAGCACACCTTCGCCTACAATTTCAGCATATGAAGGCACTGCTATAAAAGCAGCTGCAACAACAAATGCCAAAGTTAAAATTAATTTTTTCATTTTTACTCTCCTTTTTTGTTTTTATTGAACCGTGATATTTTTCCCTTACAACACTACCGCTCTAAACGGATTTAACCCTAGAATAACAAATCCGGGCAAACTATTAAATCTCTCCCAATGAATAGACTATATTTGTTGAATAGCCTCCTGCCGCCATATTTTCAAATGGACGCAATCGATAATAAACCTTAATTTTCGAAGAAGATCCTTTGCTATCTGAAAAAAATATAGGACTTGCTTCTACAGGGACCGGCTGAAAGTCATCGTAAACAACCTTACCCTTTTGTTTCTCTTGCAGTTCAACTTTAATGGTAAAATTCTTCCCATCAAAGACCTCTCCTTTTGCATTCGTAAGAGGAGAAACAACATCTTGAACCAGCACATAAGGTTTACCTAGATTTGATCTAACGCTTACTTCCACTTCATTAACCTTCGGGGGGCTCATTGGAAGAATTTTTTCAAAATTGATTCCTCCCGGAGGTAATGTTACTTCCATATTAAAGACTGGCTTTATCTCTACTTGTATGTCAAAAGAGAACTCTTTGGCAATGCTTTCAGACTCAACAGTATATTGAATTTTCCCTTTATAATTACCTGCTTTTTGCTCATCAACTTTTGTTTCATCAATGAAAAAATTCACAAAAAAAGAATCCTCTGCCTCTTTAGATGAATAAATTAATATTTTCTTTCTATCTATATCAGTTGGAACTTGTTTCTCAAGATCTCCTCGTGCCTCTCCTGAAGAAAAATACTGAACTGTATCCCCATTAATCTCATCAAATAACTCATTTTGTGGAAAAACATCAACTTCCTGATAGACCCTTATAGGCGCAACAGGATTACCGCTAAAAGAAACCTTTAAATATTTTTCTTTATTAAGTTCATCCCCCGATTCAAGCTGAATATAATCTCGGCCATTTGCCTCTTCAATGCTTGCCTTAACCTCACCAAAAGAATCAACAAAGACATTCAAATAAGCAATCTCTTGAGAGCTACTGCCTGTTGACCTAACTGTAAAGGCCAGCTTACCAAAATAATTTCCAGATGATCCAAGCTTACTTCCATCAGCAACATAAACAACTGTAAATGAATCACTAGATCCTGTCGTAGATGAGGAATAAATTAATTGTTGAGCAGAGGAAATTCTATCCATAGTATCTAAATAAAGCGCTCCTGAAGAATTTGACCCCATTAACGAATAAGATTTGATGGTCTCAGCTAATGCCATCTGGCCTCTTTCGTTTGTCAAAGGCTCGATCATTCTTTGATAAACTTGATATTGTTTGTCATCTGTTGAAGTTATTCTAATTCTAACCTCTATATTATTTTCTTCAGAAGCTAAAAGCCTGCCGAATCTTAAACTATTAGAACCACTAATAGGATTAATACATAAAGAAACAGAAGCACTTACACTCCTGGTAAAAAAAAGAACAGCTAACAAAGAAACTATTGTAATTAATATTCTACGCATTTTTATCAATATTGATTTTATATAGTATTTAGGATTATGAGCTTATGCTCAATAATAAGTACAAATATATTACTATTAATAATTATTATGTCAATATGACATCATGGGACATACTGTGACAATAAAATGCAAGATATGTTAACGTGGAGATATACTAAAAACCTATTTAATAATGCTGTTTGAATAAGGTGTTTCAATACCGAATTTTTCTGATAATCCCTTGATCGCAGCTATGATCTCAGTATTATCTTCATCATCAGAAAGCTCGCCGATCAGATGATATATCTTGTTAAACGCCCAGTTTCTGGCAATAACCCTATCACCTTTTTTTGCATCTTTAAGCATACCATTTATAATAAATTCGCTATGTTCATCATAGGCCTCACCTAGCAACTGCAATGAAAACTCTTTTTCTTTTTCGTATTTACCATAAAGGGTAAATTCAACATTCCTAAAAAAATCAGGCAGCATCTTCGGGAAGATCTCTTCCTGATCTAAACCATTAACATAATAGCGCAAACCAATAAGTAACGGCTCCTTGATCTTCTCATACATACTTGCCAGATTTTGACCAATATAGTGGCCTCTGTTCGCGTATTGAGCCCAGCCTCTATTCTTATACGAAATAAAATCAAGAAGGTATCTGTTCACTCTTAATCCCCCACTGAAGGCAAAAATAGATATCTTACCCTTGTTTAATGCCGATATCTTATTAATAACTTTTCTGGAATTAACAACCCCTTTTGTAGGCCGTCCATCACTAAGAAGGAATATATATGATGGAGTCATTGCATCTTTAACGTTAATACTTTCCAAAAGAGCATTATATGTATCTGTCTTTTCGCCTGATTTTAGATTGCCGACAAAATCCAAAGCATCTTCAATGTTTTTTTGTGTTGGATTAACAGAAGAGCTCTTAAATTTCGTTGTCACCTCTTTAAATGCCATTATATTAAATCTGTCTTCTTCGTTTAAATGCTTCAAACAATAACTAATACCTTTTTTAAACTCCTCTAACCTGTCCTGCTCAATACTGATCGAACAATCGATCAAGAAAATGATCTCCTTTGGTATCTTTACAAGAGAAACATTGCTTCTTGTAGCACCTATACTTATCTTAAAATATTTCTGCCCATCCTCAGGGTCCTGATATGTAGAATAGCTCCAGACAAGTTCTTTTCGAATATCCTCAATACTTGCAGCTCTTCTTATGACAGGTGAATGTCCCTGTATCAAAGTAGACAAGAAATCACCCTTTTGCAGATTTGCCATACCCGTACTTCTCTCAGGCGTAAATCCCGGCATTTTTTCATAAAAATCCTTCGGAACTTCTTCCTGTTTAAGAAACTCTTTTTGATCAAATATCATTTGCTCAACATCAAGCTCTTCATCAGAAATAATATCGTCAGCCGTCTCTCTTTGTGTCTTTTTTCTAAACTCAACTTTGTTCTTTTCATTCTCTTTAAGGTCATCAATTGCCTGGCTTTTTAATTTATTAACAAGTTCAATATCTTCCTTTTTCTCTGCAGCATCATCTTCCTTTTTAATAGTTTGCTCATCTTCAACCATCTTATTTATGGATTTTGTAAAACCGGGTTTTTCGAATTTTAAAGAGTCAACATATACGATCTCTTTTCTCCTGACCGGTTTCTTTATAACAACATCTTTTTGTATGGTCTTAACATCAAAGAATTTCTTTGTTTTCTGCCTTATCTCTTGGGAATGCTCCGCCGTAACCTTTATGCCAGCAACACCAGACAATAAGAGCACGTGGATCAAAACAGATAAAATAATTGAACTAAATATACTCTTTTTAACCTTCACTTAAAGCCTTCAACCTTTCTTGAGCTTTAGCATAAAACTCACTATCCACATATTTTTCTACAACTTCGCTATAAACTTTAACAGCTTCCTCTTTGCTTCCCATTTCCTCAAATAACTCTCCTGCTGAATACAATGCATTTGAACAATATTTAGCATCGTCATAAAGAACACCAACAAGCAAATACAACTTTGATGCCTGCTCTAGATTTCCCATTATTCTTTCAGTACTAGCCAACTCAAATCTTGCTTTCATAGTTATAGTGTTATCATCAGGATTTTCTGTAATAGCTGCTTCAAACTCCTTCTTCGCTGCATCATGATCCTTTATCTCTCTCAAGCTATAACCTTTGCCTATATGTGCTGCTCCTTTATATTCATCAAATTCTTCTTTCAAAAGAACGATATCATAATTCTCTATTGCTTTTGGGAACTCACCCTTTTCTTTATAAGCATCAGCAGTATAATAAGCAACTATAGCTTGCTTTTCCTCTGCACCCTTACTGCCACTTGATCTCTCAAGAATATTAATAACATCATCATATTTCTTTTCCTTCATACGCTGCTGAGCAAGCCAAATATATACATCAATATCAAGATCGTTCTTTTCAAAATCATTTATTATCCTCTCAAAAACAGCAGCTGCATCATCAAACCTTTTCATGTTAGAAAATATTAAAGCTGAATTTTTTAAGGAAGGATAGACCAGTTCGTCCTTTGCACCTTCAGCCCTTAAAAGATCATAATATTTCAAGGATCCATCAAGATCCCCCATCATTTGAAAATTATGGGCAAGCAGGAAATAAACATCTCTTATTCTTTTAGAATCTTTTTGTCCTAATTCATATTGCCCTAGGATCCTGACCGCATTCTGGTGATCCTCTTTTTCCGTATAAAGAGTGCCTAAAAGATATAAGACTTTCTCTATCTGCCCACCTTGAGAATACTTCGATAAATAAGTCTCTCCATCTGAAAGGACCTCATCTATAAGAGCAAGCTTTACCTTAAGCAATATTCCATTATACAAAGCCTCTTCTCTGCGTCCTTCATTTTTTCCCTGCTCATAATATTTATGGAAAAGATCTTTTGCTTCCTGCTCATTGCCCATAAATTTATTAGTAAATGCTATTGAATACAAAGCGTCATCTGAATATAAAGAATCAGGATATTCTTCGATTATACGCTTATAAAGCTCATAAGCCTCCTCATACTGCTTTAACCCATAAGTTGATTCAGCTCTCCAAAAAAGGATCTCACTATCCTTATCCGACAGTAAAAATGGATTGCTCCTAATTAAAACTATTGCCTCTTGATACATCTCTGATCTTACCAAAGCCTCAGCTTTTACCAGAACCCCCTGACGTTCTTTTTCCTTATCAATCTTCTTGTCGGACAACATTTCATCTAAAATCCCGATCACCTCTTCATAAAGACCAAGTTGAAGATATGCCCGAGCAGTCATTAGCATAATTTCACTAGCATTATTTCCCTTTGCTATCAAATCAGAATGCTTTTTATATTCTATCAGGATCTCTTCATATTTTGATGCATTGTATAGAGAAGAAATAAGATTAGAAAAAGCATCTTTTGCTATATCGTCATCGGAAAACTGTTCAATAATATTTCTAAAGTCAGAAATAGAAGTTTCATAGTCCTTAGAAAGAAAGCTCATTTCACCTTTCTTAAAAAGTGCCTGCACTTTTGATTTATCTAAAACTGCAGAGTCATGAGCCTTATTATAAACTTCTATTGCTTCACTAAAATTACTATCCTGGCTATATATCTCACCCATATCAAAGTATGACTGGGTAACATATTTACTGTCATTTGGAACTTGTGTAGCCTTGTTATAACTTTCAATACTTCTTGCCTTGTCTCCTTTGTCCCTATAAGCCTTTCCAAGATAATAATAAAGCGTCTGTTTAAAATTGTCGGTAAGTTTTGAATCATCAACAGAATGCAAAGTATTAATTGCTTCTTCTAAATTACCGGCCAAAAAATATGCCTGACCAATTCTTAAAACAGCAATATTGTTCTTATTATCATCGGGGAAAAATTCCCTATACCTTTTGAACTTTTCTATGGCTTTTTTGTAGGATTTATCAAAAAAAAGGCTTTCCGGTGCCCCATAATATGCTTCGATCCTAAGATCACTTTCTGGATAAAGATTTATGAACTTCTCATACTCTTTATCCGCCATTTTGAAGAGGCCTCTTTCAAAAAGACCGTTAGCAAAATCAAGCTGCTCAACATCTTTAGAAAGAGTTTCCTTTCCTTGTGGCTGATTCTCTTTTATCTCAACTTCTTCTTGTGAGAGAACAATACCGCTGCAAAATAACAACAACCCACAAAACAAAGCCGCACATACAACTTTTCTATAACAATTCATCATTTTTATATTCAAATAGAAGACAATTATTATTTTTCTTCTTTGGTAGCCGAAAAAGATATATTCCATATTTCTGCCTGAGCACAAGCATCAAGAACACCGACCACATACTTATGATATGTTTTCTCATCCGCTCTAATGATCACAGGCTGATCCGGAAAAAGAGTGGAGACCTTCATCAACATTTCTTCAAGCCCTTCAGGGCTAAGGGTCTTCTGATTCACAATAACCTTACCTTCTTTGGTAATATTAATAATTACCTCACCCGGGCTCCTAACGGTCTCTTTTGATTCTTTTGATTTAGGCACACTAATATTCAATTCTGATTCAAGCTGGCTAAAAACAGAAAGTGTCATAAAAAAGACTAATGTTAAGAAAATAATATCGATCAGCGGTGCCATTTGAATAACAGGCCCTTGTTTTTGATATTCTGAAACATTTAAATTAGCCATTTTTTATTTTCCCTTTTTTATTTCTTGGATAAGTTTAGTTATATCAGTTGAATAACTTTCTACAAGGTTAGATATTTCAATAACTTTCCCCTTAAAATATGAATAAAAAAGCATTGCAGGAATTGCAACTATCAACCCACCTGCAGTTGTAACCATAGCTTTTGAAACACCGCCAGCTAAAAGTATCGGCTTAACGACAGCTGTCTGAAAAGCAATAACATTAAAAGCCTGTATCATACCCAAAACTGTTCCAAGCAAACCAATCAATGGCGCTACAGTAGCAATATCTGCCAAATAACTGATATTTTGCCACAATCCACCAACTTCCTGACGTGCAACTGCTTCAATCGCTTCTTTAGCAAAAACATCGCCTTTATCCCGTTTTTCTAAACCAGCAGCAACGATATTCGAGATAATATTGTCTTGTGTCTGACACAAAGCATATGCACGCTTACCTTCGCCTTCTTCAAGCATCGTTATAAGATCATCGGTAAATTTGGCTGGAACTAAATTCTCTATCTTCAATACTCTGAAATTATATACAATAAAAGCAACAGCACATACAGATATTGCGGCTAGAATGATCATGATAAAACCACCCGCCTTCATCATCTGAAAGACTGTCATCCCGCCTTTCGCCTCTTCCACATTGTTGATATATGGCTTTAGTTCTTGACCGGCATCCTTTTGAGCTATTGCCCCAACAGCTAAAAATCCGGTTAAAAAAACCATGATCAGTAATCCTATACACATTTTTCTTTGTCTAGACATAATAATTCACTCCTTTTTTTGAAATTTAAATAAGTCCTGCTAATATTTTTATTTTAGGAAATTAAATTTATTCTAACATAGTTGTCAATTTCTTGCATCAAGGTAATATTTTATTATTTTATCTTATTCATCAAATCATTTATGCGCTCAAGAGATACATCAGGCTCGATTGTTCTTGCCTTGATAAGATCGTCAATAGCCGCTCTATATTCGCCAATTCTTTCATATGACAATGATCTATTTAAATATGCGGGAACATACTGGGGATATACTGAAACCGCTCTAGTAAGATCATCAATAGCTCGATTATATTTACCCATCAAGTAAAACAAATAGCCTCTACTTGTTAATGCAACAAGATTCCTTGGCTCAAGCTCCAGCGCCTTGTTATAATCAGCTAAAGCTAGGTCATATTCTTTATTCATGCCGTATTCATTGCCTCTATTAACATAAGCCGTTGGAACATCGTCATATTTCGATATAACATCACTCCATAGCGTAATGCCATTCTTCCAAACCTTGCACCTATCAAAAGTCATTATTGCAAGCATGACAAAAAAACAAAAGATCAAGAACTTCGCAGAAAACCTCACAGCAATATTCTTTATTAGCTCCTTACTTACTAAATTACAAACAAAATAAGAAACTATCAAAAAAACCCCGACAGAAGGAACATACGTATATCTATCCGATATCAAAGCTGTTGACGCTCCAATAAAAGTCACTAAAGCTATCGTCACGAAATAAAACAATAAACCAAACAATACCTCCCCTTTTTTCCTAAACATAAAAACCAAAGCACATAATACCACCGACAATGCTGCCGGAGCAATACTGAACAAAATAGGCAAACTATTATTCACCTTCGCAGGAACAGGATAAAAACAGGACAGCCCTAACGGCAGAAACAGTTTTACAACATAATAAATAAAACCATAACTTCCTATCATGACACGTTCCATTCTAGAATAAATATCAAATAACCCTACCTTTTGCTGACCCAAAGCAACAAAAACAAATAGCCCGGAAAGCATAAAGAAAGGTATCTTATTACCTAGAGAACTAAAAATCTTCTTCCAATCAAGATCATAGAAATTACCATGAAAATAAAAATCTACCAGCAATAGCACCATAGGCAATGTAACAGCTGCAGGCTTTGAAAACAAAGAGCATAAAAATAACAATAACGATATCGCATAAAAACTATTTCTATTCTGTTCTCTTTTAATGCCATAAATATAACTTATCATTGAGCCTAAATAAAAAAGAGTATAAAGGACATCCTTCCTTTCGACTATCCAAGCAACAGATTCAACATGCATAGGGTGTAGCGCAAATAGAACTGCGGTCACAAATGCAATATCAAATCGCTTACATAGAAGAGAAACAAACCATAGCACTAAGAGCACATTAATACAATGAAGCAAAATATTGTTCAATATAAAAACTCTGGGATCAAATCCAAAAATATGATGTTCTATTGAAAAGGATAATAATGTTAAAGGAACGTAATGATGATAACCTATCTTGGTTCGAGTGAACAGATCTGAAACACTTTCAAAAGTTAGAACCTGTACTCTTTTATTCTGTGTTAAATATTTCGCATCATCCCAATTAGTAAAGCCATTATCTAAAGCAGCTGAAAAAGAAAAGAAAGTTGCTAAGATTAACAATATTATTAGAAATATTTTATACATTTTATTAATACCAATCTAATGTCACTTACAACAAACTGACTTTTTATTTTTTAAAGAAACAACTATTATACCTGCAGCGATCATTACAAGACAGAGGATCTGTCCCATAGAAAAAGTGCCGACAATAAAGCCTAAATGCGCATCCGGCTCACGATAAAACTCTATAAAAAACCTTACAACTCCATAACCTATCAAATAAACTGAAAACAAATATCCGTCGAATTTTGCTCTTGTCCTTAGAGACCAAAGGATCACAAACAAAAGCAAGCCTTCAAAGAACGCTTCATAAAGCTGTGACGGATGACGCAACTGATCAAGCATATCGTTCCTGAAATACATGCCCCACGCAACATCAGTGGCCCGCCCAAACAATTCACCATTAATAAAGTTCCCTATCCTTCCGAACATATACCCCAACGGAAAAGCAGGAATAATAAGGTCAACAAACTTAAAAAGGTCCAGTTTTCTTTTTTTGCAAAAGATGACAAAAACAACTGCGACTCCCAACAATCCTCCATGATATGACATCCCATATATGCCAACAAATCTAACTCCATCTGAAAAATCAAAAGGAGAGATCACCTCAAGAGGATTCTGCAGAAAATATACAAAATTATAAAATAGCACATACCCTAATCTTCCGCCTAAAACAGCTCCCAAAATTGCTTGCGTCATAAAATCATATATCATCTCTTTTGAATAATTCAATTTCTCAGCTTTTATCCTATACTTGACCAGATAGTAAGTAAGAATAAAAGCTATCAAATACATTATCCCGTACCAATGAACCCTTACTGGCCCAATTGAAAAAATAACAGGATTTATTCTATATGGTATGTAGGCCCAACCTTCCATAATTATTCCTTATCCGGAACTGGATCATAACCATGTTCACCTCTTGGGTTACATCGCAATATCCTTTTTATTCCCAAATATAAACCTTTAAAGAGACCAAATCTCTTTAACGACTCTGCCATATACTGCGAGCAGCTTGGCGTAAACCTGCACTGAGAAGGGAAATATGGTGCAACGACCTTTTGATATATTCGTATTGCAAAAACACAAATTGAAACAAATAATTTATTTATTAATCGGATCAT
Organism: Candidatus Omnitrophota bacterium; assembly: GCA_018812705.1. Classification (GTDB taxonomy): domain Bacteria; phylum Omnitrophota; class Gorgyraeia; order Zapsychrales; family Zapsychraceae; genus Zapsychrus_A. The sequence continues at coordinate 12,939 of JAHJCZ010000003.1, forward strand.
ACTCTCTTAGGAATATTATTAGATTCAAATACAATTTGCTACACTTTTCTCAAACTAGTATAATCAGGCTGTCTTCACTTCTTAACCTCTAATACAATGAAAGGCGAATATCAAAAATGGAAACACTTAATATCTCATCCAAACAAAGAGAACAAATAATAGACATTACTCCTCAAATCCAGCAATACATTTCAAAGAATGGCTATTCCTCCGGGATCTTAACAGTATACTCTCCACATACTACTGCAGGAATAACCGTTAACGAAAATGCAGACCCGGATGTCAAAAAAGATATTACTAATTTCCTTAATCAAAAGGTTCCTCAAAATTTTGGATTTGCTCATATTGAAGGTAATTCCGACGCCCATATTAAAGCTAGTCTTATGAATTTCTCCTATAATTTCATCGTTGAAAACGGGCAAGTTCTTTTAGGAACCTGGCAAGGAATATTTTTTATGGAATTTGACGGACCAAGAAACAGGAATGTCTGGCTAAAATACATATCCGGATAAAATTTTTATATATAATCAAAGCTAAACAAATTACTCATCTGTTTTTAAAGTAACCTTTTTAAGCTCTTCAAAGGTTGTTATTCCTTTTTGCACTTTCTCTAATCCATCTTCCCATAATGTTTTCATACCTGCTTTCTGAGCAGAGTACCTAATCATTTCACTTGATTTCCCAGACTGTATCAATCCCCTTAATTCTTTATCAATGATCATAAGCTCAAAGATCCCTATCCTTCCAAGATACCCTGATCCTGAACATTGATCACAGCCAGCACCTCTGAAGAAAGTATAATCTTCTGGCTGCCCATCTAGTCCAGAAACCTGAAACTCACTTTCTGACATACTATACTTCTCCCTGCAATCAAGACAAATCACCCTAACTAATCTCTGTGCTAGAACACAAGACACTGAGGACGTAACTAAATAAGGCTGTATACCCACATCAATCATTCGAGCTATTGAGCTAGCAGTATCATTTGAAGGAATAGTACTGAACACTAAATGATTTGTTAAAGCTGCCCTTACTGCAATGTCAATTGTCTCAAGGTCCGTCATCTCTCCAACCATAATTACGTCAGGTTCCTGCTGCAAGACAGATATTAAACTCTCGGCAAATGTTTCCCCTGACTTAACGTTTACCGTGGTCTGGCTGATTCCTTCGAGCCCACATTCAACAGGGTCTTCAATTGTAATGATCTTCAACTTAGAAGATTTGATCGCCTGCAACGCAAGATAAAGCGTCGTCGTCTTGCCACTTCCTGTAGGCCCGGTTACAAGAATGATCCCATAAGGACTTTTGATCAATTCAGTAAATTTTTGATAACAATCATTAGAAAAACCTAAATCCTTTAATCCAAGCTTAATTCTCATCTGGTCCAACAACCTCATAACGATCTTTTCACCAAATATAGAAGGAACAGTTGAAACCCTTACATCAAAATCTTTATTATAAGCATTAACCTTGAATCTGCCATCTTGAGGCGTTCTTTTAATTGAAATATCAAATGAAGCCATTATCTTGATCCTTGAGATTATAGCTGGCTGAAGGCTCTTTGTCATGACCAGTGCATCTCTTAAAACTCCATCAATGCAATATTTAACTCTCAAATTATCTTCGTCAGGCTCAAAATGAATGTCACGTGCTCCTTTTTTTATTGCCTGTCTTATTATTGCATTAACTATACGAATAATTGGAGCATCAACAGTATCGGTTGCTTTCAAAGAAGCTTCTGTTTCTTTTTTCTCATTGACAAGAAATAGTTCTTCCTCATCATCTACAATTCTTTTAACTATTTCAATTGAACCGTCAACTCTGCCATAAAACATATCGATAATTTTAACAAGCTCGTCTTTTTTTACTAAAATACCATCAATCTGACAGCCTGTTACCATTTTAAGATCATCAATAAGGGACTTATCTAAAGGATTTACCATCGCTACTATCAACATATCCATAACCTTGAATAAAGGCATAACATTATTATTTCTACATATATTTTCAGGGATCATCTGGATAATTTGAGGTTCTACTATTTTATCAAGAAAATCTTCCATAA
>JAHJCZ010000024.1 GCA_018812705.1 Candidatus Omnitrophota bacterium
CATCAAGCCCAGCATTATTTAGCCATAATCCCTTAAACTTTTGTGAAAGTTTTTGGCCCAAGAAATAGGGCCATGTCATATCATCGGACAAATAAAAACATTCCGTCGTACTGCCACCTACAGTCATAACAGTAAGGTCACCCTTGAAATTCTTTCCTGGGTCATCTCCTCTAAATCCTAAAGAGTTCTTTGTATGTATTATGGTCTTTGTGTCTGCGATTTTATAATAATATGTTCTATTAGCTATAAGCTTTATTTCTCCTCTACTAACTGTAAAACCAAAAGGATTATAGATCCTCAAAAATACCTCTAGGATCAGAAGCGCAAAAGTGCACCCAATGAAAAGTAATAAAGAATTCAGAAGTAAGTTCTTAAATCGAGCCATAGTTTAATAATATATTACTGAATATGATTAAGATAATAAAAAGCATTAATAGTTTTACTGTGATTTAATCATGATCAAGAGCATTTTAAAAGGAACTTTCGCTTTTAATGCATGGGGTTCATTGGCGGGCATAATGATCATTTCCCCCGATTTTACAATATTGACTTTAGAGCTAATAATGATCTCCGCTTCCCCATCCAAAATAACTACCATGGCATCAAATGGGGCTGTATGTTCACTTAAACCCTGGCCTTTATCAAAAGCAAAAGTTGTCACAGTACCTGTTTCCTTTTTGAGGAGCTGTTTGCTTACAACTGCATCTTTCTGATAGTTGATCGTGTCTGTTAAATTCATAATTTCCATCCTTTGTTTTAAAACCTTACTGATTATAGATATAACATATTACTTTTTGGCAGGAGATTAACAAGACGTGTTCAAGCTTGGCATATAATGACTTTAAATGAAAATTAGTCCCGAATTAATTTGTCAGTTGTTCCAATTGGTGTTGGACAGTTGAAAACGACTATATAACTCGAAGCAATAATGGTTAAAATTGTTACAAGCTGGATTAGTTGGGAAGCTCTATTAGTAATATGCCCCAATTCAAACGCTAGTAAAGCGATCAATATTGAAAATTCACTTAGTTGCCCTAGCCTAATACCAATTTCTTTGGAAAAATCTTTTTTTTCACCAACCATTATAAAAGCACTTTTAAAAACTAATGGCTTCAAAATAATAAAAATTGATGCTAGGAATAATGCCGGTAAAAATATGTCTTTTATTACTAACAAATCTATCTTTGCGCCCAAGGAAAAAAAGAACAAAACTAAGAAAAAATCTCTTAGAGGCTTTAATTCTTCAGATATGAATAAAGAGATCTTATGTTGTGCCAAAACAACCCCAGCAAAAAAAGCGCCTGTTTCAAAAAATAAACCCAAATGATGGGATACTGTTGCAATACCGATACACCAAGCCAATCCTAACACAAAGATAACTTCTTGTATCCTGTCAACATACGATATGATCTTTCTCAAAACAAAGCGTTCAAATAAAGCCAAAACTGCAATAAATGCAGTTAATTTAACTAATAGAATTGAAAAGCTTATAAACACACCTTGAGGGGTATCCAAGCATCTGATCAATGCCAGCACACCAATAGCTAATAGGTCTTGTAAGATCAAAACACTTATGCAAAGAGAACCCATTCGTTTTTGATGCAGTGTCGTAGTAGGCAACAATTTTATGGTTAAGATCGTACTCGAAAACATTAAAGCAAGTGCAATACAGATACTGTCTACTAGAGTAAATTGAAATAATAATGAAAATAAAAATGCTAGAACAAAAGAAAAGATACAATTAACAATTGTTACAAGTGAGGTCTTTTTAAATAGTTCAATTAACTTTTGAGGGTGCAAACAAAGCCCTGCTAAAAAGAGCAATAAAGTTATGCCTAGGTGAGAAACAACTTCGATAAATTTTGCATGTTTTATCCATCCTAATCCCAAAGGCCCTGCAATTACACCGCAAAGAATATAGGCAATAATTACTGGTTGCTTCAAAAATACAGCAAGACAGCTTAATATTGCTGAACCAACGAACAAAATGCATAGATCAAAAATGAACTCTTCCATTGAATTATTTTACTCCATTAGCTGTTTAAGACAAATAATTTAATTAGAAGCCTGTAAAATGAGCGCTCCAAAGCATTTAATTCAAAAAATGAGAAGCCTACAACTGAACTATTTTCCACTCACTATTAACCCAAATCCCTTTAATCGGCATTTCAGAAAATACGGGTTTAAGCCGCTTTACAGCCATTAAGATTTGATCCTTATGGACAAGTTCCTTAACAGGATTTGCCCTGCAATCGTGATGTCCAACAACAAAAATCATATTTGCATTATTGTTTTTGATAGAAATTCTAATTTTTCTATTGATCTCTTCAATTGGATTATTGTTATCAGCTAACAACCCGTCCATTCCTGGTTCAGTGATCATATCAACATAATCAACCTTATGGTGACCCATTATCCAGTTTATAACGGGCAACTGAACACGCCCATCAATACAATTTAAACATACTGCTCTTTTCTGTGTCATAATAATAACCCCTAAAATAAATCATATTAAAATCATATTTAAGACACATGCCATAACGTTAATTCCTTTATAAAGTTTTTTAATATTGCAACAATGAATTGTCTAACTTTTGGATTATGTTTTGTGTTTGAGAAATATTCTACTTTAAACAAATTGTGTTTGCAAATAATTTAAAAAAGCCCTAAGCATTTCCGCCTAGGGCTTTCATATAATTTACATTCGTTTATTAGCTTCCATCTTAAAATAACAAGAATTCAACTTTCAAAAAACTATAAAGAAAGAGCCTTCTGCTCAATCTCAAGCTGCTTTCTTGCAATAAATCTGTAGAAAATCCTTTCTTCAAGCCCACCTACTACAACATCATTTTCATCTACAACAGGAATAAAATCAACATGATACTTATCAAACAGTTCTTTTGCATCTTTCCCGCTGGCGCTGGAAGCTATCTTGATCTGCACTGGCTCAAGGATATCATCCGCTAAAATAAGATCGCTCACATCTTTATCTCTAAACACATGCCGAACGCTATCTATACTAATTATTCCTTTTAGTTTTTTGTCAATTCCAACCACTGGATAATACAGATAAGGATAGCTACTAAAGTTTAATAAAATTTCGTCCAAAGATGTGCTTTGCTTTATCAAAGGAGCATCTCTTTCGAGAACATCTTCGATCTTTATTCTTTTAATAATATCTTCTTCTGTAATATTAAGTCCCACTTCTCCAGATTTTGATACTCCATACCTGACACACGATGGGCCAACAAGCTGCACAACAAAAGTTGTAGATGTGATCACAATAATAATAATATTTCCAAGATTTTCTGGCAATAGATGAGCGGCAACAATAGATAAACCGATCGCAACACCTGCTTGGCTAAAAAGACAGAAAGGTAGATACTGCCGTACTGTTTTAGGCGCTCTAGATATATAGGCGCCCAAAAAAGCCCCTGACATTTTCCCGATAGTTCTGCTAACAAGATAAACAAGAATAAGGCCAAAAACTATAGGATTAAGTTGAGCAAAATTCAGCTTAGCACCGATAAAAACAAAGAATAATATAAATATTGGCGGAGTAAATCCTTGCAATAATTTGAAAATATCTTTAGAAATATTTGGAGCACCATTAACAACAAAGGCACCAAGAACCATAGATGCCAATAGCATGCTCACATTAATAGCCAAAGATAACCCTAATACAAACAATACAATACCTATCAAAAAAGCAAGAACCCTCTCTTCTTCTGTATACTTATGTAACAGTTTAACTAGGATCACTCCTGATACAGAACCTACTAGAACTGCCCCTCCTATTTCATATAATGGATGCAAGATAGCAAGAAGTAAACTATCATGTGTTGTGCCCATAATTCTAGTTGCAAAACTTGCCGAAATCGCAAAAAGAAATATGGCCAGGGCATCATCAAGAGCAACTATTCCAAAAATGGTTGTCGTAAGAGGGCCCCGTGTCCTATATTCCCAAAGAACATCTGTCGTAGCTGCCGGTGCCGTTGCAGAAGCGATTGATCCAAAGAACAATCCCAATCCCCAACCTAAATTGGGATTCTTAAAGAAATAACTGCCGAACAAGCCGACAGCGATGGTAACCAAAACAAAAGAAAATAAACCTTCAAAAAGAAGAATATATAAAAACTGTTTACCATAACGAATAAGCACACTATTCTTTAGCTCTCCTCCGATCATAAACCCTATCAAACCCAAAGCAAAGTAAGTTAGCGGCTGCAGAACAACGATCATTTCGGCATCTACAATTCTCATGCCCATAGGACCCAAAGCGATACCTATAACAATATATCCAACGACTTGAGGCACTTTCATTTTTTGGAATAAACGCCCTCCCATTGTGCCGCCAAATAAAGCAAGACCAAGAATAAAAAGCATATTCACGTGAAAAAAAGATATGCTCGAAAATATTTGTAAAACTTTTTCTATCACTTTAATTTCCTTTGAAATCAATTAAAAATAAACGCTGTTATTAGACTCCTATAACCTATAAAAGTAAAGATAAATTTAGAATATAGGTCGAATATTGGTAACAGTAACTATTTCGGAGATGCTTACTTATATCATTTAATCTTTTCTGCAGGTCCGAAAAGGGAATTTTCTTACGCGGCTTCCAACTCTTCCCAACGTTGATATAGTTCAAGAAGTTCATCAACAATATCTTCCTCGCGAGCCTGAGCTTCAGCGGCTCCTTTGGGATCTGTTTGATAAATAGTAACATCAGCTAAAAACGCGTATAGTTTTTCTCGTTCTTCTTCGATCTTTTGAATTTGAGCAAACAAAGATTTAACTTCTTTTTCTTCCTTGAAAGAAAGCTTACGCTTAGAGTCAGTTTTTTTTGACTTTTTAGCTTGAGTTTCCTTTACGGGCTCTGCTACTTGTGGCTTATCAACTTTGTATTGAGAAAGCCAATCGTCATAACCTCCTACATATTCTTTTATCACTCCATTTCCTTCCAACACAATAGTCGAAGTGACAACATTATTCAATAAAACACGATCGTGGCTTACTAAAATCAAAGTTCCAGAATAATCCGTCAAAAGTTCCTCAAGCAGCTCTTGAGTTTCTATGTCCAGATCATTGGTTGGCTCATCCATAACCAAAAAATTAGAAGGCTTGATGAAAAAACGCGCTAACAAAAGACGGTTTCGTTCTCCCCCCGATAATACTTTTACTGGAGTTCGTGCCCGATCCGGAGTAAACAAGAAATCCTGCAAATAACCAATAATATGCCTTGGCTTTCCATTTATGGTCACAGTATCCGCCCCCCCGGCAATATTTTCAATAACCGTCTTTTGATCATCTAATTGCTCACGCAATTGATCATAATAAAGTATTTCTAAATTTGTCCCCAAGCTGGCTTTTCCTCTTTGCGGCTGTAATTGGCCAATAAGAATACGCAACAGTGTTGTTTTTCCACTGCCATTAGCTCCAATAACACCAATCTTATCCCCGCGCATAATTTGAGTTGAAAGATCTCTAACAATACAATTATCCCCATAACTAAATCCTAAATGTTCAACCTTAATGACCTGACGGCCTGAAGCATCTGATTCCTGCGATTGCATACGTACCTGACCAATTTGCTGACGCTGAGCTTTTTTCTCTTTACGCATACGCTCTAGCTCTCTGACCCGGCCTTCATTTCGCGTACGCCGCGCTTTGATACCTTTTCGAATCCACACTTCTTCAACGGCCAATTTTTTGTCAAAATCATCGCGCTGGGCCGCTTCAACTTCCAAAGCCATTTGCTTACGTTCTAAAAATGTTTGATAATTGCATGACCAATTAAAAAGCTTACCGCGATCAAGTTCAATGATACGTGTAGCTAAATGTGTCATGAACATGCGGTCATGGGTGACAAAAAATACTGTTCCTGGGTATTTTTTAAGAAACTCTTCAAGCCAATCAATCGTATCAATGTCTAGATGGTTAGTAGGCTCATCCAGCAACAAGATCTCTGGCTTTATGACCAGTGCTTTGGCCAAAAGTACTCTGCGCTTTTGTCCCCCCGATAAAGTTTCAAAATCGTCATCACCGTTTAATTTCATATGAGCAAGCACATCTTCGGCTTCAGCATCCAGATCCCACCCATTGGTATGATTGAGCTCTGTTTGCAAACGATCAAGTTCCTGCATAAGTTGTGGAGTATGTTCAGTATGTAAACGGTGAACTACATGATGATAATCTTTTAAGAGCTTAGCGCGCTCACCTAAGCCTGAAAATACAATATCAAACACCGTACCTACAATATCATTAGGCACTTCCTGCGGTAAATGTGTAATCTTAACCCCTTTTTGATAGAGTATGTCCCCTCCATCAATTTCTACCTGACCAGCCATAACCTTCATCAACGTGGTTTTCCCAACGCCATTGCGACCTAGCAAAGCCACTCTTTCGCCAGGCTCCAATTGCAGACTTATGCGATCAAATAATAAAGGTCCCCCAAAAGCAAGGGTAATTTCTTGTAAACTAATAAGTGCCATAGCGATACCAAGTCTACTACATAAATGACCTTTTGGCTATAAACAAAAAATAGTAATGATCCCCTTAAGTTGTTAGGATATAGTTTTTATATTACAAAAATTATTGCTTGCATATAACCAGAACTACATATAATCTGTGCCTAATGAATACCCAACTTATAGCAGCGATTTTCCCTGATGCTACTGTTCATTTGGAATGGACAACTGTAAAAAGGAAAATTTATAAAAACACACAATTATTGCAAAAAGATATTTTCAAACGTTCAAAAAACGGGTTTATATCTTGTTTGTTATTTTTAGGATTTTGTGATGAAGAAATCCCTCTTTCTCCGTCTCTTAATTTCTTCCGAGATTTTGCACACCTTTTTTCATATAAATTAAGTCATACCCCAGAGCTTGAAATTAAACGCGACAAAACTGAAATAATAATTACTAATGATGAAATGACTGCCTTCCTAGAAAAAACACCCTTCATGGTTGGCTCTCAACGTTTCAACAAAAACATATTGAACAAATTATGGGAACAGCTTAATACATTTTTTCAGGATAAAATAAAGCACCACGAAGGGACCATAGAAAGCTTCATACAAACTTATAGCCTTCATATCCATCTTGTTGGCCGCATGCAATTTCATATTGCGGAAAACCTCTTTGATAAAGACCTGCCTTTTTCTTTCCTGGCAACATATACACCACGACAACAAAAAAAGAAAACATTTCAGCATTTTACACTTAAAAACTCGCTCGAAATGTTTAATCACAATGATAGAGAATTGCTGGACTTATTAAATACAATTAACTTTACCGCGCGCGAATGTCCATTGATTAAACAAATGCTTGAATCAGGTGATTTGTTCCATCCATTAGCCTGGACAGCAACAGAGGCTTATCAATTTCTACAAGAGATCAAACTTTATGAAAAATGCGGCGTTCTTTGCCGCATTCCAGATTGGTGGAACAAAGAAGCTTCTTCAATGAAGATCAATATTTCAATGCACGATTCTGTCCCTTCTCATTTAGGAATGGATAGTATTATGAATTTCAACGCGGAATTATTGCTTGGCGACACTATTGTTACCGAAGAAGAAATCCAAGATATTTTAAACGAATCTGAAGGGCTTGCATTTGTTAAAGGAAAATGGCTAAAAGTTGATCAAAAGAAACTAGCCATAATGCTTAAAATGTTTGAAAAGGCAAAGGATGCCGAGAAAAAAGGATTAACTTTTCAGGAAGCAATTCGTCTTCAAATGGGGGCAAGCGAACTTTTAAGCAATGAAGATGAGGATATCGTTCTTGAATTTTCCCTTGGACAATGGCTAAAGAAAACCCTCGAAAAATTAAGGAATCCTGAGATCATTAAGTCAGTTTCTGTTCCCACCACGTTTGTAGGAACACTTCGTCCTTATCAGCTGGAAGGGTTGAACTGGCTTAGCCTATTGCATTCTTTACAATTCGGTGCTTGTCTAGCTGACGACATGGGACTTGGAAAAACTGTTCAGCTCCTTGCTTTTTTAACCCTGATCAAGGACAAGAACAATCCGCCAAATCTTTTGATTTTACCGGCCTCCCTTGTTTCAAACTGGCAAAATGAAATTGAAAAGTTCGCACCGAATCTAAATGTTCTCATTGCTCATCCTGGGGTCAATCCTGAAGCAAAAGATATTTTAAACAAAGCATCACTAGAAAAACCATATGATCTGGTAATAACAACCTACAATCTTATACAAAAATTTAGCTTATTAAAAGAAACTAAATGGTTTTATGTTATTCTTGACGAAGCTCAAGCAATAAAAAATCCGAATACAAAACAAAGCAAATCCATTAAAAAGCTATATTCTTTTAATCGTATCATCCTAACAGGAACACCAATCGAGAACAAATTATCGAATCTTTGGTCTTTGCTTGATTTTACAAATCCAGGTTTGCTCGGAACTCCACGGGAATTCTCAAAATACACCAAAAGTTTAAGTGAACATCCAAACAAATATGGTAAATTAAAAAGCGTCATACAGCCCTATCTTTTGCGACGTTTAAAAACAGATAAAAATATCATTTCTGACCTGCCTGATAAGATCGAAATGAAAACTTATTCTCATTTAAGTAAAAAACAAATTATTCTTTATAACGAGCTTATAAAAAATACTGAGATATCGATCAAGGAATCCAAGGGCATTCAAAGAAAAGGAATTATTTTATCATCGCTTATGAAGTTCAAACAGATCTGCAATCACCCAAGCCAATACACAGGGAACAGGCATTTCAGCGAAAATGATAGTGGTAAATTCCAACGTTTACGCGAAATATGTGAGATCATTTTCCAAGAAAGAGAAAAAGTCTTGATTTTCACGCAGTTTAAATCAATTATTTCTCCTTTAGAGATATTTCTCAAAACGATATTTGGCCGCGATGGCCTGGTCTTGCATGGAAGCATTCCTACTTCCCAGAGAAAAAAGCTTATTGAACGTTTTCAAAGCGATGAATACATCCCGTTTTTCATTCTCTCTCTAAAAGCTGGCGGTGTCGGGTTGAATCTAACTGAGGCAAATCATGTTATCCACTTTGACAGGTGGTGGAATCCAGCGATAGAAAATCAAGCTACTGATCGAGCCTTCAGAATTGGTCAGGAGAAAAAAGTGATCGTTCATAAATTCATCACAAAAGGAACAATCGAAGAAAATATCGACTTAATGATAGAAGAAAAATCCAGCCTATCAAATAATATCATAGAACGCTCAAAGGAGAACTGGATCACTGAGATAGATAATGATTCTTTAATAAATCTTTTTAAACTTAAGTTATAACGAAGAAACAATAAATATGCTCACAACTACTTGGCATAGCAGATACAATCTTAATTCACGATTAAAAACTAAATTCAGGAGGAAACTGAATACTTTTCAGAAAAAATGTCCTAATATCACTCCCTTTATGGTGAAAACCAAAGACATGGCCTCAAACTGGTGGGGAAAAGCTTGGAATGCTAATTTAAAAAAATACACGTTCAATACTATACGTTTAGAAAAAGGAAAACTTCTTTTTAAATGTGAGGCTTTAGCTGATTTTAAGATAAATTCAGATCATATTAAAGCCATTGTTTTAGGCTCTAATATAAATCCCTACAAGGTCAAGATCACCTTTGAACCAATTTCTGAAACAAAATGGTCAAATATTCAAACATTGTATGCCGGATCCTTAGAATCATTTGAAAAGATACTAGACAATCAATTCCCGAACGAAATGACTGATATTTTTACGAATAAGCTGAGCGGATTATTCCCTTCTCAGAAGGAAATTTCTTTTAATTGCTCTTGCTCTGACCGTGTTAATCTTTGCAAACATACAGCTGTTGCACTTTACGCGCTAGGAGTAAAGATCGACAATGACCCTAAATTACTATTTGAACTTCGAGGTGTAAGCATACTTGACCTGATATCAAAATCTATTCATGAACAACGCAAAAATATTCTTAAAAAAGCAAGGAACAAAAGTCCAAAAGTTCTAAAAGATACGAATCTATCAGATATCTTCAACATTGAGATACAACAAGGACGCAGCCTTCAGTCATCTGGCAATTCAAATCAACACTAATGATCTTCCTGCCTTAAATTATTTGTCACTTATTTTATCTGGAGAAAGGAATGCGTCTCGGAATTTTACATTTTGCCGTAATGCATTTAAATAAAATGATTCGACTTTTTCCCGGGCCCAAGGAGTTCTTCTTAAAAACTTTAGGCTAGAGCTTATACTAGGATCCTGATTAAAACAGTTTATTTTTATTACCCTTCCTAACTTTTCCCACCCATAAGCTTCCTTCAGACGCTCAAGCATCATTTCTAAAGTTACTCCATGTAACGGATCTTTGCTTTTTCTAAGCTCATTATCATTTTGTGATGTCATTTAATAGTTCCTGTCAAAATTATGCAAATCTTTTAAATTTTATTTTTTCCTCATATTTTAACTATCTGCGTTATGAATTCTTCAGCTTTGAATTTTAAAAACAAAATCTCGTTTTGAATTCTTCATCTAACTCAACAATAGCATTAAAAGGTTGGCCTTTTTTAGAGGTAAACCCTTTAATTAGATCAGACCTTCTATCTTTTACTATTTTCTTAACTTGTTCATGATCAAGTTTCTTGCTCGCGATCGTTGCCCATAAATTAAACTGACAGCCATCTCTGTATCGCGAACAATAATATGAATTTTTGCCTTCATATACTTGGCCTTTTTCGCATTTTGGACATGTTCCAAAACTAGTTTTATTGCCAATAGACCCATTTAGGGAATTATTGTTTTTAATAGCAGTGATCACCATTTCAGTAAAGGACTTGATCTCTTCCATAAATTCTGCATCATTAAGATCTCCATCATTGATCTCTGTAAGTTTCTGTTCCCATTGAGCTGTTAATTCTGGACTTTTCAGATCAGGCATTACAGTATCTATTAATTGAATTCCTTTTTTTGTAGGTATTAACGCTTTACCTTTTCTAATAATATATTGTGATTTGATCAATCTTTCAATAATTGTTGCTCGGGTTGCCTGAGTTCCAAGTCCCTGATCTTTTAAATGCGCTGCTAGTGTATCATCATCAACTTGCCTACCTATATATCTCATTGCATTCAATAATGTTCCATCAGTAAAGGGCTTTGGAGCTGAAGTTTCTTTTTCTTGAACTTCTAGTGAATCAACTGGCAGCACTTGGCCCTTTTCAAATCGAGCATTCATCATATCAATGACTTCTTGTCGAATACTGAATTGAGCTAGGTCACTATTCTGAACATTAGACCCTTCCGGTGTTTCTTCTGAACTCTTTGAAGTATTCATATCGCCCTTTTGATAAATCACACGCCAGCCTATCTCAGTAGGCCGAGAACCTTTAAACTTAAATAACTCTTGGTCAATATGCATGATTATCTCTGTAACATCCTCGACAAAATCAGGATAGAATATTGAAATAAACCGCTTCTGAACTAACATGTAGACATTTTCAAGATGTGATGGTAAACGGCCTTGTAGCTTTTTCTTTGTTGGGATAATAGCATGGTGGTCAGTAAGCTTTTTATCATTTATGTAATTTTTGCCAAGAGTGTTACCTGATTCAATACTTTCTATGGATCTTTTAGCTAAATCCTTTAAATTATCTGGGGCGCTACGAAGAATGGCTGGTAATTCTGGCCGCAAGTTCTCTGATAAATGTCTAGATTCTGTACGAGGATAACTGATCAATTTTTGTTTTTCGTACAGATCTTGGGCATATTCCAAGGTTTCTTTTGCAGTATATCCAAACTTTTCATTGCATTCTTTTTGAAGAAGGGTCAGATCGAACAGTGGTGGTGGAGTTGTATTTTTGCTTGTTATTTTAATATTAGCAATCTCTCCCGTTTTTCCTTCAAGCCTTTTTTTTAGATCTTCAGCTTTATCCTTTTTCTCTATCTTATATCCATCTTTATCTTCCCATCGAAATGCAACATTTTTTGTCTTTGCATAGAGCTCATAGTAATAGCATTTTTCGAAACCATCAATTATATGCTGCCTATTAACGATCAGCGCTAGTGTTGGTGTTTGTACGCGACCAACCGTGTAAAGTTGCCCATTACTGATCGAATAAGCTCTAGTCGCATTAAGACCAACGATCCAATCGGCAAAAGCCCTACATTGCGCAGATTGTCCTAAGTAATCAAAATCTTTACCATCATGCAGAGTGTTTAGTCCAGACTGAATACTTGCATCAGTCAAATCAGAGATCCACAAGCGTTTAAATTGCTTTTGACACTTTGAATGTTTATATATCCAACGGAATATTAATTCGCCTTCTCTCCCCGCATCAGTTGCATTAATGATCTCATCACATTCATTGAATAGTTTGCCGATCACATTGAACTGTTTGTTACCGCTAGGGCTTGTGGTGAGCTGAAATTCTTGCGGGATCATCGGCAGCTGGGAAAAGTTCCATTTACCTCCCCATTGTTTACACATAACAGAAGGTTCAACGATCATCACTAAATGACCATAAGCCCAAGTGACTTGGTAGCCATTCCCTTCTAACCACCCATCTTTCTTTTGATTTGCTCCAACAATCCGAGCAATATCACGAGCTACACTAGGTTTTTCAGCTAAGATTACTTTCATTGATAAAATAAAAAGCTATCAATTATGATAGTTTTTAATAATCTCCAGGAAGACATCTCCGTATTTTTTTAATTTTTGTTCTCCGACACCAAAAACCTGGATAAATTCTTTTTTATTTTTTGGCAATTGCTGACACATTTCCACCAATGATTTATCAGAAAAGATCACATAAGGCGGAACACCTTTTGCATCTGCTAATTCTTTTCGCTTCTTGCGTAACTCATCAAAAAGACTGTTCTCATAATTAGTAATACGTGAAATATTCTTTGACTTTGACTTAACTTTATCAGGCTCAGGCAAATATCCTTCAAAAAGTAATTTACCGCTTAGAACCTCATACGATCTTTTGTTCAAGCTTAATACGCCATATTTTTCTTCTTTATCAATTACTCTTTGCTGGATAAATTGACGTACCAAGTTTTGCCATTGCCTTAAAGATAAAACACTTCCCTGTCCATAAATTCGGCATTCATTATGATTATAATTTAGGACTTTTTCTGATTGGCTGCCGCGCAAAACATTGATAAGATGCACAGCTCCGAACATTTCTTCTGTTTCACTAATGCACTGTAAAAATTTTATTGCTTCAGCTGTTAAATCAACTGTTTGCTCTTTAATATTAACACAATTGTCGCATTGCCCACAATTATCAACCGCATAATCTTCTCCAAAATATGTGATCAATGGAACTCTACGGCACATACGGCTTTCTGCAAAATCAACCATTGCATTTAAATGGTCAATCGCTACGCGCTGCTGAAGCATATCAGTTTTTTGATCAATAAAATATCGTATCTTGGCGATATCTCCTGGATTAAAGAACAAAAGACATTGTGATTGAAGCCCATCACGTCCAGCCCTTCCTGTTTCCTGATAGTAAGATTCAATATTTTTAGGCAAGTCATAATGAATAACAAATCGTACATTAGGTTTATTAATGCCCATGCCAAATGCAATTGTAGCTACAATGATCGGGACATCATCCCTTATGAATAATTCCTGATTCTTAGTTCGCACTTCGCTAGTCAATCCCGCATGATACGGCAAAGCCTTAAAACCATATTCGTTTAAATCGGCAGTTAAAGAATCAACTTGTTTGCGAGAAAAACAATAAATGATACCGCTTTGACCTTTAAATTTTTCCAAGAAATCAAGCGTCTGATCAGTGGGTCTATTTTTTTTTATAACTTCATAGAACAGGTTATCGCGATTAAAACTGGCAGTTAATTCAACAGGCTCTTTAAGCATTAAATTGGATATTATGTCATGTCGAACACGTTTAGTGGCAGTTGCAGTCACTGCTAAAAATGCGGCATTGGGGAACAGTAAACGGACATCTTTAATGCGGCGATAATCAGGCCGGAAATCATGGCCCCATTCTGAAATACAATGTGCTTCATCAATAGTTATGCAGTCAACTTTACATTGTTCTAGCATTTCAAGGATATCCGGTTTAAATAATGTTTCTGGCGCAACAAAAAGCAATTTTGTTTGCCCTGACTGAACCATCATTTTATTTGTATTGTATTCATCATTCGATAATGAGCTATTTATGACTTCAGATTCGACACCTAGTTCTTTTAGCTGGCTAACTTGGTCTTTCATCAATGATATTAATGGGGATATTACAACGGTCAATCCGGAGAATATTAGCGCGGGTATTTGGTAGCATAGAGATTTCCCCCCTCCAGTTGGCATGATGAGCAAAGTATCTTTTTTATCGAGCACTGATAAAATACACTTTTCTTGCAAAGGACGAAATGTGTCATATCCAAAAGTAGATTTTAATATTTGATATATTATTTTAGTTTTCATTGTTGCCAATACTGTTGAATTAGTCACAAAAAATCCCCCTTCCTTTTTAATATTTTGGTTAGGGGGAGGACCAGAATAATTATGTTATCAGATTGATTACTTTAACAGATTATTTCTTTTTTACTGATTTGTCAAATTCTTCGTTGAAATGCTTACCAACTCTGTTTTTTTGTTGTTCTTAAACAGTAACTGTCTATTCTCATTAATTGTATTAATGAAAATTTTATTTTGTTTTTCTAAAAGGTTTTTTGGTTCCCTTGAAATTACTTTTACCGCTTTCCTTTTTCTTTCCAAATGGACTTCCATGATAAAACTTTCCTTCGCCGGAAGACTCTTCTTTTTTTCCTTCGTATTTTCGAACACTAGGCCGCCTAGTTTTATCATATTCTTTATAAGGTTTTGAAAATTGTCTTTCTTTGAATGTTTTTGGTCTTGATTGAAGGATCAAGGAATCTATCTTTTCTTCCATCAAATCCAGCTTATTTTGCATTTTTTTAATTAAAGCAACTATATCCTGATTATCTTTCATGATATTTTCTTCGTTTTTAGAATCTACATTTTCGTTCATTATTACTCCCATTTTAATTTATTATTTTGAATTATAATACTCTTTGCCCCTGTTTTTTATAATAAGACCATTTAAGAATTTTCTCAATATCTGATCTTTGCATTCAATATAATTCTTATTATCATCTTTTCTGAACAGAGCAGATAGTTGAGCTTTTGTTATTTCAAAGTCGGCTAACTTTAAAATATCAATAATATCAGTATCCCTAAGCTTTAAAGCAACTCTGAGTTTTTTTAATATATCGTTGTTAAGCATTGTTAACTTAAATAGTTGCTGTCTTTTTGTCTGTGCTGTTATTTTTCATTGATCAGATAGCTTTTAAATCGTTGCAACATACGAGTTATTTTACTATGGTTATTTACTTTGTGTAAGAAAAGATTATTTAGCTTATTTTAATTAAGCTTTTCCTACCCTAAACTTTTTACCTTTGATCTTGCCTAAATTCAAATGTTCAATAGCATGTTCAATTTTATCATTGGCAATAGCTACATAACTATTGACTTCTAAGACATGAATTTTTCCAACATCCTCACTTTTTAGTCCTGCTTCCCTTGTCAATGCGCCTAGAATATCGCCGGGACGTATATTGTCTTTCCTTCCACCCGTAATATATATTGTCGACATGCACGGGCGTATGGCATTTTGCCTTAGCTTTTCTAAATCATTTAATTCAATAGTCTGGCATTCAAGTTTTAAATAATCGCTAATATTCTCAAGAATTGTGCAATCATTTTCGGTGTAAAGACTCAAAGCCAACCCTTTCTTGCCAGCACGTCCTGTGCGTCCTATACGATGCACATAAAGCTCATGATTGCACGGTAAATCATAATTGATGATAGCAGCTACATCCTTCACATCAAGTCCTCTGGAAGCCAGATCTGTAGCTACTAAAATGCGGCAGCTTTTATTATCAAACTTCAACAGGAACAATGTCCGTTCCGGTTGTTCTAAATCCGAATGGATCTGGAGTACAACCATGTTCTTACTGCCCAGATACGCCGCCACTTTCTTGCAAATCTCTCTGCTGTTACAAAATATAATGCAAGATTCAGGATTGTATTGCCTTAATACGCGTAAAAGCGCATCATTCTTATGACCGTCTACTTTAAAAAATAATTGTTCAATAGTATTGATCTGATGTTGTGAATCAATTGTAACTTGGGCTGGATCTTCCTGTATACTAGCACTTAATTTCTTAATACCATTAGGAAATGTCGCAGAGAACAGCATAGTTTGACGGTTAAGTGGCGTAAATGAAGCGATACGATTTATTTCCTCAATGCTTCCCATTTCAAGCAAGCGATCAGCTTCATCTAATACCAAGATCTTAATATCATTGGCAACTAACATCCCGGTCTCAAACAATTTGATAATACGACCCGGTGTACCTACAATGATATGCGCACCTTGTTTTAGAGATTTAATCTTAAGATGTTCTTCTAACCCACCAGACATGGTTAGTACTTTAATGTTGCTTCTAAAACGTGCCAACATGCGAATCTCGTTAGCTACTTGCTCAGCCAATTCACGAGTTGGCACAATCACCAAAGCCTGAGGGCTACAATTCGTTACATCTAATTTTGACAATATCCCTAATGCGAATGCAGCTGTTTTACCACTACCAGTATTAGCTTGCCCAATAAAATCCTGATCACTTAAAATTAACGGCAAACCTTTTTCCTGAATAGGGGTCATTTTCAAATAGCCCAAAGACTTTAAGTTGTCTAGCATTTCATCATTTAAGCCTACACTTTTAAAATCTTTTGCTGATCCTTCCATTCAACCCTTCTTTCTTGTTCCCTGCACGTACTTTGTCTTTCTGACCAATGCGAAAACAAAAGAGTCAGTAATCAAGATTACTGACTCTTTTATGTCTAGGGGATTAATTTGACCACGTCCAATTTAAATACTATTGAACTGTCCCTATTATAATTAAGACCCGGTACACTTGCCGAGCCTAACCCGCACTAAGTTTAAACCTTTACAACATTTGTTGCTTGTGGACCTTTTGGACCTTGTCCGGCTTCGAACTCAACTGCATCTCCTTCAACTAAAGACTTGAAACCATCTCCCTGAATTGCGCTATGATGTACGAAACAATCTTTGCTGCCATCATCTGGAGTTATGAATCCAAATCCCTTTTGGTCGTTAAACCATTTCACTTTACCTCTTACCATTTGTTTACCCTCCTTTCAATATTAAGCGAGTAAACAATAACAAAACGAAAACAAAATTTCACAAAATAAATATTAACACTTGCGAAATTAAATTTCTTCTTCTTGATTTACTCAACCCGTAGTTTATATACTTTTTACATTAAGTCAACAAAAATTTACAAAGAAAGAAAACTTACCTTTCCTCCCAAATTTCCCAAATGTTAGGATGTTGTCAAAATATTTATTCAGTTTAAGACTTGCCGATCAATCCAACAACACTTCGAGGATTAATAATGTATAAATCCTTTGGCAAAAGCTCTATTTCTTTTCCTCTATCAAGAATATCTTCTCCAGCTTTTAAGCTAGTGTCAATAACTCTGTGCCATTTTATGCCTAAAAACTCAGGTATTTTAACTGTATGTGAATTAGAATCAGCATTTAGAATAAAGAAAATATGATAATTGTTCGGGTTTTCTGTATCTTTATTTCCATCTAGATGACAACAAAACATCTTAAGGTCAGGGTCGTCCCAGTTGACACTGTCTAGATTATACCCAAACCATGTAATATCTTCAGTTTTGTCAAAATTAAGACTTTCTCCAGCTAAAAATTTCCTTTTTTGTAAAATAGTGTACTTTTTTCTAAAGGCAATGATCTTTTTAACAAACACTATCATGTGCTTATGACGATTTGCATAATCCCAATCGAACCAAGTTAGCTCATTATCCTGACAATAAGCATTATTATTACCTTTTTGAGTCCTCATAAACTCATCGCCACCTAAGAGTAGCGGAGTCCCCAAAGGAATCAAAAGACAGCTCAATGCATTTTTAATCATTTTATTTCTAAGATGAACAATCGCTTCATCTTGAGTATCTCCCTCAACCCCACAATTCCAGGAATAATTATCATTTGTTCCATCCAAATTATTTTCGCCATTAGCTAAATTATGTTTATCATTATAGGAATATAAATCATTTAAGGTAAATCCATCATGACATGTAATAAAATTGACGCTATTATACGGCGTTCTATCATCATCACCATATAGATCCGCTGAGCCAGTCAAACGAAAAGACAATTCCTTGGCCTGATATAAGTCTCCCTTAATAAATTTTCTTGCATTGTCCCTAAATTTCCCATTCCATTCCGACCATTCCATAGGAAAATTGCCAACTTGATATGTCGTTAAATCCCATGGTTCAGCAATTAGCTTTACTTTTTTTAATATAGGATCTCTGGCAATAGCATCAAAAAAGGGCGAATCTTTAGAAAACCGGCCCTGAACTTTAGGCAAAATAGATGCCAGATCAAAACGAAATCCATCAACATGCATGACTTCAGCCCAATATCTCAAAGAATCTAGGACAAGCCTCATAACTGGCGGATTCTCGACATTAAACGTATTACCACAACCTGCATCATTTACATATAAACGATAAGACTGACCATACTCCCTGCCTGTCAAGGCATAATAAGAAGGGTTATCTATGCCCCTAAAACATAATGTAGGACCTAACTCATCCACCTCACCAGTGTGATTGTATACAACATCCATTATTAACTCAATACCCGCTTTATGTAATTCCTTAACGAGCATTTTAAATTCTTGAACATGGCTTCCAATAGAATCACAATTACTATATGAATTCTCAGGGGCAAAAAATCCAACAGTATTGTATCCCCAATAATCAGTAAGCCCCATCTTAACAAGTCCATCCCTTTTATAAAACTGGTTAACTGGAAGCAACTCAACAGCATTAATACCTAAATTTTTTAAATATGGGATCTTTTCAATAAAGCCTAAATAAGTTCCGGGAACCTTAACTCCTGATGATTTGTGAGCAGTAAAACCTTTAAGGTGAACTTCATAAATTATTAACTTTTCTAGTGGTATATTTGGTTTTTTATCCTTACCCCAATCAAACTTGTCATCTATAACAACAGATTTTGGAGCAATATGCGTGCTATCTCTGCTGTCGTATGACAAATCTCGTTCATGAGAATTAACATCATAGCCAAACAATAGATCATCTTTATTTACAAACTCCCCATAAAATGCCTTACCATAGGGATCTGTCAACAATTTATGCTCATTAAAACGCATTCCCTCTTGAGGGATATAGTCTCCTTTAACTTTATATCCATACAATTGTCCAGCTTTAATGCCGTGTACAAAAATACTCCATATATCATTATCATGTTTTTGAAGTTTTATAATATCGGTAGGATCGTTGTCAGATGAGTTGAATAATAACAAGAATATTTCTTTTGCATATTTCGAAAATATTGAAAAGTTAACACCATCACTTCTTAAAGCAGCTCCTAACACTTCGCCACTTTGTAGTGATAACTTTTTATTTGTTTTTTGTATTAAATTTAAATCCATAGCTTGATATTTGAATCCCGCAATTATCGCATTTCAATTAGCTTGTTTTGAAATTATTCAAAACATGCTGAATTCCCCTTAATGGAATAAGTATCCAATCAGGCCTGTTATTTAACTCATAACCTAATTCATACATAGCTTTATCCAAAAGATAAATCTGAAGAAGATTCTTAAATTCAGTATCATTTTTAGGTAAAAATTCTGCCTTGCCTATTATTTCAAAATATGATTTAACGAAGACATTGCTTACATATAAATACCAATATTCCGCTGCTGATTCTAGTAGGGAGAAATCTTCTTCCCTAATTGATTTATTAAGAAATAAAGTCGCATATGAGGCATAATGAAAAGACCGCAGCATGCCTGCAATATCACGTATGGCTGACCTTTTAAGCCGTCTTTCGCTTAAGGGCCTAGCTGGTTCTCCTTCAAAATCAATGATAATAAAATCTTTTCCTGTAAAAAGTACTTGTCCTAAATGATAATCTCCATGAATACGTATTTTTTTAGCAGAGTATTTGATCTGCATAATTAACTTAAGCCTTTGTAATATTTTTTTCTCTGCAGACAATACTGCTTCAGCTTCTTTCTGCAGACCTGCTGGCAAACTTCTCAAATTTTTTCTTAAGAGTCCGAAAACAAATCTTTTTTGGCTTCCCATTGCTTGAAAAACAGAACGCTGATATAACAAAGAAAAAGATTCAGGATTAAAATCAGGATTCTGGGCATCTTCAGATAGATTGATGTGCATTTCACCTGTTCTTTGCCCTAATTTTTTGATCATTTCAAGATATATTATGTCGATCAAATTACCTGCTTCAAGAAGCTTCATCTCTTTGTGTTGCTGCAACGAAACATTAGCTGAGCGGTCCCCTTTTGCTTCCTTTCTTTTAGACAGGACAAGATCAAAATAACTTTTAATATGGTCTAAAGTGTATTTCCACGCATCAGATTCAATAGGAATAAAATTTTGAAGCAAGCATATTGACATGGGTTCTTTTTTGGGACTTCTATATTCAATATGCCCAACATAAAAAGGAGTATTTTTGCAATTCTTTTTTTCTGTGAGGAATTTTGTTATTTCAATATCTGGATTTACTCCCTCTTCTAGCTTCCTGAACAATTTCATAAAGTATGTATTATTATACAGTATAGAAGTATTGCTTTGCTCAGCCTTTAGTAAATGAGATGAAAGCTTGCCATTATTCTCTTTCAGTAAAGAAATGGATTTCTTCCCGGGACAACCTACTAGTTGACCTGAATCAGTAGTAATGACTTTCCTGCGGGCAATTAGATCCAGAAGTATTTGATGCAGATGTGGATTATATGCACCATCATACAGAAAACCTTCTCTCTTATTAATTGATAATCGGCAAATAATACTTGAAGGATAGTCTTTGGAGATATTGTTATCTTCTCTTGCAAAACTAAAGGAAAGCGGCAACAAATAAGTTTCCAACCCCCCGGATGAATAACTTACATTAACAAGTAATAACTTAAATAATTGACTTTTATTATCAAGCGTAATTTGTTCGGCGATCTTAATAGCACGAATAGTGCGTGATTTCCCACCGAACCATCGACACTCCTTAAAATATTTGGGCAATATTTCAGATTCTAATATGCGTATATTTTTAATATCGAATATCTCTTCCCAAGAATTTTCCAATCGTACTTTTGGTGATTTTTGCAATGTTTTTGCAGGTGATAAAACTGGCTTCTTCAATAAGAACCAAAAATAGTTGTGCGGTCCCAAAGTAAATGTGTAAGGTCGGTCTTTGATAACAGAGAAATTATTTTGACTAAATACTTCTTCAGGAATACATCCTTTATACTCTTTTAAATCTAAATCAACCGTTTGTGAGAACCTAGACAAATTGATCACTATTAAAATACTTTCATTTTTGAATTCTCTAATAAAGCATAGGACCTTTGAGTTGTCAGGATACAAAAATTTAATACTTCCCTGGCTAAAGGCCTTAAACCTTTTTCTTATAGCAATAAAACGTTTCATCCACCATAAAAGTGATGAAAGATTATTATCTTGTGTCTCAACATTCACGGTTTCATAGTGATATTCAGAATCTATTGTTACAGGCAAATACAGCTGTTGCGGATTAGCTTTTGAAAATCCAGCGTTTCTATCAGGACTCCATTGCATTGGTGTACGCACACCATCTCGGTCTCCCAAGAAATGGTTATCCCCCATCCCTATTTCATCGCCATAATAAATAATCGGTGTTCCTGGCAATGAAAAAAGAAGGACATTCATAAGCTCAATTTTTCGTCGATTGTTATTCAAAAGCGGGACTAGCCGCCGCCTAATACCTAAATTGATCTTTGAGCGAGCATCAGTAGCATATGCACGATACATATAGTCGCGCTCTTCATCTGTGACCATTTCCAATGTCAATTCATCATGATTTCTTAAGAAAATTGCCCACTGACACAATCGTGGCATTTTTGGTGTCTGCTCAAGAATATCAATAATAGGAAACCTATCTTCCATTTGAACACTCATGTACATTCGAGGCATAAGAGGAAAATGAAACGCCATCTGGCATTCATCACCTGCTCCAAAATATTTAACAGCATCCTCTGGCCATTGGTTTGCTTCAGCTAGAAGCATGCGATTCTTGAATTTACTATCAACATGCTTTCTTAACTTTTTCAGAAAATCATGAGTTTCTGGTAAATTTTCACAATTAGTGCCTTCTCGCTCAAAAAGATAAGGAACCGCATCAAGACGAACGCCATCTACCCCCATTGTAAACCAAAAATCAGCAACTCGAAATATTTCTTTCTGAACGCTAGGATTATCAAAATTCAAATCTGGCTGATTTGAATAAAATCTATGCCAATAATATGATTTAGCATCTTCTGACCATGCCCAATTAGAGACTTCAAAATCTTTAAAAATAATTCGGGCATCCTTATACTTTCTTCCGCTTGAGCTCCACACATAAAAATCACGATAATTTGAATTTTGTTTAGATTTCTTGGCTCTAATGAACCATGGATGCTGGTCTGAGGTATGATTTATAACAAGTTCCGTAACAACCCTTAATCCTCTCTCGTGAGCTTCTCTTAAAAATTCTTTAAAATTCTTTAAAGTGCCGTATTGAGGATGAACATCGTAATAATCGGAAATATCATATCCATCATCTTTTAAGGGTGAAGGATAAAAAGGAAGTAGCCAAATAACAGTAATGCCAAGATTTTTCAAATAATCCAACTTCTGGATCAATCCTTTAAAGTCTCCAATACCATCGCCATTGCTATCGCAAAAGGTTTTTACATGCAATTGATAAATTATGGCGTCTTTATACCACAAAGGATTATTTTCAATATTAATGCGTGGAGTACTCAATAGAAAAACCTTCCTTTACGTAAAACGATCAAACTTTTATTACAAAATCATAAGTGCTGCTTAATATTAATAATATGCGCTGGAGATCTCTGAGGGTCTAATTTAATGTAGTTTGTAGGACCTTTCCAGATATATTTATCTCCTGATAAAAGATCATTAGCTGAATATGGTCGTTCTTTATCAATGCCCAGCTTATCAAGAGGCATCTGCAAACTGCCGCTCTGGGTATTATAAGGATCAAGATTTACTACAACTAATATAATATTTGAAAGATCCTCTGTTGCCTTGTAATAACTCAATATAGAATCATTATTGATTTCGCAAAATTGTATATTTCTAGTAAATTGTAGTGCAGGGTTCATTTTTCGAATTTTGTTAAGTCTAGACAATACATTTTTTAAGTTTCCTTTCTTGTCCCAATCCCATTGTTTTATCTCATATTTCTCGGAGTTAGAATATTCTTCTTTGCCCGTGATCGCTTCAGTAACACATAATTCAAAAGCAGGCCCATATATACCAAAATTAGAAGAAAGTGTTGAGGCCAGAACCGCTCTCATAATAAAAGCAGGCCACCCCCCATGTTGCAAGTGTGCAGGTAGAATATCAGGTGTATTAGGCCAAAAATTCGGTCGAAAATATTCAGCAACTTCTGTTTGTGTTAATTCTGTCATATATTCAATAAATTCATATTTTGAACTGCGCCAAGTAAAGTATGTATAAGATTGACTAAATCCTCCTTTGGCAAGTCGATACATGATGTTCGGACGGGTAAATGACTCAGATAAAAATATTATATCTGGATAATCCTTTCTTATACCTGCAATAAGCCAGTCCCAGAAAATAAAGGGTTTTGTGTGTGGATTATCCACTCTGAAGACTCGAACTCCTTGATCTATCCAGAACAAAACTATACTTTTTAATTCTTCCCAAAGATCAACAATATCGTTGGTTTCAAAATTGACGGGTAAAACATCTTCATATTTTTTGGGCGGATTCTCAGCGTATTGAACTTTACCATCAGGTCGCCATTTGAACCATTGAGGATGTTCTTTGACATATGGATGATCAGGAGAACATTGATAAGCTAGATCTAGGGCAATTTCTAAATTAAATTCTTTTGCCTTATTAACAAAATGTTTGAATGATTCAATAGTCCCTAATTGGGGATGAATTGATTTATGCCCGCCTTCTTCTGAACCAATAGCCCAAGGGCAACCTGGGTCATTTTTTTTGCATTTAGTAGAATTGTTTTCACCTTTCCTGTTAGTTTTACCAATAGGGTGGATCGGAGGAAGATAAATAATATCAAATCCCATGCGGGAAATTTCAGGGATCAATTTCTCGCAGTCTTTAAAATTACCATGCTTCCCCGGTTGTGAACTCCAAGAACGAGGAAATAGTTCATACCAGCTGCTAAAAAGAGCTAATTTTCTATCGACATTAACTTTTAATTCTTTACTAAAGGTGGTATTCTTCTGTATGTTTATATTTTGCTGAATTATATTAGACAATTCATCCCTCATGAGAATGGATGAAAGAACATTACTATCTTCACTTGCTTGTAACTCATCAATGTACAGATCAAATATTTTTTCTGTTGATTTCTTCTTGACTATTTTTATGGTATTTTCAAGGATCTGTTTTCCGATCTTTAGATCCACAGAGATATCTTGATCAGCGTTGATTTTTTTCTCAAGATCTTTTTTCCATGTACTAAATTCATCTATAGTCGCACGTATGCTGTAGAGATAATCTTCTTCCTTCTCAATAGGGAAAGATCCAATCCAATGATCATTGCCTAAAGGCTTCATATAAACTTCATGCCAGTCATCTTCATCGGCTGAGCGATAAAGAAGCACTGCAACAATCTCATCATGCCCATCTGCAAAAATATTAGCATTAACAACAACTTTCTCCCCAACAGTTCTTTTAATAGGAAATGATCCCCCATCAATCTCTGGAGAGATCTTTTCAATCATGATCCTTGATGAATAATTATCCATTTGATTAGACTCTTTATTTTTTTAATAAAATTTTAACCTACACTATTTCTTCCGATTACTGTTTCATTGAAAATATTTTATCAGCTAATTTCATAATATCAAAAGTTGTGATTATACCTAAAACCTTTTTTACATCGTTAACAATCACAACTGAACTAATATCATTTGAAACTATCGAATGAATAGCTTCCCCAACTGTATTGTTCAAGCCAAGAGTATGAACTTCTTTTGTCATAACATACTGCAAGATATATGCATCAAGTACTTCTTTACTATAATATGCATTACCGTCTAATATCTTATCCCCATCATACGAAAGTGTCTTCTCAACTATCTTTCTGGGGGAAACCAATTTATAAAGGTCTTTTTGTGTAATAATACCGACCAATATACCTTTGCTGTCAACAATAGGCAAGTGCCTTACATGATGATTAATGAACATTTCTTCAACCCTACTAAACGGAAGATTGACTTCCAATGTTTTAGCAGGTGCAGACATAACTTCTTTAACTTTTGTTTCATTTAACAGCATCCTTGTTGATCCTTCATTAAATTCTTTATTCATGTCAAGCCCTCCCCAGCTTTATACTTTTATTTTATG
This sequence comes from Candidatus Omnitrophota bacterium, assembly GCA_018812705.1. Lineage (GTDB taxonomy): Bacteria > Omnitrophota > Gorgyraeia > Zapsychrales > Zapsychraceae > Zapsychrus_A. The sequence goes on from JAHJCZ010000024.1 coordinate 25,524, forward strand.
CTAAAATATTTGAATTAATCGATAAACCACGTGCTAATGCAATCAATATTTGATTATTTATATTGTCTTTTAATTTTAATTATTATAGCACGCCAAATCAAAACGACCACAGTTATTCAGACGAATTAAAACCCTATTGTTGACTATTTTAAAAGACCATCACCTAAAGCGCAATGGACTTTTTCAAAATCTTTGACTTATCAAGAAATCTAAGCATATTTGATTACAATTAAAGAAGTGTGTTTAAATAAAAAGGCAGTAAAAATATCTGGAGAGTTTACATCGTTAATCTTTCATATGTGTTTTTGCATTTTGCAACTTTTGCAGAAAAGAATCTTTACTAAAGGCTTTTGCCCAACCTTTTACAATAAACCATCCGCCAAAACGAATCAAATCATTGCGCCATGGCCTGTACCAGCGGCTCCATCCCAGGCGAATATTGTGTAAAAAGAAAATCAGCACAGGAAATGAAAAAAGATTAAGGCCTATTTTAAACATATATTTAAATTGA
>JAHJCZ010000025.1 GCA_018812705.1 Candidatus Omnitrophota bacterium
AAATAAATGGTATTTTTTTCACAACCCCGTAATTCATTATTCCAAGACAAAGCAAAAGATATATTGACCATCTCAAAGCGATATATCTCTCAAACCAAGCGCACTTAAACCAGTCATGTCTTTGTAAATATTGCACAGTGATCAAGAACATGATCAAGTATAAAGAAGGAATTACATTAGGATAAAATTCAGCTAGCTTCCCATCAAGCAAAGATAGCACAACAAAGCTTTTATCCAATTTATAAAACAAGTGAGAATAAATATAGATGGCATCTTTTAAACAATTTGCTCTAAAGAATATCCAAGAAAAACAAACCAACATAAAAGTAAATACCATCTGGATAAAAGCATGTATTACAGGTAATTTATTCAATTTCACGAACCTGATAAATAGATCTCTAAAACTTTTTGTTAACTTAGAAATTATGTAATATAAAGCGTGCAGGAATCCCCATATAACAAAAGTCCAGTTTGCGCCATGCCATAAACCACTCAGTATAAAAACAACAAGCACATTAAGATAAAATCTTTTGGATGACACTTTGTTGCCGCCAAGGGGAATATATAAATAATCCTTAAACCATGTAGTAAGGGATATGTGCCATCTACTCCAAAAATCTGAAATAGACCTAGCAAAATACGGCTTATTAAAATTTTTCATTAGATCAAAGCCTAAAACTTTAGCGCTTCCTATGGCAATATCTGAATACCCTGAAAAATCACAATAGATCTGAAAGGCAAAGAATATGGTCGCTAGATTCAATTCAACTCCTGTATAAGCTTCGGGCTTATAATAAATCTTATCTACAAATATCGCTAGGCGGTCAGCAATTACAACTTTTTTAAACATGCCCCACAACATAAGCCGCAATCCGCTAACCACTCTGTCATAATCAAATTGGAACTTTTTATAGAATTGAGGAAGCAATCTTGTTGATCTTTCAATGGGGCCAGCAACTAACTGCGGGAAAAATGCAACATACAAAGCGAACATGCCTAAATGTTTTTCAGGAGCTTTAGCGCCTCTGTAAACATCAATAGAATAACTTAGTGTTTGGAAAGTATAAAAGGATATTCCTACGGGCAGCAAAAGATTCAGTGATGAGACCTTATAATCAATATGGGAGTAACTAAATAAAATCCCCAATGATTGATTAAAAAAGTTATAGTATTTAAAAATTGCTAACAAGCCGAGGTTTGTAAGCAGGCTCAAGATCAGATACTTTTTTCTTTTTGATTTATCTGCCTGCTTCCCCATCATTATTCCAGCATAGTAATCGATCAATGTCGATAAAATGATGAGCAAAAGATATCCAGGCTCCCAGCACATATAAAAGTAGTAACTAGCTGTCAGCAGAAAGATCCATCTATATTTTTGATGAATTAAGAAATAGATAATTGCTACAATCGGGAAGAATATTAAAAATTGTATCGAATTAAAGGACATCTAACAAAATACTTTTCGTTTGAATTATTGTATTATATTTGAATTACAAACCTAAGAATTGTATCGCACATCCACAAAGTAATATAGCAAATCCTGATAAAGCATGGACATATCTTTCAAGTTTTTTTAATGGCATCAAATTTATTCCAAATGTAGCTATCAACACAGTTGCTAACATTGTTGAAATAGTAACAATACTAAAAATTGTTGCGACTAATACCATACCTATAATACTGTGTTTTGCTGCCGGATACATCAAAAGGGGTATAAGTGGTTCACACGGCCCAAGAACAAAAACAATAAATAAAGCCCAAGGCACATATGAAGCCCCTTCTTTCTCATGAACATGTGAATGTTCTTGAGCATGAGAGTGTTTATGATCATGAACATTTCCATCAATATGAACGTGAGGATGAGTGTGCGGCTTATTCTTTATTGCTTGTTTTATTCCATAAATAAAATACACAAAACCAAACACGATCAATGCCCAGGCTGCCCAGTTCCCTCTTACAGATTCAAATATTTCAAGTTTTCCAACAGCAACACCCAACCCAACCCCAAATAAACCTAAAATTACTGAGCTGCCAACATGTCCAATACCACATATAATTGTAATCATAATAGTCTTCATGTATGACCATTTTTTTGCTTTAGCTAATACAATAAAAGGCACATAATGATCAGGTCCGAAAATGGTATGAAAAAATCCAATTGAGGCTGCAGCAATTATTAGCACTGTGATTTCATTGGACATTTGAAACTCCTCTCATTATAAATATTATTAATAAAATGTAATTGAAGCTTTTGTGAAAATTTAGTCAACCGCACTCATAACCATTTCACCATGCTTCATTCCTTTTAAAGCAATAAGCCTATCTGCTAATTCTCGTAGTTGATGAGCCTTCCCCTTAACTGCAATAGTTTCTAAACAATTATGGTGGTCTAAATGGACATGTTGAACAGCGAGTACTACATTGGGATAGTCGTGCTGAATACTCATTGACTTATTCAAAATATCTCTTTTGTGATGGTCGTAAACAAGAACGATACACCCGCTTACCTCCTGGTTAGATTCCCATCTATCATCAACTTGATTCTTTCTTATCAGATATCGTATAGCTTGTGACCTATTAGGAAGCTTTTGCTTATTTACAATTTCATCTAAGTCTTTTAACAAATTGTCTTCTAGTGAGACACCAAATCTTTTCATAGAATAGCACCTTTTAAAGAATCATAACACCCGAATTGTTGATGTCAATAAAAATAACGCTCTAATGAAATAAACTAATTAAAGTATAAAATGAGAAAATGCTTATATTCATATAAAAAAAATCTCATTTA
>JAHJCZ010000026.1 GCA_018812705.1 Candidatus Omnitrophota bacterium
TCGTGTTTTTATTTTGTTTTCTTCCTGTTTTCAATATTAGCTACGCAGTGGATAACTTTATATTTGCTCATTACGGCTCTAGTTCTTTTTGGTTTAGGGAATTATTCAAAATTAAATCGATTAAGAGTGTACAGCTATGTTATGTTATTGATCTCAACTGTCAGATACATTTTTATCGACAATTATGCTTTTAATCCATGTTTAAAGTGGACTGTAATTATTTCCGAAGCTCTCATTTTCTTCATGATCTACTTTGCAATAAAAGCATTGAAGAAACGTAAAGAGATAGAGCTGCTTTATACCGGAGAAGGATATTTGTCTTTCTTCTGCGGAGTGGCTTTAGTTATTTTTACTGTTTTTAGATATGTAAGTTGGCAATGGATATCTCTTGGTTTAGGTATTGCCGGTGTTATTTTTATTGCGACAGGTCTGTTGTTTAAAGATAAGCCATCGCGCATTAGTGGGTTGATATTCTTTGGTATTACGGTTGTTAGGATAATTTTTGTTGATCTTTCACACTTGGATGTGATCTTCAAAATAATAAGTTTTATAGTGCTGGGGATTATTTTTCTCGGCATTTCTTATATTTACAACAGGTTTAACATTGGACAGGAAAAGGTGGATTGATTGGCAAATAATAAATCTTCACATGTCGAAACTGTACAAAGCGTGTGTCCGCAGTGTCTATCAAAAATACCTGCAGATATTATAGTTAAAGATGGAAAAGTTTTCATGTCAAAGGTTTGTAGTCAGCACGGTGAATTTCTTTCCTTGGTAGAGGAAGATGCTGAGTATTATTTGAGTAGAAATAATTACGATAAACCTCCTACTGAGTCAACAATTCAAACAAAAGTCAATAAAGGTTGCCCGTTTGATTGCGGATTGTGCCCTGTACATAAACAACATTCGTGTATTGGTTTGATAGAGGTGACCAATAACTGCAATCTGAATTGTCCAGTCTGTTACGCATCTGCCGGCGAAGGGGAGTATCTTGACCTTAAGACTATTGAGAAGATGATGGATTTTTATCAAGAGGCAGAAAAAGGTAAGGCTGAAATCCTACAGCTTTCAGGTGGTGAACCGACACTTCATCCTGAGATCATTGATATTATTAAATTGGCAAGAACCAAGAAGTTCAAATATGTGATGCTCAATACAAATGGCATACGGATCGCTGATGATATTGAATTTGTTCAGCAGTTAAGTCAATTTGTAGGCGGGTTTGAAATTTACTTTCAGTTTGATGGTTTTGAAAGGTCTATCCATTCATTTTTTAGAGGGAAGGATGTCCTCGATAAAAAATTAAAAGCGATCCGTAATATGGTCGAGTATAAAATACCGGTTACTATTGTTGCAACAGTTGAAAGAGGTATTAATGATGATCAGCTGGGCAAGATCGTGCAGTTTGCCCTTGATACGCCTTTTGTAAGGGGAGTGAATTTTCAGCCTGTCACTTATTTTGGTAGAGGCGAGGTAGGTGATATGACAAAGAGGGTTACCATTACGGATATTCTTAACAGAATAGAAAAACAAACTGTTTCGTCGATAAGAAAGAGTGATTTCATTCCTTTGCCGTGTAATGTTGATAAGATATCTGTTAATTACATGTATAAAGATAAAAATGGTTTTATTCCTGTTGCCCGAAACATTAAGGTTAAAAATTATCTGCCCGCGATAAAGAACTCCCTGGCTTTTGATGTAGAGGATGTCCTTAATCAAACTGCCGATGGCCTATGTGACGGTGGATTTTGTGATTGCATGAGCTTTTTGAAAGATTTTATTACGCTTAACAAGATCAAATCGGGACTGAAGGATCAGGAAAAAAGGATAGATTATGTTAATCAAAATACGTTCAGGATAACAGTAACTTCGTTTATGGATGTTTATAATTTTGATTGCAAGTCTGTGAAAAAAGAATGTGTTCATGTTATTACGCCGGACCTAAAAAGAATACCATTTTCAACTTTCAATATGATCTACAGGGAACAATATGCTAAAGAATCTGCAGATACTGCTAAATAGTCCGCTTGGGTTATTAGAGCTTTTCATTGTTTTTATTATTAGTTCGTGTGTTTTTGTTCTGTTCGTTTCAATACTTATCAATTTTGTTGAATCGCGTTCCTGCAATAAACCGAAAAAAGAGAAAAAGAGCATAGTTGAAACAGGTACAATGACATTGTTCTTCTTTGTGTTTTATGCACTTATAAGGTTTAAAATTGGAGTTCTGGCTTTAGACAATATTTCGATAAGATTATTTTTTATTGTAATAGGTCTATTTATGATCCTAGCTGGATGTTATGTGAATGTAAAGGGAAGGCTGGTTTTAGGAAAGAACTGGGCAAATCAGATAAAGATCTATGATGACCATACGCTAGTAAATGCTGATGTGTTCAGCTTGGTCAGGCATCCTTTGTATTCTTCGCTAATGATGATGTTCTACGGCGCAACTTTGGTGTATTTGAATTATGCCGCTTTTCTGGCAAATACATTTATCTTTATTCCATTTATGTATTATCGAGCAAAACAAGAAGAGGAGCTTCTTGGGAATCAATTTGAAGATTATGCGAAGTATAAAGAGCAAACAGGTATGTTCTTCCCGAAAGATCTTAACAGAAAGGTTTAAAAAATGTTTAAACATAAGTTGGTGGAAGTTCCAAGTGCGGCATTTAATTTTTGCAGGATCACAGTAGCTATTCTTGTATGGATAAGTTTTTTATTGAGGTCTGTTGAATTAGTATTTTTTATATTCCTGATATTCTTATTTTCAGCAATTCTAAAAATAAGAAAAGCGCCGATGGTGTTCTTATATACAAACACGATAAATAAGATAAAAAAGTCTAAAGATATTATTCTTGATGAATATGCTCTGTCTTTTGCGCATTCAGTAGGTGCAATATTTACGCTGATCGCATTAATATGTTTTCAATATTTAAATCCGAAAGCAGGCTGGATGATCATTTTTATTCTGGCTTTATTTAAAACTTCAGGGGCCTGTGGTTTTTGTTCGGCTCTTAAACTTTATGGTTGTATGTCCAGTAATAATTGTTGCTCTTTTATAAAAGGGAAAAAGAATGATTGATGCACATATTCATCATGAAGGCTGGGGGGTTCAGCCGGTACTTTTTGATGTTAATGGCCTTGAAGTAGGATCTTATCCTTTTTTTGTTTTGCTGGGATTGATATTCGGCATATTAGTTTATTTTTTGGAAGCACGGAAAAAGAAGACATTGAGCGAGAATACATTCTTCATTTTCATTGCTGCAATAGTAGGTGGAGCTGTTGGAGCAAAATTGCCAATATGGATAATGAATTTTAAGCATATTATTGCAAGTTTGCCTGATATCCGTCCGTTGCTTACCGGAAGAACAATAGTTGGCGGAATGATCGGAGGAACACTATCAGTTCTTTGGATCAAAAAGAAATTAGGAATAAACGAAAAGAAGGGTAATTTATTTGCTCCGGCAATAGCTTTAGGTGTCTCAATTGGAAGGATAGGTTGTTTTTTAAGAGGGTGTTGTTACGGGGCCGCATCAAATCTTCCTTGGGCGGTTGATCTTGGTGATGGTGTTTTAAGGCATCCTACACAGATTTATGAAGCGATATTCATGTTTGGGGTATTTGTTTATTTTATGATGATAAAAAATAAAGTAACTGTACCTGGCATTATGTTTAAGTATTTTTTGAATTACTATTTTGTTTTCAGATTCTTTATCGAGTTCATTCGTGTTAGCAATACTGTTTATTTTGGATTGACCAGTTTTCAATTAGCATCAATTGCAGTTTTGATCTATGTCAATAGAGCTGTATTTGTGAGAAATAAATCGATATCAACGGCTTAATTAAATAAGGAGGAAATAATGAGCGATTATTACACAACAACAGGGAAGAAGGTTGGTGATTTTCTGATAGGCTTTTTTGGTGTTTGGGTATTAAGCGGATTCTTATCATTTTTTGTAGCAATAATTAATAGTGTAGTTTTTATGAATAATTATACGATCCAAGGGTGGATCGCAGGTATTTCTTTTGTGGTAACGATTATTTTGTACATTGTGGCGATAGTCCTCGCTTTTCATTTCAAGAGACATTATATTGCAATTGGCACCATTGCATCTTTTGTTGTGCCTTTAATTCTTGTTGGAGCATGTTTTGCTGTGTTTTGGGGAATGAGCTTGATGTAGTTTGTATGCGAAAAAATGAACAGAAATTTATTTTACATACTTAAAGTATCAATCATTTCATTGCTGGCTTTTGTTGTTTATTCCCAGACCTTTGATGATGAATTCCATTTCGATGATATGTTTTTTATTGTTGATAATACTGAGATACGCAATATTGGTAACATTAAAGATATCTGGACAACGACGATTACCCAGCCATCGCGTTTTGTTGGATTCATGAGCTTTGCGCTCAATTATCATTTCCATAAACTCAATGTTTTTGGCTATCATCTTGCAAATTTGATCATTCATATTTTTTCCGGAGTCTTTGTTTTGTGGTTGGCCCAAATGCTGCTTTTCTTGGTCAATAAGGATTCAAAAAAGAATTCTTGGATAGCCTTTTTTGCTGCACTTATTTTTGTCGCTCATCCGGTACAAACCCAGGCAGTTACTTATATCTCTCAGCGTTTTGCATCTTTAGCCACATTGTTTTATTTAATGTCGCTTTGCTTCTATTTGAAAGGGAGAATCTTTTGCAAAAAGAAATCTGGGTCAATAGTATGTTTTGTTGTTTCAGCGATCGCTGCAGTATTGGGGATGTTTACTAAAGAGATAGTTATTACTTTGTCTATAATGATAATTTTTGTCGAGTGTTTATTTATTCGGGGGACACGTAACGAATTAGATGGTAAGACTAGTTTTGGAATTCGGTACATGTCCCCTAAATACTTGCCTCTTCTATTATTTCCTTTCTTTTTGATCATTCCAGCTTTATTTCAATTTGGATTCAAGGCAATATTTTTTACTAAACATGTATCAAAATCGCATTTTGGGGATGTATTTACTTTTTCAACTTATATTCTAACTCAATTTAGGGTCTTGGCGCTTTTTATTAGAATGCTGTTTTTGCCTTTTAACCAGAATCTGGACCATGATTTTGTAATGTCCAGGTCGTTTTTTGAATGGGATACTTTTCTTAGTTTTATATTTTTGGTTTTATTGATAGTCTTCGCGATTAAAACATTTAAACGAAATAAGATTGTGTCTTTTGGGATCTTGTGGTTTTTTATAGTGCTTTCGATAAATTTTATTCCAAGACAGCACATCATCTTTGAGCATAAATTGTATTTAGCTTCAGTGGGATTTTGTATTTCATTAAGTTATTTTGTGATAAGTCTTTTTAGGGATGTAAAAAGAGGAATAGCTGTTTTAAGTATTGTTGTGATCCTGTTTTCTGCATTAACTTTTAAGAGAAATAAAGTCTGGGATAATGAAATTACTTTGTGGGAGGATGTCCTCTCAAAGTCACCTAACAAAACAAAACCATTGATCAATCTTGGTAATGCATATTTTAAAAAAAGGAAGTATGAGAAGGCTCTTGAGCTGTTTCAAAAGGCTGTTGTCATAGATGATAAAGCAGAAGAGGCATACAACGGAATGGGATTGATCTATAAAGAAAGAGGGGAGTTTGAGCGTGCTCTCGAGAATTATAACAAAGTATTGGTTTTAAAACCTGGCAGAGCACAAACTTTCAGCAATAGAGGGGTTGTTTATAAAAGCATGGGTGAATATGAGCTTGCTATGCTTGATCAAAACATTTCATTATCCCTAAATCCGAATGCAGCTCTTACGTACATAAACAGAGGGGTTGTTTATAAAAGCCTGGGTGAATATGATCTTGCGCTAGCTGATTATCAAAAGGCGTTAGAGATAGATCCACGCCTTGCATCCGGTTTTGCAAACAGGGGAGTGATTTATAAAAAACAGGGGAAAGACGAATTAGCATTAATTGAATACGAAAAAGCCCTTAAGATTGATCCTTATTTGGGCCAAGTGTATTACAATCGATCCCTTATCTTTAATGATCTAGGAGATAAACCAAAAGCGCTTAAAGATATTTTAAAAGCAATTGAACTTGGTATTAATGTCGATCCGAAATATATTGAGTGGTTGATAAAATAGGGGGTCATAAAATAGGGGGTCAAGTCTCGACTTGACTACATGTTCGGAGATAGGGCGTTGACCCTTATTATACTTGCTCCAGTATGCTTTTCGCTAGGGCTTTTCCGATGGCAGGTATTGCGGCAAGTTTTTCTTGAGAAAATGATCTTAAGTCAGTAAGTTTCTTTATTCCGCGATTGTGCATGTTGCGTGCACGGACACGTCCAACACCTTTTAACTGAATAATATCTAAGAGATCTTCTTTTATACCATATTGTACCCTGGTCTTTAGGGCTTCGATCTCAAAGGTGAGTTTCTTTTTATTCATCATCTCAGCAATGATACCTGTTGCATAGAGTAGCCTTCTGGCCATGTCTACATAGCGGTAAATGTCGCCTGGTCCGATGTTGAATCTCTCACAAATAGCCTCTTCTCTTTCTTCTTCGATCCATTCAGATAAGAACCAGGTGGTCTTTACTGTGCGCATAAAAGTAAAATAATCATCAAGCTCGTGAAAATTTTCTGAATTCAAAATGAAATCATCTTGAAAATTGGAAACGAACATCTCTAGGTCACCAACAATATTCTTGCCCAATCCCATCATTAAAGGCCCATCAGGACAGCAGGTCATTAAATGCAATGCGCCTATTTGAGAGAGAGGAGTGTTTGGCTTTATTTGGTTTAGGCCATCTCTAATGATAATGCTTGAAATGGGATCTATGTAAAGACGGCTTGTTAAATTTCCCATGACAGTTGGGAAGAAACGTTTTGAGCTGTTTTCGATAAACCCTTCTTTTTGAAGGAAGAGAAAGATCTGTGTGATCCTGTCAAAAAGTTCGGCACTTTGTTTTTGATGATAAAGGAATGTATGAGAAATAAATTCAAACATCCCATCCATGTCATAAACATAACCACCAGCAACAGATGCTAGGGAGTGTATCCTTAGTGCTGACTGTTCGTCTAATTTTGATGTGACCGGTTCTGGAGCAGCTAGAATATATTTTTCAAAAAGGACCGATTCTTCGCTTTTTGTTTTTGCAATTAGAACAGCTTCGCCGCAATCATCATATTGAGGTCGCCCAGCGCGCCCGGCACATTGTTTGTATTCGCTTGTTGGAATAAAAGCAGCTCCTAAGCCGGCTTCGAATCTTTTTACATCCCTGATAATTGCACGGCGTGCCGGTAAATTTACGCCAGCAGCAAGAGTAGGAGTGCAGCTGATCACTTTGATAGTGGTGTTTTTAAAGAACTCTTCAACTAGTTCACGCTGATCGGGCTTTAGACCTGCATGATGAAATGCTGATCCCATGGCAACTACTTCAGCCAGTTTTCTGCAAACCTTTGTTGAATCGGTGTTTGATCCAGCAATTTTCTTTGAAATAGCCAATAGTTTTGTTTTCTCATCTGCAGTCAGGACCTTTGCAACGCTCTGTGCAATTTGACGGCTTACGGCTTGAGCTGACCTTCTAGATGCTACAAAGATCAAAACTTGTCCTTTTGCTCTTAATGTATCTAAAACAAGTTTGTTGAGATCATCAGGGCCTTCTTCAGCAATAATTTTAACGCCACCTTCTTTAAATGTTATCTTTTCATTGTGGTAAACGCCTTCTTTTAATGGGATAGGGCGCCAATCGCTTTTTACAAGTTCAGCATCGAGCCATTTTGCAATTTCATCAGCATTGCTAACTGTAGCGCTTAAAGCAAGAAATTGAATTTTGGGATTAAGTTGCCGTATGCGTGCAGCAAGTATTTCTAAAGTAGGCCCGCGCGAGTTGTCATTAATAAAATGAATTTCATCTAACTATGACAGATAATGAATCAATAAGCCATTTTGCTCTGGAGCGTAGCATGGAGTCTATTTTTTCTGCTGTTGCTACCAGTATTTGATAGCGGTTTAAATGTTTTTTAGGGGTATCAGAATCACCAATAGCAAGACCGACATCGATCCCTAAAGGTTTGTACTTTGCTTTAAACTCCTTGTACTTTTCACTAGCTAAAGCTTTTAGAGGAGCTATGTAAAGACAGCGGCTTTCGGGATTTGTCAAAAGGGCCTTGATCATGCTAAGCTCAGCGATCAAAGTCTTTCCCGCAGCAGTTGGAACTGACATCAATAGATTCTTACCGTTAAGAACGTTTTTTTTGATCGCTTCAGCTTGAGGAGGGTAAAGGTCCTTGATATTTGAATTAGCAAATACTTTAATAGCTTCAGGCGTAAAGCCGTTATTTTCGAGTACTTTAATAAGGTTCATGGTCAATGTTGTAGCATATATGGAAAGAACAGTCAAATCGAAGATTTGACTGTTCTTTCCATATGGAATGACTTTGCTCGGGAATTATCGCTAAGTGGATTATTATTTTATTCCGCGGTGTTGCCACTTGATGGATGCGGCTTGAAGCATGCCGAAGCCATCTTTTTTTAGTGCCAACACCTTACAAAGGAAAGAACTATTTGAATCAAGCCAAATAGTTCTTTCCTTTTACTTGACGCATCCAATACAATCGCTTAGAATCTTATTATTAATAATCTTAATAAGAATAGGATTAACGAGTGAAAGTTGTAGTTCAAAGAGTTTCTAGAGCAGATGTAAAGGTTGATGCTAAGGTTGTTGGAGAGATCTCAAATGGCATGCTTGTCCTATTTGGAGTCAGCAAAAAAGATACAGCCCAAGATGCTGATTATTTGGCCGAAAAGATCTCGCAGCTTAGGATGTTTGAAGATGCTGCAGGCAAGATGAATCTTTCGGCAGTTGATGTTAAGGGCGAGTTCTTGGTTGTTTCACAGTTTACTTTATGTGGTAATTGTGAAAAAGGAAGACGACCTTCTTTCGATGATGCTGCCTTGCCTGAAAAAGCAGAAGAACTCTACGAATATTTTGTTGAACAATTGAAGAAAAAAGGTCTTAAAGTTGAAACTGGTGTTTTTGCGGCGAAGATGGATGTCTCCCTTGTAAATGATGGACCCGTAACTTTCATAATTGAAAAATAGAATGATCGATACTCACGCACATTTAGAGCAAATAGAAGACCTAGATAAAGCTTTAGAAAATGCAAGAAATGACGGAATTAAAGGGATAGTAGGTGTAAGTGTAGATCTTGAATCTTCTAAAAAGATATTGGATATTTCAAAAGTTTCTAGCGATCCGATAGTTTATGCCGGGATGGGAATGCATCCTTCAGAAGCAAATCCTGATGACTTAGAAGAGCTTGTTGATTTGATAAAAGAAAATGTGTCGAGGCTTAAATTAATAGGTGAGATCGGGCTGGACTTTTTTTATAAGTGGGTAAGAAAAGACGATCAAAAGAAGAAAGAACAGAGAGAGGTCTTTCAAAGATTAGTTGAACTTGCAAAGGATGTTGATCTGCCAATTTCAGTTCATTCTCGAGGCAAGTGGCGTGAGTGTTTTGAGACCGTAAGGGATCGTGGAATTAAGGATTGTGTTTTTCATTGGTTCAGTGGGCCAATAGATGTTTTGGACGATATCCTAGCTCAAGGTTATTATGTTTCGGCAACGCCTAGCATCGCTTACAGTGAACAATCTCAAGAAGTAGTTAAGCACGCACCAATTGAACAGACATTGATAGAGACAGATTGTCCAGTTTATTACAGAAATAAATTTGGTGATGGAAAAGATGGTTTTAGATCGGAACCAAAGGATGTTTTAAGAACATTAAAGCTTTATTGCAAGCTTAAGGAAATTGATGAAAAAGAAGCGGCATTAGTTCTTAATGAGAACGCAAGGAAGTTGTTTAGGATTTGTTAGGAACGTTGTATTTTATTATAAAAATATATAAGGAGGCATAGATGAAAAACTTTTTTATTTTTCTTTTGATAGTAGCGATTATTGGCGGCATGAGCTATGGTGCTTATAAATACTTTTTCGATTATGAACAAACCTATATCGACGATGTAGTCGGCGAGGGTGCCTTAGTTTATGTAAAGGCTTCAGCAATAAAAGATAATATTGACCGCATAGGAGCAACAAAGCTTTGGAAAGAGATAAGCAGGGTTGATTATAGATCATTGATGAAAGAGTCTGGCGCTGATAAAAAGCAAATTATGATGGCGGATCTTATTATCTCCCAGTTAGGTAGCAGTAATACTCAGCAGATCCTTGAGTATTTCTTTAACGATGAAGTGGCTTTTTTAATTTACCCATCTGGTATAGATCTGTCAAAAATAACTGAATTTTCAGAAGATACAGCTGCTGCTATCATTGAAAAATTGTTAACTAATGTTGCGCTTGTTTTTCGCGCTGGAGAAGAAGTTCAGCTTGCTGATGCAATATCACAAGTGTTTAATGATTTTGGCGCAAAGGTTGAAAGAGGGCAAATCAGGTATAATAAACACACTCTTTATATGATAAAAGTGCCTAGTATCGGTATGGAAATAAACTATGCTAAGATCGATGATATTATTATCGCTGGTATCGGGGATGTCGTAGCGAAAAGAAGTTATGAAGTTTTGGATGGAACGTTGCCTCCGCTATCAAAAGATGCAAGATTTTCACAAGCCTCAAAAAAATTTTATTTGGACTCAGATTTAGAAATTTATGTGAACATTAACAAATCCATAGATCTTTTGCATTCTCAAGCAAAATCACTAATATCCTTGATCGCTAAAAATACGCAAAAGGTTATTAAAGCAGATGATAAAAGCGGAGATAGTAAAATTGCTCAGCAGAATATTAGTCTGGCTGAATCACGAGTAGATGAATTCTTTAAACAATTAGCAGGGTTTAATTCAATAGCGGCCTCTGTAAAATGGGAAGGTCTTTATGAATCAAACTTCTCGTTGTTTTTTGACAAAAGCCGGCTTTCAGCTGAATTAGCAAAGACTTATTCTTGTCCAGCGTCAACAAATAAATCTCTAAATTTTATTCCAGAAGATGCAATCGCTTACCAATGGGTAAATTGTTTGGACCTTGCTGTTATTTGGGACCAGATGCAAAAGCAGATCGATAATCTTCCGAATTCTGATGCTCAATCAGCTCAAATAGCATCAATTGAGCAGTCACTGGGAATGAATATAAAAAAAGATATTATTCCTACATTTGCTGGTGAATTTGGAGGCTATTTAAAAGGTGTTAATGTCGGGAATCTTTTCCCTATCCCAGAGTTATTATTTTTTGTTGAGACAAAAGATCGGGTAAAAGCTAATAGCTTAATGGATAATATTACTAAGAATCCTGTTTTTGAGCTCAAAAAAGAAAATTATTCTGGGAATGAATTCAATTATTTTATTACTCCTTTTGGGGAAGTTTTTCAGCCAGGTTATTGTTTCTTAGGCAGTCATTTACTTATTTCAGTTTCAAAAGATCTTCTAAAGAAGTCTATTGATGCATACAATGAAACTTCTCTATCTTTGGAAAGTAATCCTGGTTTCAGGTCGGTAAATATTGGATTAACTGATGTTAATAAAGGAGTTCAGTTTTTAGCGTTGAATAAGGTTATTAAAGAAATTAGGTCAGTTGTTAATTGGGTAAATAAAAAAAGTTCTATTAAAGATGAAAAGCAATTAGCTTTTAAGCGTGGGGCTGAAATGAAGTTGGCAGAAGCAAGAGGCAATCTTGAAAAGCTTAAGGATGAAGTATCTGTTCTTGAAAAAGATTATTCAAAAATTGAAGATGAGGTTTGGGATATTGAGTCAATAGGTAAAGATGTCTCTGGAAAAAGAGCAGAACTTAAGGATCTTGATCAAAAAATTAAAGATAAGAAAATTGATATTAAAATGCTTATTGAACAGGAAAATGAGTTTAAGGCAACTGTAGATGAATTTGGTAGAGGGTCTCTTTCTCCAGAGTTAAGAAAGCAGCTTATGGATAAAGCAGTTTTTCCTATTTTAAATGGTTTAGAATCTATAAATGCTGTTGGGACTCGTTTTTCAATAGACCAGAATGAGGGATTTGTAGAGTCTAATATGTATATTGATATTATCGAGTAGAATGACCAGAATGAAATTAAATAAAAGGTTGTTCTTGTTTATCATTATTGTAGTATGTTTGTCTTTCTCGGGATGTTAGCTTTTGCAAATCCCAGTTGCTTTAGTAAAAACGTCGTTTGGTTTTCTTGGACAACTATTTAAGTTTATAAACAAGTTGCCGAAATCTTCGCCAGGGGTATTTTTATAAAGGATTTTAGGTTAAAGAATTAAGGTTCTTAATATTTTTAGGTAAATATGTTCGAAATTATTAACAAACAGATAATTGCGGAAGATATCAAGAGGATAGATATTTCTGCTCCAAATATTGCAAGCAAAGTTTTGCCGGGACAGTTTGTTAAGATATGCCCTGAAGAAGGCGATGAAAGTATTCCTTTGACGGTTTCGGATTATGATGCAGCAAAAGGTATTATTACTCTTATTTTTCAAGAGGTTGGCAGCACAACTGGTAAATTGGGGTCTTTACCAATAGGGGAGGCGGTGTTCTCTATTCTTGGTCCTTTGGGAAAGGCTGCTAACATTGAAAAAATAGGTAGAGTTATATGTGTCGCAACTGGAATAGGTGCGGCACAAATACTTCCGATTTGTCGTGCACTGCAAAAGGAGGGAAATAAAGTTGTTGGTATCATTGGAGCTAAGACAAAATCAAAGTTGATGCTGGAAGCTCAAATGAGAATAGCATGTAATAAGATCTTTATTACAACAGAAGATGGTTCTTATGTTAGGAGAGGTCTTGCAACTGAGGCTTTAAAAGAGGTCATTGGGAAGGAAAAGATCAATCTTGTTTATGCAATTGGTAATCCTGAAATGATGGAAACAGTCTGCTCAATCACAAAAAAGGA
The DNA here is from genome assembly GCA_018812705.1 of Candidatus Omnitrophota bacterium. GTDB lineage: Bacteria > Omnitrophota > Gorgyraeia > Zapsychrales > Zapsychraceae > Zapsychrus_A. The sequence continues at coordinate 12,879 of JAHJCZ010000026.1, forward strand.
AAAGATCAGAACATTAGTTCAGTTAAAGCCTATCATGGTAGATTGCGTTGGAATGTGTGGATCTTGCAGAGTGAAAGTCGGTGGTAAGACCGTTATGGCATGTACAGATGGCCCTGAATTTGATGGGCATAAAGTGGATTTTAAAGATTATAAAGCTAGAAGAAAATCACATGAGGAAGCAGGAAAATGCTTAAATCAAAAGTCATTACCCAATCAGAAACTAAGCGAGTCGGGAATTTTAACGAAGTTTCTCTCGGGTATTCTAAAAAAATAGCAATAGATGAAGCCAGAAGATGCCCGCAGTGCACTGAGCCTAAATGTGTTGATGCTTGTCCAGCGGGTATTGATATTCCTAAATTTATTAGACTATTAAGAGAGGGAGATGTCTCAGGCGCCTATTTTAAGATAAAGGAAGAGAATTGTTTTCCATCAGTTTGTGGAAGGATATGTTTTGCTCCTTGTGAAGATGCATGTGTATTAGCGAAGGAGAACGCTCCTATCGGAATTCGTGCTCTTGAGAGATATGTTGCTGATTTTGGTAAATCACGTTCTTCAAAAAAGGAAGTTCTTTCAAAAACAGCAAAAAGAATTGCTATTATTGGAGCAGGCCCTAGTGGTCTTGCCGCTGCTTGCAGTCTTTCAAATAAGGGGTATTCTGTTGAAGTTTTTGAATCATCTGATAAACCAGGAGGTATTCTATGCTATGGAGTTCCAGGTTTTAGGATACCGAAAAAAGTCCTGGATTCTGAGATCAATGATATAAAGGCTTCAGGTGTAGAGATAAAAAATAACTTTTATGTCGGAAAAACAGTGTTAATAGAAGAATTGTTTGCCTTGGGATTTGATGCTGTTTTGATAGCGACTGGTGCCGGTATACCAAAGCTAATGGACCTGCCTGGAGTAAACTTAGGTGGAGTTTATTACGGTGAAGAGTTTCTTATGAGGACCAATCTTATTAAGACGAATGTTTTCTCGAGATATTTTCCGTCTTTTCCTTTGGGAGAAAAGATCGCGGTTGTTGGTTCAGGGAATACTGCTTTAGATTGCGCCAGATCAGCAATAAGATTTGGGAGAGAAGTCAGCTTGATCTTTAGAAGAACTGAAGATGAGATGATGGTGCGTTTTGAAGAAAGACAATATGCGAAGCAAGAGGGTATTGATTTTCACTCACTAACTCGTCCTATAGAGATTATTTCTAATCCAAGTGGTTTTGTAGGCGGATTAAAATGTGTGCGTATGGATTATGCGGATGAAGATTCTAATGGAAAATGGCAGCTTGTTGAAGTGCCTGACTCTGAATTTACTATTGAAGCGGACACTGTAATAATTGCAATTGGACATAAACCTAATTCTTTAGTTTGTAAAGACAGTGCCCAGATGTCGCCGTCGATAAGCAAAAGCGGGACCATCAAGGTTAACAGTCACGATCTTATGACAAATATTGAAGGCGTTTTTGCATGCGGCAATGTGATCTCTGATGCACGCCCTCTTGTTGAAGCTATTGCATCAGGAAAACTGGCTGCAGACAGCATTGACCTTTATTTGCAAAAGATTGTTAAATAATTTTTGAAAAAAATATTAAGGAATACATCATGAGCCAAAGAATAACTGTTGAAGAGATAATAGCAAAAAAGAAAACTGGTGAGAAGATAACTGTACTTACCGCTTATGATTATGCTTTTGCATTGTTAATTGATAAATCTGGTATTGATATTGTTTTAGTTGGAGATTCTCTAGCAAACGTTGGTCTGGGCCTAGATTCAACTCTGGACGTTGGGATGACAGAAATGATCCATCATGCCAAGGCAGTAAACAGAGGTGTTAAGTATGCGCTTGTTGTCGGAGATATGCCTTATGAGGCTTATCAGATCGATGTGTTTAAAGCTGTTGAAAATGCAAAGAGATTTGTTGATGAAGCTGGATGTGATGCGATTAAGCTTGAGTGGTTCGATCAATGTTTAGAAGTTGCAGAAATGGTCATTGCTCAGGGAATACCGGTAATGGGCCATGTTGGGTTAACTCCTCAAACTGCTGAGAAATTAGGAGGATTTAAAGTTCAGGGTAAAGATGCTGAATCAGCCAAAAAAATCATAGAGAATGCAAAGGCCTTAGAAGCTAAAGGATGTTTTTGTGTAGTGTTAGAATGTGTACCATTTTCTTTGGCTGAGATCATCACAAAAGA
>JAHJCZ010000027.1 GCA_018812705.1 Candidatus Omnitrophota bacterium
TTATGAGCATATGCTCATAATATTCATTATTTTGGCTTTTATCGATATCAAATTTTAACCTAAAAAGACCATAAATTTAAACATATGTTTAAAATACTAGACACTCAAATCTGGAATCCGCAACATGACGACGCTTCTCTAAATATATAAAAACCGTTGGCTTTTCAAAAAAAAAGGAAGGCCTATAACAAAAAATAGACCTTCCCTTTTTTTGATTCTTTCAAACATTTGCATTTCCTACTTAATTTTAGGATTATATATTATTTTTTTATAAAATCTTGATCTACTGCCTATAAATTGAATCAAAACAGTTCAAAAATCCCAAAATATCATGATGTTGTATATTTCGGATTTATATCACCAAAGACGTTATATATTGCATATTTTAAAAGCAAACATTTACTTTTTATAAAGAACAAAAAATCATAAACTCTTAGAATTTCAATACAAACTCGATCCATGGATGGGCATTATCTCCATCTGATGGATTTTTACCTAATGGATAACCAACCTCAACTCTTACGGCAAGGTCATCACTAACATTAAGTCTTGCACCAACACCCCAAGCTTTTAATGTTTGATTTTCAATTTCTCCTGCGGCAAGTGTCTTAGTATGAACAAAACCAAAATCATAGAAACAAACCAATCTTAATGCATCGTATAATCTTTCTTCCCTTAAAGGAACTTTCGCGTATTTTGAAAGACCATATATTGGGAATGACAATTCTGCTGAAGAATAAACACCTCTATCACCAGAATTTTCCGCAGCCGGATAACCTCTTACTGAAGAAGCACCACCAATTTGAAATTGCTCAGTTGCAGTCAAGTTATGATTCGTATACTGAGCTGAATTTTTCAACAACAATGATGAATTAAAAGGCATTGGCTGGAGTCTGTAATAATTAAAAACATATTTTTGGAACTTAGCACCTGCTCCAACTCTTGAACTAGTAGCATCTTTTGCATCCATACCGTTCATTATCTCAGGCACACCAATATCAACCTCTGAAGTTAAAACATTTCTTCCCCAACGGTCAATAGTATCAAGATCAAAACCTACTTTAAAAACACGAAGCTCATCCCTTGAGGATTGTATTGAGGCCAATTCATTTAAGACCTTTTTATAATCAAAGCCTAGATTTAAACGCAGGTCAATTTCATCTTTTGAAATAAGGGTTTTATTAGCAAAATACCGGCAATTTGCGCCTTACCACCAGCTCCTATAGCTTTTAGATCTTCAAGTAATCTTGTACGGCTAAAAACATAGTATGCCCCAATGTCTAATGTTTGAGATAATGGAAAAATATAACGGCCAATAACTGACTGAAGACCCAAACTTTCGGAATCCTGAACCTTTGCATAAGCTTTGTCATCAAAACCAAGCAAGTTATTATGTTCTAAAACTACTGAATATCTAATATTGTCAATAAACCGTGAACCGTAATTATCATATTCTAATGATGCATGGAAAGGATAGTTGTCTTCAACATCAATTATGATATCTGTTGTACCTGGTTCTTTACCTGGGACAAGCACCGCCCTTGCAGTTCTATCTGGAGCCTCATTAATATAAACCATTGATCTTTGTAATGCTGAATAATCAAAGTAACCATTTGCTTGAAGGTCCATTTTCTTTTCTAAAAGAGCTGTCTTAAAATAACGATTTCCTCTGAATTGGAAACCGCCAAGCTTGCCTTCAACAACTCTGATGATCAAAACTCCATCTTTCATAGTTTGCGGAGGAATATATGCGCGTGATGTTGCATAACCTTTAGCTCTATATTCATCAGTGATCAGATCTGCTACTTTTTGCATACCTCTCAATGAAGCTTCTTTTCCTTCATATTTTGAAGTAATTCCAGATATAACGGATTCTGGAATTAAAGTAGCACCTTCAACCACAATACTGTTAACCATTACTTTAGCGCCAGATTCATCTAAAACAACATCATCAGAAACAACTTCCTCCATAGATTCTTTCTTTTGCTCAAGACGCTTTTTTAAGCTTAGGCTTTTTTCACGTAATGTTTCCTGTTGAACAACACCTCCAGCTGTTTGAGAAGCATCAACTTGTGCATAAGCCTCAGTATTGACAAAAAGTAAACCTATCACTGTTAAAATCACAAATAGAAAATTTATTTTTTTCATGCAACATACTCCTTTCGTGTTAGTTTCTTTAAATTTATGCTTTACAAGATAGGATACTGAAAAATATAAGGATTTTGAAAGAAATGAATAATGTGGGAATAATGACATATAAAAAATCTCTTTAATTGATATTATTTATAATATTTTTGAAGACGAGATATATTATTAAGCATTTATCAAAATTGTCAAGCATTATTTTGCCCTACCCTTTTACATTAAAAACACCGCAAACCATTACCCGTCAGCTTTTTACGTTCCAGATTAAATGTTTTCATGAAAAAGACATTAAAAGGACTGCTGGCCCATAAATTTATTACGTAACTTTCAATTTTTCACACGCTTTCATACTAATTTGCTCAAAACTGCACTTATTTTTGTTGCTCATCAAAATATTTGCCAATTTTTATACATGTGGTATACTTCTTGCGTATGATAATTAAAATCTCACAATCACAAGTTCAAAAGACCATATTATCGCCATCAATGCAGCAATCTATTGAGGTGCTTCTGCTCCCTTCTATAGAGCTTGAAACGGCAATAGAACAAGAATTGCAGAACAATCCTTTATTGGAGATCGATACAAAGAAAACTGAGGAAGAGAACGGCTCTCTTGAGGCATTGATCGATTTAAACATGAGACGCCTGCAGGAAAACAAAAGCACGCCTTCAAGCGCTGTTTCAAATAACAATGATCTAAATGATGACACAGAAGAGACTCACATAACAAGAACCACTCCGCTAGAAGATTACTTGCTGCAACAACTAAGAATAGAGTTAACCGATCCACAAGAGCTTCTTATAGGTGAATTCATAATTGGAAATTTGGATAATGATGGCTATTTCAAATCAACCTGTGAAGAAATAGCAGACATCCTTGGGATCAAGGACATTGATCTTGTAAAGCAAATCCTTCATACTATACAAAATTTTGAGCCACAAGGAATTGCCTCAAGAGACTTAAAAGAATGTCTCTTGATACAATCCCACTACAAATTTAATGGGGACAGTGAACTCATTAATGAAATAATTATTAATCATTTAGAAAATTTAAGCTTGAAGAACTATCAAAAGATCGCGAGAAAACTTAAAATATCTTGCAAGAAAGTTGAAGAATTAGCTAAATGCATCACTTCTCTTGAACCCAAACCTGCAAGAAAATATAGGCCGGTTGATGAAAACATTTATGTTAAGCCTGATGTAACAATAATTGAAGATGAAAACAACAATTTTCATATTCAAATAACAAGGGACAATATTCCTTGCCTGCGCATCAACTCTTTTTATCAAAACATGCTAAAACAGCCTAACAGAACTCAGGAAGAAACCGACTTCATACGTGAAAACATAAAAAACGCTATTCTCTTTATTAAAAGCATTGAACAAAGGAATTCTACCCTAAAAAGCATTTCTCAATACATACTTGAACATCAAAAAGACTTTTTTAAAGAAGGTACAACATCTATAAGGCCTATGCTGCTAAAAGATGTAGCTGTCTCTTTAGACAGAAATGAATCAACAATAAGCAGAGCAATAAGCAACAAATATATCGACACACCTCAAGGCCTATTCTCAATGAAATTTTTCTTTTCAAATGGTTTTTCTAAAAACAAGGACAACGAAAGTGTTTCTTCAAGAAGCTTAAAAGAAGAGATCAAGCAATTGATAGATCAGGAAGACAAATCAAATCCGCTTTCGGATCAAGATATTCAGCTTCATTTCGAAAAAAATAAAACACCCGTAGCCAGAAGAACGATCAACAAATACAGAAAATCCCTTAGAATACTCCCCTCATATTTAAGAAAAGCATAAAAACAAAAA
>JAHJCZ010000028.1 GCA_018812705.1 Candidatus Omnitrophota bacterium
AAGGCAGACGCAGGGATTGTTGGGTCGCTTTTATATTCATAGGCAACGGATGGCGCAACGATATGCCTAAGCCGGTTTATGTCCAACCCGAATTTATTTGTCTGAAGATCATAGACTTTATAGAACTTGGTGTTTAGGCTTGCCCCTGTTTTAAGCTGTCCCCTTATGACGCCATAATTTGATTTATCTTTTGCCCTGCTATAGTAAGTGTTTTCACCGCCTACATATGGATTCATTTCAATAAATCCTACTTTCATAGGATAAGAAACAGTGCTGTCAACACTCATGCGCATGGTCTTTTGCCTATCTTCGCTGGGCGAAGCAGCCTTCTTTACTAAATTCGAAAAGATTGAAGTGTTTTTAAAATATAATCCGGTATTATAGATCTGTTTGTTGGAAAGGTCGTATCTAAGTTCAGGCAATCTCTCTACTGCAGCTTCAAATCGATTAACACGGGCATCTGTTCTAAAGCTCAACATTCCCAAAGGCAATCCTCTTGTTAAAAGGAAATATGTGTCCGGCGAAGGGTCTTTGTCGTATTCTTTTTCAAAATAATCTTTTAAGAACGTACTGTCGCTTAGCTTATAATATTGAGCAATGGCGTTTGTTTTTTCATCTATCTTCCACTTATGGCGCCATTCAACTTTAAATCTTTCTTTCTCAATGGTCGGAGAAGGTTTCTCCTGCCAAGGATGATCGGAAGTAATGTTCCTTTCGTTCATGTAATATGTCCGGATTATACCACTTCCGTAATTTTCCGTTTTGTAATCCAGATCAATACCTGAAGCAAAATCTTTTTTTTCACGATAATCTAAATGAATGACCCCTTTAAAATCTTCGTTAAAATAATATCTCCATGATTGCAGTAAAAATAGCCCCCAATCTTTATCATAACCTGGAGTGATTATTACCCTTGGCGTTGTATCTTTTAGATTTTGAGTGAACCAAGGTATATAAAAGATCGGCACTTTGCCTAACATCATCTTAATATTTCGAGCCACCAATTTCTCTTTTGGAAAGACCTGAATGCTCTTTGCCTTAAGCCGATAACCTGGATCATCATAATCAGATGTAGTGACATAGCCATCTTGCAGCAATATCTCGTCTTTATTGACCATCGATGCAGTTTCAGCAGAGCCGTAAAAAGGGTCCGCAACGATCTTAGCTCCGTTAAAATCCCCCTCCATCTTCTCAAAATTAAATCTTAGTTCCTTGCCGGATATCTCTCCGTTGTTAGAAGTCAATATGACGTTACCTTTTGCATTAGCAGTTTTCGTATCGCGCTCAAACTCGATCTTATCACAAGTAATTGTCGCACCCTTGTAAGAAACTTCCACATTTCCTTCTGCAATAACGACATTACCATCAATAGAATATTCAACAACATCACCGGTAAGTTCTACAGATCCATTTTGCTGTCCCGAAACATTCGTTATGCCAACAAATAATTGTAAAATAATAGCAAAGGATATTATTACTCTCTTGCAACATTTAACACCTAAGCAAAATTCTTTTTCCAATTGATGCATCCTTATTTTTTTCTTTTTTCTAAAGAAGCACTGATCAAGACCTGAGCACCGATCAAACCAGCATCGTCGCCTAATTTCGCCCTTACTATCTTGACCATGTTCGCTTGAATTTTCATTGCACGCTTCTTAACAATATCTTCAATAACTTTTTGCATAAGCTTATAACTTTTTGAAATTCCTCCACCAATAACAATAAGCCTTGGATTAAGCAGATTGACTACACCCACCAAACCATTACCAACATGAGCAGCTGTCTCTTCCCAGAACTGAACCGCCCGAATATTGCCGCCATTGGCAAGATCATAAACATCTTCTAACTTGATATTTTTGTTTTTAAATATCTTTGCTGCCTTCGCCACAAGAACACTGCTTCCTACATAACATTCAAAACAACCAAAACCAGAACAATTACAGCTCGGACCTTTCTCATTTAACGGCATATGCCCAAGTTCCCCTGCAGCAAATCCCTCACCACGATATAATTCACCATTAAGGATAATGCCGCTTCCAACTCCTGTACCCAAAGTCATACATAACAAATTATTATATCCCTTCCCAGCACCAAATTTCCATTCTCCTAAAGCAATAAGATTCACATCATTATCAATATAAACCGGTATATTAATTTTTTTCTGAAGAAGGCTCATTAAAGGCACATTCCTCCACCCGGATATATTTGTCAAAGAAGTAACAATTCCCTGTTCATAATTGATCAGACCCGGTAAGCCTACACCAATACCTAAGACACTATCAATATTTACACCTTTATTTTGAAGCAATATTTTGATAGCCTCAGCTAAAGAATCAATTAACTTATTCTTTGTTTGGGAGCAATTGCAAGTTATAAGCGTGCTTCGGGAAAGTATTTTACCTAAGCTATTAATCAGCCCCAACTTAATATTTGTGCCACCAACATCAACTCCTATTACATATTTTTTCATATCAACCTCAAACGGAAACAATTATTATTTTTCTTGGAATGAAAATAACTGATATTATTAGATTTATATTTTTTGAATACTAATATTAGGATTAATATACTTCAAACTGAAAATATTGTACACGATTAAATATAGGGATTCAACTGTATTTCAATAAATTAATTATTATAGAATAGAGATTGAAAAAGCAGCTTTGGTTATTTTTTAGGCTTCTAAGTATTTGAAAAGTATACTATTTAGACTTATTATCAAAAAAGCAGACCTTGTTTCTACCTTCTTTTTTTGCTTGATACAAAGCAATATCTGCCTTATCAATAAGATCGTTATGAACTTTTCCATCTTGAGGATAAGTTGAAACACCGATACTAACTGTAACTTTAAGCTTAGTATCATAGGCTTGAACAACAGCAACGTAAGCGGCTGACCGAATACGTTCTGCTGCATATTTGGCCCCTTCACTATCAGTGTCAGGCAGAACAACACAAAACTCTTCTCCGCCATATCTACCAGCAATATCGATCTCTCGAATATTGTTCCTGATTATTTTTCCGACTGACCGCAAAACTTTATCACCAGTTAAATGGCCATATTTATCATTGAATTTTTTAAAATAATCAACATCTATCATCAAAAACGACATTTTAATCTTGTGAGCCAGTGATCTTCTGATTTCTTCTTGAAATCTTTCTAAAGCATAACGTCGTGTATGCACTCCAGTCAAACTATCAGTAATGGCTATTTTTTCGATCTCTTTATAAAGTTTTACCCTTCTTAGCGCTAAAGCGAACTGATGCCCCAATATCATAACTTTTTCTTTATCAGTTTCCGAAAGCCCCTCAACTGCTAAATAACCGGTCTTACTCTTTTTATCCCTAAGAACAAAAACATAAAAGTCATCCATTTTTCTGTACTTTTTAATATCCTCCGACTGGGGATCAAAAAAATAGCAACTTTTATAAATTACATGCTCACTAAGCTTTTCCTTCAAAATTGTGAATGCAGCATCTTCAGTGAGACTTTTTGTTATAGCTTCTGTCATTTCATACAAAGTGAAGATCTTTAAAGCCTCAGCCTCTAGATCCATCTTTTCATCATAAAGGATCATTTGATTCTTCAGCAGCTTCTGAAAAACCTTCTCTTCTTTAAGCACTTCCTCATGCTCTTTCTCTTCAGATTGAAGAACAATCTTACCAGCGATCAAACGTATAGCAATTATATAAGTTATTAACAATATTATGGGCAAATATGGCATATCTTAACCTTTAAGAAGCTGAACAAACTCTATTTCTTCCTTTACTTTTTGCTTCATATAGCGCATGATCCGCTTTATAGATCAACTCATCTTTAATTCGAGCATCCTTTGGAAGGGACGCAACCCCAATTGAAACTGTTACCTTTGTTTTTTCCCTTCTCAAAACAATAGTCTGCTCCGAAATTATCTGCCTAATCTCTTCAGCCAATTCCGCTGCCTTCTTTTTTGTGCAATTCGGCAGTAAGACAGCAAATTCCTCGCCACCATAACGACAGACAAGATTGCCTGGCTCATTAAAGAAATTCGTCAATAACATGCCAAGGGTACGAAGGACTATGTCCCCCGCAATGTGTCCAAATTTATCATTATACTGTTTAAATTTATCAATATCGAACATCAACAATGACAAATTATTGTTCCTGCGCATTTGCCTGCTTATTTCTTCAGGCAATCTATCAAACAAATATCTTCTCAAATAAAGACCCGTAAGATCATCTTTAATTGCCAACAGCTCTACCTGCTCATATAACTGAGCGTTTTCAATAGCAACTGCCCCTAGATCGCCGATCGTTGTTAAAAATCTCAGGTCTTCAGTAGCAAAATATTTAGCCTGTGGACTATCAATTCGAAGTATTCCTAGTGCTTTGTGCCCAACCATCAAAGGAACACTGATCAGAGACCTTATCTGCCTTGAATCTTCAACATCGATCTTATCAACATCAAAACGATAATCACTTCGAACATCTTCGATCAGCAAAGGCTGCATAGCTTTTACTATCCACTGATCAAAAACATCCCCTTGTTTTGATTTAATATTAACTCTCATTTGGCCTTTTTGAGATGAAGAAATGCCCAATTCCCCTGTCTTGGAGTGAAAAAGGTATAAAATAATCGTTGTATCTTTATCTCCAAAAAGACGATTTACCTCAGCAGATAATGTTTTGGAAGTGTCTTCCAGATAAATGGACATACTTAGCTTTTCAGTCAAGCCCTTAAGCTGTGAAAAATTTATTATTTTTTCTTTTATAGAATCAATTGCAAATTCTTCTTGATCGATATGGGCCCTAACTAAATTTTCTTTTTCATGTAAATTCTGGATAAGCAAGCCGACTTCTGCTTGTTTTTTCTGAAAGCGATATCGTAAAGGCATTAAAAGGACCACAATGGTGAGCAATCCCAACGATAGGAATACAAAAAAAGAGGTGCTATAACTGCTTGAATAGACAAAAAAACCTATCAAGGGGACTAATAGAATAGCTATAAGGAAAAGATAAAAGTTAAACGATTGTTTTTTCAGTATCTCGGTCAAAGAAGTGTACCTTACTCATATTAAAGACCAGATCCATATCTCTGTTGACTTCAGGTCTGTTGTGCGCTCCGACTCGTGCAATAAAAGAATGTCGTCCAGAATTTAAATATAAATAGACTTCAGAACCTAAAGGCTCAACAACTTCACAAACTGCACGCACTGTATTCTCTGCTGATGCTTCAGAAACAAATAATCTATCATAGATATCTTCAGCTCTAATACCAAAAATGATCTCCTTGCCTTCATAGGGAGCAATTGCTTTATGCATCTCTTCAACTAATTTTACTCGAAATTTACCTTCATCAAAATAGTATTTTCTTTCTTTTTTGATGATCCTTCCGTTCATAAGGCTTATTGGAGGAGTTCCGATAAAACTAGCAACAAACTTGTTCGCTGGTTTATCATAAATTGTCATAGGGTCATCGCATTGTTGAATCTTTCCATCTTTCATTACAACAATACGGTCACCTAAAGTCAAAGCCTCTGTTTGATCATGTGTAACATAAACAAAAGTTGTCTGCAATCTTAACCTCAACTTATGTATCTCAGTCCGCATCAAAACCCTTAGCTTCGCATCTAAGTTACTTAAAGGCTCATCAAATAAAAATGCTTGTGGTTTACGAACAATAGCGCGACCCAAAGCAACACGTTGTCTCTCTCCACCTGATAGCTGTCTTGGCCTTCTGTCCATCATTTTTTTAATCCCAAGAATTTCTGCAGCTTCACTAACTCGACGGCTGATCTCTGACTTAGGATATTTTCTTAGATTAAGAGCAAATGACATATTTTCATACACGGTCATGTGCGGATAAAGAGCATAATTCTGAAAAACCATAGCAATATCACGGTCTTTAGCAGGAACATCATTGACTTTTTTCCCACCTATACAAATAGTCCCCTCAGTGACATCTTCAAGGCCAGCGATCATTCTTAGTGTTGTAGACTTTCCACAACCAGAAGGTCCTACAAGAACCATAAATTCTTTATTTTCAATTGCAATATTAACATTATCTACAGCTTTCACGCCGCCTTTATAGATCTTATTTACGCCTTCTAAACTTATTTGTGCCACTTATAACCTATTCCTTTTAAAATTAGTAATCATTATTGAGCGTACCTTTTTAGGCAAGAACCCTTAAAAAGTCAACCACTTATTCTGACTCTTTTTTATCGCTTACATAATCAATAATATTACTTATCCTATCCTTCAAATCACTCCTGTGAACGACCATATCGATCAGTCCATGAGCAAGCATAAATTCTGATTTTTGAAAACCATCCGGTAATTTTTGACGAATAGTTTGCTCAATAACTCTTGGACCAGCAAAACCTACAAGAGCTTTTGGTTCAGCAATAATAAAATCCCCTATGCCCGCAAACGAAGCCATAATTCCACCCATAGTAGGGTTGGTCAATACAGAAATATACAACAAGCCAGCTTCATCATGTTTTGCAAGTGCCGCGCATGTCTTGGCCATCTGCATTAAAGAGATCGCACCCTCGTACATTCTTGCTCCACCACCAGACCCTGAAACAATAATGACCGGCAATTTATTCTCTGTCCCAAATTCAATAGCGCGCGCAATTTTTTCACCCACTACAGACCCCATTGAGCCCATAATAAATCTTGAATCAGTAACAGCAATTACCACTTCTTTACCATTTATTTTTCCATGACCTGTAATAACAGCTTCTTTTAGGCCTGTTGCTTTTTGATCACTTTCTAATTTATGCGTATATGTTTTGGGGCCTTTAAACTTTAGCGGATCAAGAGAGGATAATGTTGAATTGCTTTCTTCAAATGTTCTTTTATCAATAAGAAGCTCAATTCGTTTGTCTGAAGAAAGTGAAAAATGAAAATCACATTTTGAACAAATATTCAAATTGTTCTCGAGCTCTTTTTTGTACATAGGAGCTCCGCAATCAGGACACTTTGACCAAAGACCAATTGGGATCTCTTTTTTCTTTAGATTAACTAAAGTAACTTTTTCTCTACCAAATATAGCCATGTCTATTAAGCCGTATTCTTAATCTTTCAAATGGTTAATTCAATTTATAAACTGTTAGACCAGATAAAACCTTAGGGTAGAAATAAGTTGTCTTTGGCGGCATCTTTTCACCATTTAAAGCAATCGCTTTAAGCTGTGAAATCTTTACAGCGTTCATCACAAACCCTGCTGCAGCTTCTCCATTGTCAACCATATCAGTTACAACTCCAAGATCCTTTGTATAAATGATCTCTTTAGACTTAACACCTATTTGATCAAAAACAAAGTGTTTTAAAATAGTAGCATCCAAGTTTTTATACTCAGATGAACCTTCCTTAACGAACTCGTCAATTAGAGACTTATTCTTTAATCTTAAAAGCTTGATACCTTCAGGTGAATATAGACCAAACGCATGCTCATTACGTCCAGCTTTAGCTAAAAGAATAAGCAGCTCTTCTTTATTTTTTATTTTATCAACTCTGAAGAACTCCTCAAGGAAACTAAGATCAGAAGGCATTTGCTTAACGATCCTGTGCATAGGAAATATCTGAAGGTCCTTGGAATCAATATTAGTGAAATATGTCATCACATAATTAAAAGGCTCATCGTCCGACGCCTCGGTCTTCTTCGCCATTTGCATTTTTCGATATTCCGTTGCAACCTTGTAACGGTGGTGGCCATCGGCAATAAAGAGATGCTGACCAGACAGGCTTTGATCAATAACCTCGATCATTTCTGGATCATTCAACCTCCACATAGTATGTTTAACCTTGTCATTATCTTCAACTTGAAACATAGGCTTGCTGGAAAAAACATGCTTGTTAAATATTTTTTCAATTTTTTTGTGAGTATCCGAATAGCATACAAAAATTGAGCTTAAAGCAGAGTTTAAACTGCAGTAAAGAGAAAGACGATCATCTACAGCTGCTGCATGAGTTTTTTCATGAGGATATACTTTTGAATCCTCCTCATTTTGCAGGTTCATCAAGCATATAAAGCCTGTTCTGCTATGTTTTTGGCCTTGTATCTTATACTCTTGTCTATAAAAATATAAACCCTCTTTATCATCCTGCACCATAACTTTTTCTTTTAACCAATCAGCAAAAATGTCTTTAGATCGAGTATATTTATTGCTCTTATCATCATCGCCTTGCTGATCCTTGCCCAGATCAATATGCGTAAAATTATACGGGCTTAGATTATACAATATGTCTTGTTCTTCTTCTGAAATAACGTCATAAGGCGGACAAACCACCTTTGAAATATCTTGAATTTTTTCTAAATTATAATGTACGGCCTTGAATGGTTTAATAGTTGACATTTCTTATTGCTCTCCTAGTTTATTGCAAGCCAGGTCACCAAATATTTAAATTATTTCTTTCTTTTATTTAGTTCTACTATTGATAATAGAAAAAACTGTACCACCTATAATTCCCCCCAAAGTATCTGCTAATATATCCAATATACTAGCATCTCGAGTAACTACAAACAATTGGTGATACTCATCACTAACTCCATACAAAAAAGAACAGATAATCGATAAGATCATAAAGTTCTTCTTGCAAAAAAGATCACCTGTATTGAAAAATGCCCTTGCTACTAAAAAACCAAAAGGAATATATTCAAAAACATGAGCGAACTTATCAATATTGCTCACATGCACAGGAATGTCAACTCCCTGCAGTGATGATGCATAGAAAATAATACCAGAATATATACAAACGGGAAACCAAAATCTAATAAATTTCGGTATATTCATAATAGGTAAAAGCCACTCCAAAGCAGAAAAACAGTAAAAATCCGCCAAAACCAGATTATCGCTAAAACTATTTTGCCTGCGGACAATTTGCACAACAATCTGAACCAGCACACCCAGAAGAATCGTCAGGTGTTTTTTTACCTGGCTCTACATTTTTAGAGCCTGAACTATTTGAAACATTGCTCTTTTTGTAATCAGTTTCATAAAAACCATTGCCTTTAAAAATAATCCCGCTCCCGGCACCGATCAAACGCTGCAATTCATTTTTTCCGCATTCTGGACATTTCTTCAATTTTTGATCCAACATAGATTGCAATTTCTCGAATTCATATCCGCAAGCTTCACATTCATATTGATACGTTGGCATATTTACCCTTCCTTACTTAAATACTTGCTTAATTTTTTCTTTTATATTGTCAGCAACTGATGATTCTGACACCTTAACATCATCGCCACTTGCCTTAGCGTATTCTTCCAACAATCTTTTTTGTTCAGAATTTATTTTTTTAGGAATTTCAATCGATATTTTATAAAACTGAGTCCCAAAAGAATCTTTGTTGCGTAAATCCGGCATACCTTTTCCTTTTAAACGTAAAAGCACCCCGTTCTGTGTGCCTGATGGAATTTTCATTGTTCCTTTTCCGTCAATTGTGGGAACTTTTTGGTCACCCCCTAAAGCAGCTTTAGCAAAACTAATTGGTAATACCATATACAGGTCATTGCCATCTCTCTGAAAGGTCTTATGATCAAGAACATGAATATAAACATAAAGGTCTCCAGCCCCGCCACTGCCTACTTCACCTTCATCCTTTACTCTTAATCGCGAACTATTATCCACGCCTGCAGGGATATTTATATCTATATTCCTTGTTACTTTAACAGCACCTCTACCATTACATTTTGGACAATAATCCGTAATGATCTTACCCTTACCATTACAGACCCCACAAGTTTGCTGCATTCTAAAAAAACCGCTAGACATCATTACCTGACCACGTCCACCACAATCAGCGCATTCTTTTAAATGAGTACCATTTTTTGCGCCAGTTCCTTTACAATCATTACAATATTCATATCTTGGGATCTTGATTTTCTTTGTAAATCCTGAATACGCCTCTTCCAATGTAATGTCTACCTCAAATTGTATATCTCTGCCGCGTTGAAGACCGCTTCTTCCTCTTGAAGACCCACTAGAGGCATTAAATCCTCCTCCGCCAAAGAACTGGCTAAAGATATCCCCAAGCCCAGCTCCTTCAAAAATACTGCTGAAGTCCGCACCTCTAAATATATCTTCAGAAGTAAATTGCTGATCAATGCCCGCATGACCATATTGATCATACATGGTTCTTTTTTTCTGATCAGACAGAACGCCATAAGCCTCTGAAATTTCCTTGAATTTTTCTTCAGATGCTGCCTTTTTATCTTCAGCTACTCGATCTGGGTGGTATTGTAAGGCCAAAGACCTGTATGCTTTTTTAATCTGCTGTAACGTTGAATTCTTTTCGACACCCAAAATTTCGTAATAATCTTTTTTCATGTTCTCTTTCAATTAATTTTGAATTAATTCTTAGGGGCAGATTTTAAGCCTGCCCCTACATTTCCAGAACAACTATTTTTTATCATCTTCCGCTTTAAAATCAGCATCTATGATATCTTCCTTGTTATCATCTGCCTTTTGACCTTGCGTAGCACCTGACCCGCCTGCATCTTGCGCTTGATCACCTGCTGGAGCTTCTCCAGCAGCTTGTTGAGAAGCAGTAGCTTTATAAACCTCTTCGGCTAATTTATGACTAGCTTTTTGAAGAGCTTCCATTGCCGGGTTGATCTTTCCAGCATCTTTTGTTTTAATTGCTTCCTTTAGTCCTGCAAGCTCTTTTTCAATAGTTGCCTTATCCTCTGCACTTATCTTATCACCATAATCTTTAACTGATTTCTCTGTAGCATAAACAGCACTATTGGCTTGGTTCAATAATTCAACTTCTTCTTTTCTCTTTTTATCTTCATCAGCATATTTCTCAGCTTCTTTTACCATCTTATTGATATCTTCGTCTGATAGCTTTGTCGCAGCTGTGATCTTAATTGACTGCTCTTTTCCTGTTCCTTTATCTTTCGCAGAAACATGAACAATTCCATCAGTATCAATATCAAAAGAAACCTCAATTTGAGGAACACCTCTTGGCGCAGGCGGAATACCAACTAGATCGAACCTGCCTAGCTCTGTATTATCACTAGCCATTTGTCTTTCACCCTGAAGAACTCGTATAGTTACAGCCGACTGATTATCTTCAGCTGTTGAGAAAACCTGGCTTTTCTTTATAGGTATAGTAGTATTTCGTTCTATTAGTTTTGTACATACACTACCCAAGGTTTCAATGCCCAAAGAAAGTGGAGTAACGTCTAAAAGAAGAACTTCTTTTGCCTCCCCTTTGATAATTCCAGACTGAACAGCTGCCCCTAAAGCAACGCATTCCATAGGATCAATTCCTCTTTCAATTTTTTGTCCAACTTCTTTCTCGACGAACTCTTGAACGATAGGCATACGAGTTGGTCCTCCGACAAGAATGACCTTATCAACGTTTACATCTTCGCCTAGCTTTGCAGTAGCATCCTTCATAGCCTGAATGATCGGGCCACGACATCTATCAACAACTGAAGAAACCAAACTTTCTAATTTTGATCTCTCGATCTTTAAGGTCATATGTTTTGGGCCTGATGCATCAGCTGAAATAAAAGGTAAATTAATTTCAGTTTCTATCGTGCTTGATAGCTCAACCTTTGCTTTCTCCGCAGCTTCTCTTAATCTCTGAAAAGCCATCTTATCATTAGTAAGATCAATTCCTGACTCTTTCTTGAATTCCCCGACGATATATTCAATAAGAATATTATCCATATCCGTTCCACCAAGATAATTATCACCGCTTGTAGATAGCACCTCGAATGTTGCCGCCTTATGTTCATCATCCCATCCCATTTCAAGAATAGTAACATCCAGTGTTCCACCACCAAAATCAAAGACCATTATTTTCTGCTCTTTACCAGCTTTATCTAAACCATAAGCTAAACAAGCAGCTGTCGGCTCATTGATAATTCTCAAAACTTTTAAACCGGCGATCTCTCCAGCATCTTTTGTGGCTTGTCTCTGGTTATCATTAAAATAAGCTGGGACCGTAATAACAGCCTCATCAACTGTTTCACCCAAGTAGTTTTCAGCGTCTGTTTTGATCTTTTGTAAAATAAAAGCGCTGATCTGCTGCGGAGTGAATTCTTTACCAAATACTTTGAATTTTTCATTTGTTCCCATTTTACGCTTTGCTGCATAAATTGTTCCTTCTGGATTGACAGGCGCTTGTCTTTTTGCAGGCTCTCCAACAAGCTTTTGTCCATCTTTTGTAAATGCAACAAATGATGGGAATGCTTTTCCTGATGCAACCCCTGCTCCTTCAGCAGATGGTAAGATCATCGGTCTCCCGCCTTCCATTACCGATGCTGCTGAGTTTGATGTTCCCAAATCTATTCCTATTGCTTTTGCCATTTTTCCCTCCCTTAAATATTCTTTTAAATCTTTTATTTTATTGTTAACAAAATTTATTCAGCTATTTCTTCAGGACTGCTTTCAACATCAATTACATATTCTTTTACCTCTTCTGTTTCTTTTGTTTCTTTTTTCTTGGATAACTTAACTTTTGCAGTTCGAACAATTCTATCCTGTAAAGAATATCCTTTTTGAAATTCTTCCAAAACGATTCCTTCATCAACCTCATCAGTTTCTTCCTGCAATAAAGCCTCGTGACAATGAGGGTCAAAAGCTTTACCTTTTGCGTCAATTGGCTTTACACCATTCTTCTTAAGCATTTCATAGATCTGCTTCATTACCATTTCAACGCCTTTTTCAAAAGCATCATAATCCTGATGTTTAGCTTTAGCAGCAGCAATAGTTCTTTCAAGATTGTCTAAAATCTCTAAAAATTCTGCTATCAAGCCAACGTTTGCATATTTTGCAAACTCCATCTTGTCCCGTTCCATGCGCTTTCTTACATTCTCAAATTCAGCGTAAAGCCGCAGATGCTTATCTTTATATTCGGCGATTTCATTTTCAAGTCTTTTATACTCAGATTCTTTGACTTTTATCATTATATCTTTTTTATGCTTAGCTTTAACATCGCTATCCATATTAGCTTTTTCTTCAAAAATTTTATCTTCTTCCATTTTTCCCTGATCAGCATCTTCTATATTGTCGTTTGTTATATTTTTTTCCATAATTAACTCTTTTTTAATAAATTTCTTCAATCAGCGATGAAAAATAATCGATTGCTGAAACAACCCTCTCATAGTTCATCCTAGTTGGCCCTAAAACTGCAATTCTACCGGAAGGCCCTTTTTTAGTTTTATATTCTGAGATCACTAAAGAACAACTGTTCATTTGAGCACAAGCCATCTCATTGCCTATAAAAATATCTATCCTTTTTTCCAAGTGACGGTTAATGATCTCAAGCAATCTTTCTTTTTCATCTAATGCTGCTAATATCTCTTCTATTTTCTGAATATCAGTGTAATCCAAATATCTAACAATATAACTTGTACCCCTACAAAATAGCTTCTTATCCCAACCATCAACTGAGATCATGCTTGTATAATGTGTCGTTTCAGATATTGATTTGGACAAATTATCAAATAGCTCTTCTAATTCAAGTTTTTGCTTCTTATATTCTATCTTGATCCTTGTAGTTTCTTCTTCAAGAAGCTGTATCTCGTTCATTAAGTTATCAACATAATAGCGATAACCTTTTTGAGTAGGAATTCTTCCAGCCGATGTGTGAGGATGGGTTAAATAACCTTCATGCTCTAACTCCGCTAAAATATTTCTTATAGTCGCAGAACTCAACCCATACAGATGTTCTTTAACAATAAATGATGAGCTTACTGGAGCCACAGTTGAAATATATCTGCCAACTGTAATAGCCAATATACTGTCTTTCCTTGCTTTAATCTCTTTTTGTTTTGTGTTCATTTTTAAATTCAGTACAATTACTTATCCTAGTTAATAGGAAATACTTGCCATCCTGATAAATTTTAGCACTCTCGTAGGGTGAATGCTAATTCGGTATTATAACAAAAAAACTTTTGTTGTCAACTCCGATCTTTAGCATAAATTTAATTTAAAAAGAAAAGGAGTTTTTGGGAGATTTAATAGAGAATGCATCATAAAAAACTAGCTTTCCTGCAGCTCTTTAGATTTACTTACCAAATATGCCAATTTACCTAAATATTGTTCTATGCTTGAAGGTTCGCTCTTAAGATAATAAATGTTGGGATTAGATGCTGCTGATGATGCAAACTCTAAAACAGCGGCCTCTTTATCCATTTTCAACGATACGTAATAATACCCCATTGGGTCTTTATTAATAAATTCACGAAAAATGTTAGAAGCCTTTTGATCCTGAAGCAATTGTCCTGCTAATAAATAGTCATTAGAATAAACAGTGAAAGAAGCAAATTCCTTAGGAAGTTCAAGATCTTTCGATACTTCTCCCTCTTGATCAATCACATCAGAGGCAATAAAGATGTCTGTTTTAACAGTTCTTCTTTTCTGCTTCTCCACAAATTCAAGAACAAGGCCATCTTCCTTCATTGCTTTTACATATGCTTTATAGAAACTTTCGTTAAGCCCTTTTTCTTCAATATCTTCATAAACATAACTATTCCCATCATAAGTAAAATCAATTTTGAAACTATTTCCACTACCTTCCATCAGCTCACACTTGCCTTCTAACTGCTTCTCCATTTCCTGAAGATACTTTTCTCTTGTCTTCCTCTTAATTGGAAACTTCCAAAAATACAAAAGAACTCCACCGATCACAACAAAAATCAAAGTAACATAAAAACTGCTCATAAAAATCCTCCCCTTATTCTTCTAACAATAATTCCCCATTTATATCATAGCTTATACTCATTGTCTTCTTGCCCTTATCATAGGTCTTTTCATTCTTAAGCTTGCCACCTCGATAATAAGTCTTGAACATACCATCTCTAACATCATCAACAAATTGACCCAATATCTTTAACTCGCCATTTTCAAAATACTCTTTAAACAAGCCTTGCCTTAATCCTCCGACAACATTCACTTCTCTTGCAAGCTCTCCTGTCTTATAATATTCCTTGATCACAGCATTCTTAATCTTACCTTCTTCAATAATGCTCTCACTTTTAAGCTCACCAGTACTATAATATTCTTTTATAGTTCCTGAAGGAACTCCATTGTATGCCTCAAATGCTTTAACAACTCTTCCCTGTTCATCAAATTCCCTGATCAGCCCTGTCTGAATTCCATTCTTAAAAACCGTTTGTCTCAACAAATAACCATCTTTGGAGTACTCTTTCATTACCCCATCTTCAACGCCCATTTTATATTGCATTTCATAATTATATTTCCCGTCCTTATAGAACTCTTTGAAAGTTCCATCACGCTTGCCCTCAAAAAAATACCCCACGCTTTTTGGCGTTCCATCTTCATAAAAAGATTTTGATGTTCCGTGCAACTTTCCCTTTTTATAATTTACTTCTAATTCAAGAACCCCGTTCGGATAATACCCCCTAGCTTTCTCCTCAAGGTAATCATCAACATAAAGGCCCTCCCCCTTTAGCTTGCCGCTCTTATAGAAAGTATTAAAATATCCGTTTAGCTTAGAATCTTTATAGGTTGCTAGACGTTTAACCTCTCCTGTGTCAAAGAACTCCTTAAAAACACCATCCTCCATTACTGCAAATGAAAACGTGGAACAAAAAATAAACAATATTGTTAAAATGCCCCTAACAATCTTTTTTATAATATTAATGTTCATTTTGAAAACCATTATAGCATCACATATTCAAAAAAATGCAAATTTTATTTCTACAAACTAAGATCCCTTTAACCTTCATAGCTTCAAAAAGATGTCAAATAAGGCATCAGCTATCATCCTATGGACCAAAACACTAGCATGAGGATCATGTTCATTTACAATACGCTTTTTCAATGGAAGGTCCTTAACTAGCTCACCTACATCAACAACAGGAATTTTGTAAAACTGAAAATAGCTTTTAACAATATCTATATATTTCTTACTACCCTCAATGTCGTTTAAAAAAGGGACAACAATAACAATTAAATCGATCTTATGGTCCTTCGCAAATAATCTCAAAAGAGATAATTCATTCAAATGATCTTTTAAGACTTCACCATCTTTATAACAATCATATAAAGACGCAGAATATTTATTTTGCTCTGCATGTGGGAATTCCCAATAAATATAATCAAGGAAATATGAATTCTTAACAAAATATCTCAAGAAAGGACTCATGTCCGAATACAATGGTCTTTTGTAAACAGATTTCCTTTCCCCAGAACAAACTTCCTCAATATCGTTCATAAAATACTGTAATATTATTCCTTTAGGTTTTGTTGGAAAATTCAATAACATTGCTAATTCCGTACTACTATTAGCACCATTATTTCCAAAATTAAACACCGAAAAACTCTCCGGCAATTTTTTCGCAATAATATCAGAAAATCTATCTTTTGGGTCCTTGATACCGTACCCAGCAGTAAACGAATCCCCTAAAACAAATATCGCTTGTTTATTCTTAAATCTGTCTTCAGAGTATGGGATATCTCTTGCCCCGGACTGATTTATGGGTTTCCAATAATAATCACTCCATCTCTGCGCTGCTAAACTAGCTCCTGACCTATGGCTTCTTGGAATAAAAAGGAAAATAGATTCAAAAAGCAGGAAGAAAAACAACAAAGAAAAAATTAAAGACAAAAAGTTCTTTAAATGAACATTCTTCAATTGACCCTTAATAACCGCACTATAAAAAATTGCCAACAAAACAAAGATATTCACGAATATCAAGACTAGCTTAATAACTATTTTCATTTGCCAAGATACTTGGATACATTGAGCTGTTGTTGTTGCCAACAAAAACCATAACAATAAAAGCTGTGTTGCGAATAAAAATAATAATTTAATTATATTCTTTTTCAACATAACCTATGGCTCTCTTTAGGCGAATATCTATTTCAAATAAAACTTGCCAACAAGGCTTGAGGGCATTGCTGCTCTAATATTTATCCTGTCATTATAATACTTAATTGAATAAACTTGACCTTCATCATGGGCAATATTCACTAGGTCCATTCTATTAATAGGCACATCAACATCAATTTCAACAAACAAGGCTGCTAGTTCTTTTCTGATAACTTCAAGCAATTCATCGATATTTTCTTCATTCCTCGCAGATATACAAACAGCCCTCTGATAATTCCCTTTTAAAGAATCTAACCCTTCCAGATCGGCAAGTTTATCGATCTTATTTAAAACAACTATTGTCGGCTTATTCTTAGACTCCAGTTCTTCCAGAACATTTTCCACTGCCTCATAGCGATGTCTGAAATTCTCATGGCTCACGTCAACCACGTGCAACAAAAGATCTGCCTCTTTAACCTCTTCTAATGTTGCCTTAAAAGACTCGATCAAATGATGAGGCAACTCATGCATAAAGCCAACAGTATCAGATAAAATAACTTTTTGATTGTTTGTTAGCACTAATTGCCTGCTTAAAGAATCAAGCGTTGTAAACAATCCATCTCGCGTGATCTGTTGAGAGCCCGTCATGACATTCAGCAGCGTTGACTTCCCTGCATTTGTATAACCAACTAATGAAATAGCCGGCGATCCTTTATCTTTTCGTTTTTTTCTTTTTAGAGACCTGTCTGAAACAACGCTCATCAGGTTCTTTTTTAACCTATTGATCCTTTCAGAAATACGCCTTTTATCAACCTCAAGCTTTGTTTCTCCTGGGCCTAAAGTTCCTATGCCACCTCCCAATCTTGAAAGCTCAACACCCTTACCAGTTAATCTTGGCAACAAATATTCTAATTGCGCCAACTCAACCTGCATTTTTCCTTCTTTACTCGTAGCTCTTCGTGCAAAAATATCAAGTATTAACTGTGTACGGTCTATCGTTTTAATCTTTATCTCATTCTCAAGATTTCTCTTCTGGCTTCCTTTTAGATCATCACTGAAAATAACGGTGTCAACATCTTTCACTCCGCATAATCCTACAATTTCTTCAACTTTACCCTCGCCAATAAGATAACGTGCCGACGGGCCATCCAACTTACATATCATACTGTCAACAACTACTCCTCCGCAAGCAACCACCAAGTCATTCATCTCTTCTAAAGTTTCTTCAACAGACCAGCAGTCCAATCCCTTTCTGACATTCTTATAGTCAACTATTACAAGGAACACTTTTTCTTTTTGCTGATCTTTCACAAATTCACTGTTTTTCATTTATCTAGTATTAGAACCTTTCTTCCGTTAATGTTATATAATCCTTGAATTCAAGTTTTCCATTAATTTCTTGATTAACAATTGCGATTCTTTTTGAAGGATTCGGATGTGTTTTCCAGTAATTGATCTGCTTTAAAGGAGCTTTTTCATGATCCTTTTTAATTTTATTTAAAAATACCACCATCTCTCTTGGATCATATCCGGCTTTTTTCATATACTTAACGCTCAACTTATCTGCTAAAAACTCGTCATCCTGAGAATAAGCAACAAACAATGAATTAATAGCAAGATTTACTCCTCCAGATACTTCCCCAGCCGTTTGAACTGCCAACAACTGAAGCATCAAAGCGCCATAAACATTTTGCAGTCTTTTAATACTGTGTTTTGCAGTAATATGTCCTACCTCATGAGCAATAACACCAGCTAACTGATCATCATTATCAACACTGTCATATAAACCTTTGAAAATATATACATAGCCGCCTGGTAAACTTATTGCATTAAGATCTTCACCTTCAAGAACTTTAATGAAGTATTTCAGGTTCTTCCTGTCACAAACGCCAACGATTCTATCAAGAATACCCTCAACTCTTTCATTAACATCTACATCTTCAATAACATCGTATTCATTTTCAATTTTAATAGCAACAGAATCCCCTATACGGATCTCTTTATCCGTATCATAAAGAATGACTTCCTGTTTTTTTGTAACAACATTATACTCTGTCACACAACCCAACAGGCAAATCAATACTAATAAATTAAGAATATTGAAAATATAACGCATTTCGAATTAATTGCTTTTACAGAATGGAAACACCGACTTTTTTAAGCATCTTTGCCAGCTTGGCTATCGGCAAACCAATGACATTCCAATAACAACCTTCTATCCGACGAATAAAAATACTACCCCAGCCTTCAATATCAAACCCTCCGGCCTTATCTAAAGGAGAAACTTTCACATGATAACGATCGATCTCAGAATCAGAAAGTGAGTTCATATAGATCTTCGTCTTTTCATAATCAACAATTTCCTTACCAGTATCAACATCAATAACAGCAACACCTGTATAAACCCAATGTGGCTTTGAAAAAAGTGTTTTCAAATTATTCTTTGCTTCCTTCAAATTTCGCGGTTTACCAATTATTTTTTTATTGCCGATATATACAACTGAATCAGCGCCAATAACAATACCATGCTTCTCTTTAGCAGCAACACTTCTGGCTTTGACCAAGGCATTTTCCTTAACCAAAACAGAACACGTGGTTTTGATCTTTTGACTTTCAGGGGAATGACTGAGACTGACTCTAAAACTAATACCCAACATCGTTAAGAGTTTTTTTCTTTGAGCTGAACCAGATGCAAGAATTATTTTTTTCATTTCTTATGTATTTCTGAAATATCAAATAATGAAATAAGCTCACATCCTCTTTGGGCAAGAGCTTCTTTAGCCCCTTCATTTCTATCCACAATACAAATAGCTTTCTTCACTGGAATTTCCATTTTATCTAACACATCCAATGATTCCAAAAATGCTTTGCCTGTAGTTGCGACATCATCAATTAAAACAATTTTGCTATCCTTAGATAAAAGAGGCCCTTCGATCTGCTGCTGTTTGCCATGAGCTTTCGGAGCTTTTCTAATGATAAAAGTATTAACAGGCTTGCCTTGTTGATAACTTAAAACACCGATAGCTCCAACCATAGGGTCAGCCCCTAAAGTAGGACCTCCGATTGCATCAAGATCATCATATTTCACAATATCTAAAATTAACTTTGCACAAAAATATACTCCTTCGGGATTTAAAGTCACTAACCTCGCATCAATATAATAATCGCTCTCTTTTCCGGAAGACAGAATGATCTTTTCCCTGAAATAAGCATCCCTCGTAATAATATCTAATAATTTTTCTCTACATTCCTGCACGTCACTCATTTATCCTACTCCTAACATTTTAATATTGGGACAAGCACCCTAGATAAAATTACTGTTCTAAATGCCCCGATCCTACGTTTATAATAAGTTTATTTCTCCGTCGATCTACTTTATCCATTCATCAATAGGAGAAGCTTCAATTTTCCTCTCAAGCATTTCTTGCCTTAACCTGATCACCATGCCTAGAAGCTCTTTATATTGCTGATACTCCTTTGGGGCAAAGCCTGATCTTTGATGAAATGTCTCACTGGCTTTTTTTTCTATCATCACGTCAACGTACACATCTTGTATCTGGCTATCCTTCAAATTCTTGATCTCTTCTTTTGTCAAGATCTTGACTTGATAAATAAAAGCAAATACAGGAGAACATACTAAAACAAACAGGCACAGTAATACAATTATTTTTTTCATATATCCATTCCTTTTTGATTTTCATTATACAGAGTTAGAATATTCGATTCAATTCTTTTCTAAGCTTATTACAGCATGATCCTTACAAATATTCGCCTGATCGAAAGTCTAAAAATTTGACATCATATCTTTTAATTGCTAATATTATTTCGTGTTCAGATACCTTTTTGATGGAATTTGCAACCTGATCTATCCCCCAAAATGCCTTGCATGTAAAAGACCGATCCTTGCTCAAAACCCAACGGAAGTACTGTGCCAACATTGCATAAACTCCATAATGTTTAACATTCCTCCATTTTGCCCAAAATGCTCTCGCCACCTAGGAAAACATCCAAAATATTCTAAATGTAAAAACTGCTCGAGATCAGAACTATTCTTTGATTTTGCATGGTGCGCCTGCTTTTTTGAAGACCCCTTAAAAGAACTGATCCATAAATTTAAATATGATCAAAAAACTCAATTAAGCGATCAATTTTGCAAACTGATGATCCATTTTATTCAAGAATATTGCATGGACATTGAACAATTTGATCTTATAATGCCTATTCCTCTGCATCCTGCGCGTAAAAGGGAGCGAGGATACAATCAATCTTTTCTGCTTGCATCTAAAATATCAAAATCATTTAATATTAATCTAAATATTAATCTTTTAATTAAAGTTAAAAACACTAAAAACCAATCCTTGTTAAGCAAAAAAGAACGCTGGACAAATATCACTGATGCTTTTAAAATAAAAAACCCCAATGCAGTAAAGAACAAGTCAATTCTATTAATTGACGATTTACTTACAACAGGAGCTACTTCTTCAGAAGCCGCAAAGGTATTAAAGATCTCTGGAGCAAAAACTGTTGGAGTATTTACACTAGCCGGGGCTCAATTAGAAAGATAGCAAATAAATGAAGATAATAAAAAGATACGCTTTAGGAGAATGCATACTTCCTTTTTTTATAGCCCTAGGAGTTCTCACTTGTGTTTTTCTTCTTGGAAATCTTATTCAATTAACAAATCTTGTAATAAACAAAGGAGTTAGCCTTTCTATCGTCGGTAAGGTTTTTCTTTTATACATACCAGTCCTTCTTGGATATACTATACCGATAGCTTGTCTGATCAGCGTTATTGTTGGCTTTAGCCGAATGTCAGCTGATAATGAAATATTAGCTTTACGCGCCAGCGGATTCTTTTTAGGGAAGTTCTTAGCTCCAATAATTGCAGTAGGGGTCATCTTCAGCCTTTTTTCATTTATTCTGAATGAAAGGATCATTCCTTATGCTTTTCACAAGCAACAGACCTTGCTAAAGAATATTGGCTCTTCAAATCCCACAGCTTTGCTAGAAGCTGGTATTTTTATTCATGCATTCAGCAATCAAGTACTTTTCATACATAAGATCGAGGATAACATCTTATACAACATAACGATCTATCAGCCACAAACTGATGGCCCGACCAGAACCATTATTGCAAAAAAAGGTGAATTCACCCCTGTTCCGGGCAAGAATCAGATAAAACTAAAATTGATAGAGGGAACAAGTGATGAACCAAATTTGAAAAATCCAAACAACTTTTATAAATTGAACTTTAAAAGTTATTTTATGACTCTTGACATGTCAAACAAGAAAAATAATATTGAAAAAAAACCTAAAAGCATGAACCTTAAGGAACTAACCAAAGAAATAGACAGGCTTGAACGTCTGTTCATTGAAACCGGCAGGCTAAGGACGGAATACCACAGAAAAATAACATGGTCATTTTCACCATTTTTCTTTATTCTTCTTGGCTTTCCCATAGCAGTAATTACCAATAGAAGAGAAAAATCAGCTAACATCGTATTAGCAATGGGCTGTGCAGTCGCATATTATTTGCTATCCATGGGATGCGAAGCATTAAGCATAAAAGAAATAGTACCAGCATCGATCATTATGTGGGTACCAAACTGCGCTGCAGCAGTAGTTGCAGCTATCCTAAATTACAAATGCGTATCATAGAACGACATATAGCTTCCTCAATCATCAAGATATTTATATCTACGGCTTTTGTGTTTTGTTTGCTTTACATATTAATAGACACAACAAGCACTCTTGATGAGATCATAGACCGAAAAGTTCCTTTCAGCATTCTGGTTGAGTATTATTTATCATACATTCCATTAATTCTGATCCAAACTTCTCCTATCGCGTGTCTTATCGCAACATTATTCACTTTTGGAGCATTAAATAACAACAATGAGATCATTGTCATGCGTGCAAGTGGCTTAAATTTCTGGCAAATAACAAAACCTGCGATCTGCTTCGGGCTTATTGTTTCTGCTCTTATCTTTTGGATAAATGAAAAATATGTTCCTGACGCCAATTCAAATTTACAAAAAATACGGCTTGAAAACATGATATTAAAAGCTGACCGCGATAAAAGACAAAAAGCCATAAAGAACCTGACCTTTTATGGCAAAAAAAACAGGCTCTATTTTATAGATACTTTTAATCCTCAGGACTTTGAATTAAATGGTATCACGATCATTGAACATGACAATAATGCAAACATTGAGCAAAAGATCGTTGCCCTGAACGGAAAATGGACTGGAATAGCCTGGAAATTTTTTCAGTGTCAAGTTACTTCATATGAGCCTGGCGAGATCAATGTGGCAAAAAAAATAAAAGTATATCCGGAAAAGTTGATGGACAGCAAGATGGAAACTCCCGAAGATTTTTTAAAACAACGATTAGACGTCAACTCAATGAACATAAAACAGCTCCATGAATATATTAAACGCTTCTCTAATAGTGGTGCAGTAAAGGCATTAAATAATTTAAGGGTCGACCTGCATCAAAAGATCGCTTCACCTTTTGGAAATTTTGTAATAATCCTTGTAGGGCTACCTTTTGCATTGATAGTTCGCAGCAGAAAAAGGTCAACTTTTACATCGTTAGGGATCGCGATCCTGATCGGATTTTTATTCTATGTAGCGAATGCAGTTGCTTTGGCCCTTGGTAAAGGAGGTCTCTTCCCTCCTATTTTATCTGCTTGGATAGTTCCAGTTATCTTTACTGGGGTTGCAATTGCTTTAATTGAGACCTATTTCTAAAATGTTCGGACTTTATCAATTTATCATACTAGCTTTCATCGTATTCATAATCTTATTATCAAAGATCAGTTCAACAAAGAAAATCATATTATTCTTAATCTTAGTTTTAATATTATTGTGGATTGAAAAACCGATATGGTTCATTAATCTTACAGGTAGGTTACAAGCTCTTACTCGACAGGCTATTCCCTAAATATTTTCTTTTACTTCTCGCAATATAAAAGCTATTTTTTTTCATCAAAACTATTAAGATATGCTGCAACAGCAGCTGCCCTCTCGTTATTTCCCTGCAGCTTTAAAAACTTTATTGCTTCTTTGGCATGCTTTTTTGCTGCTGAAATATTCCCGAACGAAGAATACAACTGGGATAACAGAATATGCACAGACGGATCCTTTGAATTATCTTTAAGACAGTCTCTTGCTATTTCTAAAGCAGTACCATAATCTCTGAACCCCTGATAATTAAAAGCCAAAAGCAATTTTGCCTCAGTAAGACCCGGATCAAGTTTTAATGCATTATTTATACTATCAATACTATTTGGATAATCTTTAGCTTCATTATAGAATTGCCCCATAAGATAGTATGTTTCGGGATCATTCTTATAATTCTCAAGACTCTTGTTAAAATAATTAATTGCCTCTGAAAACTTATTATCCCAATAGCTAATATAAGCCAATAGCTGATACGCATTTCTGTTATAAGGGTTTTTTATCCTTGCTAATTTCAAAGAACGGTCATCCTGCAGAATTTGATACCCCATTCTATTCATTTGCAATAATAGATTAACAATAACATTAGACGGGACTAGTGCTCCTTTGCTTAATTGAAAATGCCCATAAAGATCATTGCGATTAATGCTTGTCTTCATTTCATAATATATTTCACCCTTCTTATCGTATACATCTTCAAGAGAGAACTTTTTGCTAATCCAATGATTCAAGAAATCAACAAAGACAAAATTCTTATCGCTTATCTTAACGGCGCATAATGAATTCTCAACACGTTTGCTACTTGTCTTTTTGTCTGCAAAAAGATTGAAAAAAGAACTCTCTTGACTATCTGCTTCATTTTTTTCAGGTGGATTAGCCCAGGTAGACACATAATACACATCAAATCCCCTTGCCTTGAGAAGCACATAATTGAGCATAGAAATAAACGCACTTTTAAATTTTCCATCCATTTCTTTCTTTAACTCTAAAGAATGCTTGCCAAAATTTTTATAGTACCATACTAAAAAATTTGGTGTCTCTGCATCTAAAAAATAGATAAAGAAAGGTACTGCCTTTTCATTAAACTCTTTCTCGCTTTTAAAAGAAAAAACTTCATTCTTCACCATGTTCAAATTTTTTTCCAGTTGAGCAATAATACTACCCTCGCTAGCTGAAGGGTCTATTTGAAATTTATCATATAGGACTTTAATGATCCCTGTAGCTTCGGTTAACGCCGAAAGCCTTAACTTCATATCATAATTCACATTGTATAAAGAATGAAGGTCCTTATCAGAGAATATTTTTTTATATGGCTGAATTAGCCCTTGTAGTTGTTTTCCAAAATTTGCATCAAACTTGCTCGCTTTGAGCATGTATGCTTGCGCCCCCTCAATATCATTTTTTGAAGCTAGATATAAACCATAAAAAACATAAACTTGAAATAACCTGCCATAAGAATTCCTTTGGCCTTCACCTAATTTATCAATGCGGGTCAGCATACCATTGAGGTCATCAAAAGATTCAACCTGATCTAAAAATACTTTTGCATAATTATCTATCTTTTCATAAATCCCCCCCTCATCTATAAAAATCAGTGCATTTTCAACAATAGCAAGATATAGATCAAATGTTTCCAGGCATCTGTTTTCTTGAAAATCAGAACATTCCACAATTAAATTTTCAACAATTTTAAACGCTATATTAAAATTACCCTTTTCTATCTCCTCATTGGCTTTTACATGAACAAGCCTAAATTTAACATTTAGATCTTCCCGTTGAACAGGCGCCGGTGTTTCAGGTATTTCTTCATGTATTTTTTCTGAGGCCTCAGGTATGTTTAATTCTTCTTCTGGAATTTCTTTAACACCCTCAATAATATCTTCATTAAACGGTTCGCCATCCACACTTTCAATCTCATCCAAATAGAAAGTTACCTCCACCCCCAAACCGGTGTCCACCCTGACAAAATCCTGCGCACGTCCAACAAACTTGCCTCTAATGGTTTGACCTGACGTCAACTGAATCTTCTCGGCAAAGGATGGGGTACACATCAGGATAAAAAGAAGTAATAATAGTTTCTTCATTTAGACAAAACTCCTTAATAATTGGATTTTTTGATGATCTGCATAGCTCATAGCCCTTGTATGACGATCACAAATACTTTCGAGCCAGGCGATTCCCTAAGCTACAAACAATTTCATAATTAATTGTTTTTGCATATCCTGCTAATTCCTCTGCAGAAATTGTTTCTTTCCCCTGTTTTCCTAAGATCACAACAGGCATGCCTATCCTGGGTTTCTTTACTGAAGACACATCAACAATGATCTGGTCCATAGTCACCCTTCCAACAACCTTACACCGTTCTCCCCCGATCAAAACAGAAGCCTGGTTTGAGAACAATCGAAAATAACCATCATTATACCCAAT
This sequence comes from Candidatus Omnitrophota bacterium, assembly GCA_018812705.1. Taxonomy (GTDB): domain Bacteria; phylum Omnitrophota; class Gorgyraeia; order Zapsychrales; family Zapsychraceae; genus Zapsychrus_A. Next base: position 26,171 of record JAHJCZ010000028.1, read on the forward strand.
TGGAATTACAGCAACTGTCATGTCATTTTTTGAAAAGAACGTCCTTCCATAGCTGAGACTTCTTCCTTTTTCAATATCTTTAAGGAAAATCACTTGTGATCTAATGCTCATTGCCGGCTTAAGATCAACTTTGCCCTTAAGGCTCTTATCGGGATAAAGGCCATAAAGCATAAGGCCCGGCCTTACAAGGTTCAATACATGCGTTTTATATCCTGCCAATCCCATACTATTGGCCGCATGAATATATGGAATGATCAATCCACTTTTATCTAGTCGAATAACAAGATCATAAAGGCATTCTATTTGATTTCTTGTAAAGTTTTGATCAGTATCTGCAGCTGGGAAATGAGTGAAAATCCCCATGATCCTTAATCTGTTCAGTTTCATTAATTCCCCTACAAACTCAAAGGCTTCCTTATGCCAAACGCCTAGACGACCCATGCCTGTATCAACTTTCACGTGAATATCCACGATCTTTCTTTTTTTGACCGCGTATTCATTTAACGCATTTGCTAATTCTAATGTGCAAACTGTCGGCATCAAATTATTATCTATGATCTTCTTGGCGCAAGATGCTAACGTCGTTTCAAACAACAGTATCGGTTTTTCTATACCTATCTTTCTTAAAGCTATACCTTCATTAATATCAGAAACTCCAAAAAAATTCACACCTTCTTTTTCCAGCAATAATGCAACTTGCTCAAATCCGTGGCCATATGCATCTGCTTTTATAACAGCGAGAATTTCAGAGGGCTTTGGTTTTGTTTTTTTGGTACCTGTTCTTGACGGGAAAATGAATTTGTTTGCTGCAGCCAGTTTATTAAGCTGTTTTATATTATGCTTAATTGCTTTTAAATCAATTTCAGCCCAAGTTAGAACATCACCGTTATTTTGCTTTTCCCTTATCATTGTTTCCTTCTAACCTGACAATCTTCAGGATATAGATACACTGGTAAAATTTTCTCTACTTTATCAAACTTCTTTTCCCTAATAGACTTGTAAGCTAGAGCTGCTAAGTTTTTAGCTTTAGGATACCAAAGTTCTTCTTTCTCTTCATATAAAAATGTTGCCTGACTTTTTATTGATCTTGATCGTAAAATTTCTTCTTTTACTATTTCATCTTTATAAACATTAAGAGCATCACCAATAAAAACAACATCACCACTAATCTTCTGTAAAATATCTTGAATACTAGTTAACATATAATCTGTTTTTTTTTTTGATATTTAAGCCTTCTTTATCATAAACGCACCCAAAAACCATATTTCTTTTTGCATCGCAGATCGTACATACCTGCGCATTTTTTCTTTTTATATTTAAAGCTAAAACATCTAAGCTCGGGATCCCTACAATGGGCTTGTTTGTAGCATAAGCCAAACCCTTTACAGTTGAAACACCAACTCTCAAACCAGTAAAGGACCCTGGCCCTAATCCAACTGCAAAACCATCAATTTGAGATAGTGTAACACCTGCTTTTTTTAACACTTGCTCAATAGCTGGAATAATTGTTGAGCTAAGGACTTTTTTTGACTTTAAATTCTTGGAACTAAGGACTTTCTCATTCTCTGAAACTGCTAAACTAAAATGTTTTGTAGACGTATCTATAGATAATATTCGCATAACTTATCGTTTTTCTTTCTTAGTTACCGTGATTGACCTTTCATTCTCGCTTTTATGCTTAAGCTCAAATGAATAATAATTCTTTGGCATTAAATTTTCTAATTTTTCAGCCCATTCAATTATTGCAACACCATCTCCGAACAAATACTCTTCATAATCAAGTGAAAATATCTCGTTTGTATCCTCTATCCTGTAAAGATCAAAATGAAATATCGGAAATGACTTTCTTCCCTCATAAACATTCATCAAGGTGAATGTTGGGCTATGAACTTTTTTAGGGCTTATATGCAAACCTTTAGCTAATCCTTTAACAAGCGTTGTTTTACCGCTACCTAGATCACCAAAAAGGCAAATAATATCACCTGCCTTTATGCTGCTTGCAAATTTCTCTCCGAAATCCTTTGTTTCTTGCTGGCTCTTAGATAATATTCTTATTTTTTTCATATACTGCTAAAAATGAACAAATCCCTTTTTCATTTTTATTTCCCTTTCTTCTCCCTCAACATCAACAGATAATAATCCAATAGATTCCCTTACAATTTCACCTATATGGTAAAATATATATTTTTTTTGTGATAAGATCTTTTTTGCTTCTTTAGGTGAAACTGTAAACAACAATTCAAAATCCTCGCCGTCATAATAAGCCTTCTCAATGTTTGCATCTTTTCTTAGCGGCACATTCTTTTCATACAATATAGCTCCAACTTTACTTCCCTTTAAAATATGATCAAGATCAGGGACTAATCCATCAGAAATATCTATCATTGAAGATATCTTATATTTATTTACCAAATACTGCGACTCGGCGACTCGGGGCATAAACCTTAAATGCCAACCACTATTTAAAGAATTTCCTAATCGACCTGTAACGAAGACCTTATCACCTACTTTTGCACCATCTCTATAAACGGCCTTATCAGCATTTACCTCTCCGGTAAGCGCAACGTTAATAACATTATTTTCGCTCCTTACCGTATCTCCTCCAACAATATTCACACCGAACCTTTTCGCAGCTGTTTTCATGCCCTGATGTATTTTCAATATAAAGTCTAATTTTATTGAAGGGGCTACCCCAAAAGAAATAACCGCATGCTTTGGTATTCCTCCCATAGCCGCAATATCACTGACGCTGCAGCATACTGCCTTGTAACCTATTGCTTTTGGCGATGAATCCTTCGTAAAATGCACTCCCTCAACCAGCATGTCAGTTGTAAGCAATAATCTCTTTTTGGACGACATCTTAACTACAGCTGTATCGTCACCAATACCTTTAATAACGTCTGACGAACAAGAAGTTTTTGATCTTAATATATCTATCAAGCCAAATTCGCCAATACTAGCTATTTTTTTTTTCATGATTTAAATTTGGGGACACGTACTTATTTTATATTGTTTGTTTTTTTTATGAAATAGGTACGTGTCCCCTATTTTTCCCCTATTTTATTTAAACATTGCTTTAATGTTCTTTGTATTCACAGGGCTGATAATACCATGTTCCGTAATAATAGCAGTTATAAGCTCATGATCAGTTACATCAAAAGCAGGATTATAAACTTTTACATTCTTCGGTGCCGTAATCACGCCTCCAAAACTCTTGACCTCAGAACTATCTCTTTCTTCAATAGGGATCTCTTTGCCGTTATCTATCGTCATATCAAATGTTGAATATGGAGCAGCAATATAAAAAGGTATCTTATGATATTTTGCCAATACAGCTAAACTGTAAGTTCCTATCTTATTCGCTGTGTCTCCATTTGAGGCAATGCGGTCAGCGCCGGCAATGATCAGATCAATTTTCTTCTGCTTCATTAAAGTAGCAGCCATATTATCGCAGATCAAGGTCGTATCAATTTTTTCTTTTAACAGCTCCCAAGTTGTAAGACGTGCACCTTGAAGAAGAGGCCTTGTTTCACAAGAATAAACTTTAAATTTCTTTCCTTTTTCTTTTGCTGCATACATTACACCTAAAGCCGTTCCATAATCAGCCGTCGCAAGGGCCCCTGCATTACAGACAGTCAAGACCGATTGGCCTGATCTTATGAATTTTTCTCCGTTGGCCCCTATCTTTCGGCACATTAATTTATCTTCATTAAAAATTTCCATTGCCTCTATGTGAAGCTGCTTTATCGCCTCTCCCACATTAAGCTCAAGGCAGGTTGCCGCCGCGAATTTCATTCTCTCTAAACTATTGAAAAGATTTACAGCAGTTGGCCGTGAAGTCCCGATATATTTGCAAACTTTATAAACATGTTTGACTAATTGCTTAACCGTTTTTCCTTTAAATTCCTTTAGCCCTAACAAAACACCAAAACCGGCAGCAACCCCTAAAGCAGGCGCCCCTCTAACGCTCAACCTTTTTATGCAATCCCAAAGCGTCTTAACATCAGAACAAGTAATATACTCTAGGCTGCCCGGAAGTTTTGTTTGATCAATTAATCGAACATTTCCTTTTGTATATGTAATAGTCGGAACTGGCATAGAATATTCCCCTTATTAAGATATTTTTTATTGATATATTTATTCTTTTGGTAATTCTAAACGAGGAAATAAAGCATCATGTGCCTCAAGCTTTAACCCGGATCGCAGTCCGCCCCACTGGGTATTTGAACCTAGTGCATTTAATACTTCCAGCACATCTTTTGTCTTAGATGGCATAATCGGCATCAATTGTACGGCAGCTATCCTTAAGGCTTCAGTCGCAACATAAAGTATCGTTCCGGCTCTCTTGACATCTTCTTTAGCAACTTTCCATGGTGCTTGATGCTCTAAATATTTGTTTGTCCTGCTTACCAATTTTAGGGTACTTGCTACTGCTGTATGGATCTCTAATTTCTCGACAGAATCTTCAGTTTCCTTCTCAACCAGGCTAACCATATCAACAATTTCCTTATCAGCATCTGTCAGCTCACCACAAACGGGAACAATTCCTTCAAAATTCTTTTTTATCAAGCCACTGACCCGATTTAGAAGATTGCCAAAATCATTTGCAAGATCATTATTGAACCTGGTTATGAATGATTCTAATGTAAAACTGCAATCTTGTCCTAAGACCATCTGCGCCATTAAATAATATCTAACCGCATCGACACCATATTCATCTACCAGGTCCAGAGGGCTAACTACATTACCCAAAGACTTGCTCATTTTTGACTCACCGATCAACCACCAGCCGTGCGCAAAGATCTTCTTTGGCAATGGCAAGCCAAGAGAAAACAACATTGTCGTCCAATAAACAGAATGCGTTGTTAAAATATCCTTTCCAATAAGATGCAAAGAATGTGGCCACCATTTGTTGAATTTTTCATCATCAGATAAATAGCCTATAGCTGAAATATAATTGATCAATGCATCGAACCAAACATATGTAACATAATCCTTATCGAAAGTAAGCTCTATTCCCCAGTTCAAACGGTCTTTTGGCCGAGAAATACATAGATCCCCTAAGGGTTGACGCAAAAAACCTAATATTTCGTTCTTTCTTGATTCAGGACAGATAAAATCTGGATTATCATTAATATGATCGATAAGCTTCTGTTGATATTTACTCATCTTAAAAAAATAATTTTTTTCTTTAAGCTGTTTGATATCCCTAAACTCACCGGAATCCTTTTCCGTATTAGTTATAAATCTCTCTTCGGAAACAGAATACCATCCTTCATATTCATCAGAATAAATATCACCATTATCATATACCTGCTGTAATATCTTTTGAACAACTTCCTTGTGACGAGTTTCAGTAGTTCTAATAAAATCGCTATTTTCTATGTTCAGCTTCTTCCATAGCTGGATGAATCTAGGCGCGAGGTCATCACAATGTTCTTGTGGGGCCATTCCTCTTTTTTCTGCTGCTTGCTGAACTTTTTGACCATGCTCATCTAATCCAGTCAAGAAATACGTTTCTTGACCATCAACTTTATGATATCTGGCTAATACATCCGCCAAAATCGTTGTATAAGCATGTCCGATATGCGGCTTATCATTCACATAGTAAATAGGTGTAGTCACATAGAATTTTTTATCGCTCATTCTCTTTTTGCTTTCCTTCTTTTTGAGGATATACTTTCTTGATTATCTGACCCTCTCCCACATCGATATAAACAATTCTTTTCAAGATATTCACATCTATTATTTTTCCTTTTCCTTCAGGGGTATCAATTTTTTCATTTATTCTCGGCAGGTTCTTTGCAGACTCTCTGTACACATTAAATTCATAAGCCATACAGCATTTAATACGGCCACATGACCCTGATATTCTTGAAGGGTTTAAAGGCAACCCTTGTTCTTTTGCCATCTTTATTGATAGTGGATGGAACGAGTTCATATATGATGAACAGCAAAACTCCCTGCCACAAACACCGAAGCCACTGACGATCTTCGCTTTATCGCGAACCCCGATCTGCTTTAACTCAATTCTTACACGAAAAACTCGCGCCAGGTCTTTTACTAGATGGCGAAAATCAATACGCCCATCGGCAGTAAATGAAAATATTATCTTACTGCTATCAAAAGTATACTCAGCTTTAACTATCTGCATGTCTAATTTACGGTCAGTGATTTTTCTTATACAAGTGCTCAAAGTATCTTTTGCCTTCATTCTATTATTCTCGATCTGCTTTAGATCCCCTTCTGTTGCTTTTCGAAGAACTTTTCCCTTAACACTTTCATTACTTCTTTCTGGCAATCTATCAATTTTAGAAAGTACTTTTCCAAATTCGGAACCCCTTTCTACTTCCATGATCACATAATCGCCTCTCTCGCACTCAACGCCATTAAGATCATAAAAATAAACAGGCCTATATTCTCCCAGCTGTAATTTTACCACTTTACTCATAACATCTCCTTTATAACTGATATCGGGATCTTCAGATTTAATTTTTCCGATAATAGTTTACATGTTTTTATTATTTCTCTATTAAGATCAACAAGCTCCTCAAAAGTAAATCTATCTGCAAAACCTTTCAAGTCCTCTTCTCGATCAATATTAATTAAATTATTCTGCTCAATATCATGCTTTATCAGCATACAATCACGGATCCAACTTAATAAAACATCAAGGAGTTCTTTTACTTTTTCCTTATCCTCAAGAATTTTCTTGATAACATCATCATTCCAACCTTTATACAAAAACCCATCAATTATCTCATTCTTCTTTTGGAACCATTTCTTTTCCTGCAAAAGCTTCACTTTGCCAAAACAGCCTTCTGCAAAATATGCAAAATATTGTGCAGTTATTTCATCTTCATTATAGTGCTTTTTTATATGTCGGGCTAGATCCTGCTGAGTTGCAGACAAAAACCTTACCATATGACATCTTGATTTTATTGTATCTAGATTCTTTTCCGGAACAGAAGTTGTTAAAATTAAGAGGCTGTCCCCCGCCGGCTCTTCAAGGGTTTTTAATAATGCGTTCGAACCTTCTAAAGTAATGTTCTCAACATTCTTTATTATAAAGATCTTTTTTTGTGCCATGAACGGCCTTAATTTCACCTGCGTTAAAAGTTCTCTAATTTGCTCAATTTTTATCTGCTCGCCAAAATCACTATTAATAAAATGAATATCAGGATGGCATGAAGAATCAATCTTTTTACATGAAGAACACTGACCACAAAATAACTGCTCTCCTGCAGGTTCACCTTCACAACAAAACATCTTTGCTATCGTCAGGGCAGTCTCAGTTTTTCCAATATGTGCAGAACCAACGAACAAGTAAGCATGCGCCAAACGTTTGGTGCTCTCGAGATTTTTAAATCTCTCTACAATGGAATAGTTGACTTGTATATCTTTCGTTATCACATAAACCTTTATATTTTCAGTAATTTATCAACATGCTGTTTTACAATTGCCTGGATATCTTCAATGCTCTTATTTACAGTTATTAACCGGATCCTTTTTGATTCCTTTTTAGCTAATTCTAAATAACCTTTTCTTACCCTTTTATGATAAGCAATCGTTCTTTGCTCAATGCGGTCCTTTATCCTACTAGTACGAGACAGACCTTTTGCTGTATCAATATCAAATATTATCGTTAGATCAGGCTTTATCGAATTAGTAGCAAAATCCCCGATTTTTTTTATTTTATCAACATCAACACCATTTCCATATCCCTGATAAGCTATCGTAGAATCAAGAAATCGATCACAGAGAACGATCTTTCCTTGCCTCAAAGCTGGAAGGATCACTTCCTTAACTAACTGTGCACGTGCAGCCATGTAAAGAAGCGTCTCGCACTCATCTGACATATTTGTATTCTTAACATCCAATAAAATATCCCTTATCTTTTCACTTATCTTTACACCCCCAGGCTCTCTAACAAAAAGAATCTGTTTTTTGTTCGCTTTTAAATGCTTGCACGTCAATTCTATTTGCGTACTTTTCCCGGAACCTTCTGACCCTTCAAAAGTAATGAATTTGCCCTTCATGCTCTTCTCCATGTATGTCCATCCTTGCCGTCTTCAACAATAATACCAATATCTTTTAACTTGTCCCGAATATCATCAGATCTTTTATAATCCTTTTGTGCTCTTGCATTAATTCTTTCATCAATGAGCATTTGTTCTGCATCAGTTAATCCTTGGGCTTGATCATCATTAAGGGAGAGACCAAAAGTATTCTGACAAAGCTCAACAATTACCTTAGCAGCGTCAACATACATCTGTTCATAAGATGACTTATTAACCTCTGTTATCATTTCGAAAATAACGCCCAAAGCTTTTGGCGTATTAAAATCATCATCCATAGTTCCAATAAATCTATTTCTATAATCTTCAATAACCGCGTCAATAGAGCTAACTGTAACGTGGTCAGTTTTTGCGCTTGCCTCTGACAAGAATATTTTTATCTTCTGTATCTTTTTATGCGATTCTTCAATGTTCTTATCAGAAAAATCTATTTCACTGGAATAATGAGAAGACAAGAAAAACATCTTAATATCATCAACACCATATTTCTCTAAAGCCTCTTCTACAGTAATAAAATTCCCTAATGACTTCGCCATTTTTTGGCCATCTATTTTCAATAATCCATGATGTATCCAATATTTTGCAAATGGTTTTCCTGTCAAAGCTTCGCTTTGAGCAATTTCATTTTCATGATGAGGAAAAACAAGATCTCTGCCTCCTGCATGAATATCTAAAGTATCACACCCAAGCTCTTTCATGCTCATAACAGAACATTCAATATGCCACCCAGGCCGCCCTTCTCCCCAAGGACTTGGCCAAGAAGGCTCTCCCTCTTTAGATCTCTTCCAAAGAACAAAATCCAGGGGATCTTTCTTTTTAGAATCTGCTTCTATTCTGACGCCCTCAAGCATTTTCTCAATACTTTGACCCGACAACTTGCCATAATTCTCAAATTTACGAACCTTAAAATAAACATCACCATCTGATTCATAGGCAAAGCCTTTATCGATCAAAGTTTGAATATGAGTCTTCATGCCATCTATGTTATGAGTTGCTCTAGGTTCAATATCCGCTTTATCGACTTTAAGCATTTCAAGGTCATTCTCATAAAGAGAAATATTTTCCTCTACGACATCTTCAAATTTTTTCCCTAATTGATTGGCTTTAGCAATGATCTTATCGTCAACATCTGTAATGTTCCGAACAAAGGTCACATCAAATCCGGAATTCTTCAAATGCCTTCTGATCACGTCAAATATGTATAAACTTCTAGCATGCCCAATATGGCACTTGTCATAAACAGTCACTACGCAAGAATACATATTTACTTTATTGCCATTTATTGGCACAAACTCTTCTTTTTCTCTCGTTAATGAATTATATATCTTCAAGTCTACTTACCCCCATCCTTACCCTTTAGCTTGCTTTCAAGTGAATCAATTCTCTCTTGCAATTCTTCCATTTTTTGCATGACCGGGTCCAGAACGTGTATATGATCCATCATTTTATCTATTTTCTTTCCATCTTGCTTTGTAACTTTCCCAGGAACACCTACAACTGTTGTGTTTTCAGGTACTGATTGAAGCACTACAGCGTTAGCGCCTACATAAGAATTTGACCCAATAGTTATATTGCCTAGTATCTTTGCTCCTGCACCAACAACAATATTATCTCCCAATGTAGGATGCCTTTTCCCCGTCTCTTTACCAGTCCCTCCTAAAGTTACACCCTGAAACAAAGTGACATTTTCTCCAATTATTGATGTTTCTCCAATAACAACACCCATACCATGATCAACAAAACAGCCTCTGCCAATTTGTGCTGCAGGATGAATTTCTATCCCAGTAAAAAACCTAGCGACCTTTGATATTATGTCTGGGATAATAGGGATTTTTTTCTTAAATAAACCATGCGCTATCCTATATGCAATAATGGCATGAAGACCAGGATACAACAGGACAATCTCTATAAAACTTTTTGCAGCAGGATCTTTTTCTTTAGATGATTCAATCTCTTGTTTAAAAAATATTGTTACCAAAAGCACAAAACCTGCAATGGCCAGAACAATGATCATTAATAGATTTAATATTCCCATAATCTCCTCACAATCCTTAAAATTAAAAAATACTGTTACATTTTTTTGATCAATAAAACTGTTGCAAAGGCAGCAATACCTTCGCAATTTCCTATTGGTCCTAACTTCTCAAGAGTGGTTGCTTTTATATTTACACGTTCTTCATCAACTGCTAATTCATAAGCTATATGAAATCTCATCTGAGATTTGTATTGTTTTAAATTTGGCTCTTGAGCTTGAATGATCGTATCTACATTGCTGATAACATACCCTTCTTCCGTAACAAGATCGCTCACTTTTTTTAACAACTGCATGCTTGAGATATCTTTATATTTTTCATCAGTATCAGGGAAGTGTTCCCCAATATCACCTTTGCCGATTGCACCTAATAAAGCATCCGAAATCGCATGAAGCAAAACATCTGCATCAGAATGACCAAGCAATCCTTTTGAATATGGTATCTCTACACCACCAATAATAAGTTTTCTTCCCGGAACCAAACGGTGAACATCATACCCAATACCAATTCTCTGTTGAATATTATTTTCCATATTAGATAACCTTAATTACAAATTTGTTTTAAAAATGCTTCTGCAACGACAATATCTTCTTTAGTAGTCACTTTGATGTTCCTATAATCCCCTTTTAATATTTTCACTTTCACTCCGATCTGTTCAACTAAGAACGCATCATCTGTAGGCGCATCAGAAATATTTTGCTCGTGTGCTTTGACAAGTATCTCTTTCTTGAAAACCTGAGGGGTCTGCACTTCCCAAAGTTCATTTCTATTCAAAGTCTCTTCAACGAACAGATCCTCACCAACTCTTTTGATCGTTGGCTTAACTTCAACGGCAACAATGACCGCATCATGTTCATTTGTTAATTCAATCGACCTATCAACTATATCGACAGTAATTAACGGCCTTGCTCCATCATGAACAAGCACAATATCTGTGTCTTCATCTATCTCCTGCAAGCCATTATTAACTGATACAAATCTTGTATCTCCGCCAACAACTATCTTCTTAACTTTCTTGATACCATATTGCTCAATTATCTCTTTAAAATTTTCAATAAACTTCTCTTGAGTGACAACTACTACGCTATCTATTAAAGAGCTGCTTTCAAAAGCTTTTAAAGAATAAACAAAGATCGGAATATTGCAAATAGAAAGAAGGGCCTTTGGCCCACTAGCCTTCAATCTGGTCCCAAATCCTGCTATTGCAAGTATTGCTTGTGTTTTCATTGATGATTATTTTCACTTTCATCATAAGCTAGTTTCGCAAAAACCATTTTTCCAGCCTGATTTTGCAAGACAGAGGTGATCATAACCTTAACGGTTTTACCTATAAGGTGCTTAGCTCCGCCGACAACTATCATTGTTCCATCATCAAGATAAGCCAAGGCCTGGTCAGACTCTTTGCCTTCTTTTACAAGCTTAATTTCAACTTTCTCTCCCACAAAAATCACAAACTTCATGGCATTAAAAAGCTCATGAACATTAAGAATATCTACATTTTGCAAAGCCGCAACTTGACTTAAATTAAAATCAGTCGTACAAACCTTTGCATCGATCAATTTTGCAAGTCTAACCAATTCAGTATCAACATCATCTTTGATGGCTAGCTCATCTTCGCGGATCCTAATATCTATCTTTGGGTCCTTTTGCATGGAATTAAGCAGCTCAATGCCTCTTCTGCCTTTTTGCCTTTTCAGGTCATCCTGCGAATCAGCCAATTTTTGCAATTCCTTCAAAACAAATTCCGGGACAATTAACCTTCCCGGAACAAATTTTGTTTTGTATATTTCAAAAATTCTGCCATCAATGATAGCACTTGTATCCACAAGAACATTCTCTTCCCGGACATCCTGCCTTCTAAATCGAACATAAGGAATTATAATATTAAATTCATCCTTACCCCTTAAAGCAATAACAGCTCCTAGATATGAAAAGACTATTGTTAATATTACTCTTGATGTTGATTGAACAAAATCACCCAAATGCAATAAAGCAAGTATGTCAGATATAAGCTTAGCCATTACAATACCCAGCAAAAGGCCAAAGACCATGCTGGACAATCCTCTAACAGAGACCTTGTGCAATCTTCTTTCTAAAAATATCAAAACAAGCCCGCTCAAAAGACCGAGCTCCAAACCTAGAATGTTAGATTCAAGTATTGACCCAATATAAAAACCAACGATCCCGCTTAAGATAAAAAAGAAGACGCGTATGAACAACAATGTCATTGTTACCCCCAGTTTAAAGTGTTACTTAGATAAATAATTTAGAGCTTCTTTTACAGTTTCTACAGGTATTATTTCGATCTTGAAAGATTTTAATTCCTCTTGAGACTTAAGATTATTCTTCGGAATTATACATTTCTTAAAGCCAAGCTTTTGAGCTTCATTGACCCGGGAAACAACCTGACTAACACTTCTTACTTCTGATGACAACCCCACCTCGCCAAAAACAACTGTATCACTTGCAACAGGTTTATCTAAAAGCGCGGAAGCAATCGCAATAGAAACGGCCAGATCTGCAGCTGGATCGATCACTCTTACCCCTCCTACCACATTCAAAAAAACATCCTTGTCCCCCAAGTTCATACCCAATCTTTTATCTAGAACAGCGATCAACAACGCCAGACGATTCGCATCAAATCCTTGAGCCTTTTGCCTAACAACACCAAAAGTAGATCTGCTGACCAAGCCTTGTATTTCAACCAAGAACGGCCTTGTTCCTTCCATGATCGGAATAACAACTGAACCAGAAGTGTTCTTGGGCCGCTCTGATAAAAAGATCTCTGAAGGATTAGGGACTTCCTTCAAACCAAAAGATGTCATTTCAAAGACACCTATTTCATTTGTTGAACCAAATCTATTCTTTGTTGCTCTAAGAACTCTGTATGTTGAATATCTCTCTCCTTCAAAATAAAGAACAGTATCAACAATGTGCTCTAAAACTCTTGGACCAGCTAACAAACCTTCTTTAGTTACATGCCCAATAATAAACAGGGAAATTCCTTTTGTCTTAGCAATATGGGTAAGTATCGCAGCGCATTCTCTAACTTGGCTTACACTTCCAGGAGTCGATGTCAATTCTGAGTGAGAAACAACTTGTATCGAATCAACTACAACGACATCCGGGCCCAGATCCTCAATATGTTTAATAATTGTTTTAAGATCGACCTGATTAACGATATATAGCGAATCATTATCCTTATTGCTCAAGCGATTCGCACGCATCATCGTTTGCTTTACAGATTCCTCGCCGCTAACATAAAGGACCTTTATACCTTTTTTGCCTAAAGAGCACCCGATTTGAAGAGATAATGTAGATTTTCCTATCCCTGGATCTCCGCCTATTAACGTAACAGACCCTAAAACGATCCCGCCGCCTATAACTGAATCAAATTCTGCAATATCTGTTAATAATCTATTCTCATCTTTAATTAATACATCTGCTAAAAGAACAGGCTCATCTTTATAAACAACACTTCCCCGCTTACTTGCATCAACGGGCGTATTATTTTCTTCAACGAATGTATTCCAGCCATCACAATTTGAACATTTCCCGATCCATCTTGGCGACTGTGTTCCGCATTCTTGGCAAACAAATATTGTTTTAGTTTTCATTTTAATATTTACTCTTTTATTTTTTTCCTCTTAGGCCTATGCAAAAGCTTCCATGGATTAGCTTTTAGATCAGCACTTAAACTCTCCAGATTTTCATAAATGTCATCATCATACAACAGCCGGCCGACAGTACCGCTTCCACCCTTTACATCAGCAATGATCTCATCCAAACTTAAGGTAATTGAAGACAAGCTCTTTAATGCCAGTTCAACAGATTCAAGATTCGTTTCATTTTGAATTAATTTGTTCACTCCGTCAGCAGTATGCTCAAGTTTATCTGCAACCTTCATAACTCTTTCAGACATAGCTTCCTGGGAAATAGGATCCTTACCTTTGAGCACTTGCCCTTCTTTTAAAAAGTTGACCCTGTCTTTTCCCGGCAAGATCTCAATATATTTTTCGCCCATTAATCCTAGCTGGTTGATCAGAACGATCGAATCACCTGGTATCATTGATCCCTTTTTGATCCATAAAGAAATATCAACCTTTGTCTTTCCATCTGCATCATCAAAGAACAGCTTTATTTCTTTTACAATACCCTCATCAACACCAGCGATCCTTACAGGTGCATTCTTTTTCAAACCATTCGCGAACTCAAAAACTACTTTTATCAGTTGTCCTCCTTCAAAAACTGTCGTATCAGATACCGAAAAAACAAAAAATGTCAGTCCCAGAAATGCAATAAGAACGAACAATCCAACTTTAAAAGCAAGTTTTGATTCCCTAGGCATAATGGTGTCCCCCAAAGTTAAAGTATTCTAATTTTTATGTAACATGACCAAACACAAGTTTTTCGCCATCCGTAATAGGTCCTTTTGCATCCCCGTTGATGAACTGCCTTACGACAGGATGCGTTGCTTGCTGTATCTCTTGTGGCGTACCCTCAGCAATCACTTGTCCTGAATATATCATCGCTATTTTATCAGCTACCTTATATGCTGAATTCATATCATGAGTAACAACAATTGAAGTTACATCCAGCTTATTTCTTAGCTCCACTATTAAGCTATTGATCGCATCAGCTGTTATTGGATCAACTCCCGTTGTTGGCTCATCATAAAAAATCACTTCAGGCCCCATGCATAAAACACGGGCCAGACTAACTCTTTTTTTCATCCCGCCGCTTAATTCAGATGGCATCATATCTTCAACACCTTGCAACCCTACCAAAGCCAAACTTTCTTCGATCTTTTTATTAACTGCCCTTTTGTCTAATTTCATAAATTCATTTAGAACAAAAGATACATTTTCAGCAACATTCATAGAATCAAAAAGCGCCCCACCTTGAAAAACCATACCGATTTTCATTCGGATCTTGTTATATTCCTTTTCAGGCAGATCAGTCACTTCAACGCCATCTATCTTTATAGAACCTGAGTCAGGGATCAATATCCCTATAATACTTTTTAAAAGGACACTCTTTCCAACACCAGATCGTCCAATAATAACCTTGGTCTGACCTTTTTCAATTGTCAAATTAACATCTTTTAGAACAACATTTTCGCCAAAAGATTTATTTAGATTTACAATTTCAATCATTTAAGGGTCATTCTTTAATTTTTAAATTTAGTTTGTCTTGTTATTTTCCATTAATTCACAAAGTATTCGCAAATTAATTCAATAATGATCCCTAAATATTCCAAATAAAATAAAACATTGTAGTGAATAAACAATCTGCCATTATGATAAGAATGAACGAAACAACTACAGATTGTGTCGTGGCTTTTCCTACCCCTTCTGCCCCGCTATCAACATTCAGTCCTTGATGACATCCTACCAAAGCAATAATCGCACCAAAAACAATCGTTTTGCATAAACCAGTCAAAATATCCTTAGCTGTCAAAGACTGTATCACCATCGACCAATACAAAGAAGGGCTTAAGAACAACTTGTATACACAAATAACAAATCCTCCTAATATCCCGATAACATCAGCGAAAATAGTCAACACTGGCAACATTATCACTAGTGCTAGAAACCGTGGGACGACCAAATACTTGACAGGATTGACTGCAAATGCTTTTAAGGCATCAACTTGCTCCGTTACTGTCATCGTTCCTAGCTCAGCTGTCATTCCTGCCCCAACTCTTCCTGCTACAATTAAAGCAGTCAAGACAGGGGCCAACTCCCTCGTTATCGATATTGCAACAATGCTTGGAATATAAATTTCTGCTGACAGCTCAACCATTTGATATGCCATCTGCAAAGACATGATAATTCCGATAAAAAAAGCGACCAACGAAGCAATAAAAAAACTTTCTGGCCCAACGCGTTTTGATTGAGTTAATATTCTATTGAATTTAAAAGGCGGAACAAAAACCCAATAAAAGGTTCTTCCGCCAAGAAGCGATAACTCCCCAATATAACTTATGAAACGATAGACCATAATATTATTAAGCTATCTCATTAACTAAATATTGTTAAAAACTAATCCGTCTCTCTACGCCTAAAACTCCTGTATCTTCATTTGATAACAAACCAGAAATAGGATTATTTTGAAGGAAATACTTTAGCTCTGTTGTACCAGAGCTCCCTTTTTCTTTGTTGTATTTTTTTATCGTCCATTCGAGGCCAGAATCTGCTCCCCTAACATCCAGCATGAAAGTAAGCTCTTTTATCTGCTTCTTAAAATTTTCTTTATCACTCAGGTCTATAGGCCCACTAAAAGTAAAACTAAATCCATCTTTTTCTGCTATTGATGAATCAAAAACTTCAAGCTTAGGATAAACACCATTAACATTAATATAAAGGCTGTTAAATTTAATTTTCTTTATAAACCCATCGTGACTTTCTAGCCTGCCTTTTAAAAATAATTTGCTAAGATTTCCTGCAACACCGATCGTTCCCGATACAAGCCCGCCAGAATCATCCTTTCTGTCTATCATCCAGAAATCCAGAAAGTCATTCATCTCTATCATCGCTAAATTGAAAGCCAAATCTACATTATAAGGACTATCTAGATCAATAAAACCATTACAAGACACTTTGCCGAAAGAGAAAGACCTTAAATACAACTTATTGTTCTTCAATTCAAACTGACCAGTAAGCTCTCTTATCGGCTTATAGTTGAGCAGTGTATAATCACTCCAAATTTTCCCGAAAATAGCACCAATAGCATTCTTTTCTTTACCTGAAAATTCAATTAGTCCCCTGATCTCAGTTGATATATCAAATTGAAAAGCTTTAAAGTGCTCAGCGTCAAATAGCACGGATAGCTCTTTATCATCCCGCATTTCGCTCTTAACAATGATCGTCCCTCGGTCAAAGAAATCAAGATTGAATTCTATCTGCTCTTTATCAACATCAACTCTACCATCAAAAGAAAAAACATCTTTCGAGAATGAATTGACAGGGAAAAAGAGGCAAATGCCCAGAACGAATATTGTTATTTTGCATTTCATTTATATCATTCAAAAACAATAATATCCTTGCTCCTGACCGCTTTAATTTTACTTCCTTCTGTGAACTTCCCAGAAATAATATCTTCTGAAAGAGGATCTTCTACCAATCGTTGGATCGTTCTCTTTAAAGGCCTTGCTCCATAGACAGGATCAAAACCCTTTTCAATCAGCAAAGCTACCGCTTCTTCATTGATCTCCATATCAATGCCTTTATCTTTTAATCTACCCAAAACGTATGCTATTTCAATTTTAACGATCTCATGAAGATTTTCTTTTGTAAGAGATTGAAATACTATAATATCGTCAACCCTGTTCAAGAACTCTGGTTTAAACGTATTTTTGACCTCAACAAGAAGACGTGATTTCATGTTTTCATATGAGGCCTCTTGTGCTTGTACCGCAAAACCAAGAGAGCCTTGTTTTCGCAACATGTCCGCACCAACATTAGAGGTCATAAGAATTATCGTATTTCTAAAATCAACTTTTCTACCCAAACTATCCGTCAACCTTCCTTCTTCAAATACTTGCAAAAGCAGATTAAAAACATCTGGGTGAGCTTTTTCGATCTCATCCAGAAGCACGACAGAATATGGTTTTCTTCTTACTTTTTCGGTTAACTGTCCACCCTCTTCATAACCCACATATCCTGGAGGTGCACCAATTAAACGAGAAACATTGAACTTGTCCATGTATTCAGACATATCTATCTGCAATAAAGCATCTTTTCCACCGAACATAAACTCAGCCAAAGCTTGTGCCAAAAGTGTTTTTCCAACACCAGTAGGCCCTAAGAACACAAAAGAACCGATCGGCCTCTTAGGATCCTTAATACCTGCTCTAGAGCGCCTTACTGCACGTGCAATAGCACTGATAGCTTCTTTTTGACCAACGACAACCTGATTTATCTGGTCTTCCATATTTAACAACTTCTGGCTTTCTTTTTGCTCCAATCTTACAAGAGGCACTTTTGTCCATTGTGAAACAACCTTAGCTATATCTTCATACCCGATAACTATAGTTATTTTATCTCTTTCTTCAGTCCAATCTTTTCTTATCTGCTCAAGTTTGTTCCTTGTTTCTCGCTCTTGATCCCTCATATTCGCAGCTTTTTCAAAATCTTGGATTTTGATATAGTCTTCTTTTTGCTCTTTCAATTTTTCAATTTCAGCCTCTAGGTCTTTAAGTCCAGGAGGTGCGACCATTGCCTTCAGACGTGCCCTTGAACCAGCTTCATCTAAAATATCAACAGCCTTGTCAGGCAGAGCTCTTCCTGAAATATATCTTTCAGAAAGTTTAACTGCGGCATCTAAAGATTCATCAGAAAACTGCACTCTATGATGTGCTTCGTATCTATCCCTTAATCCTTTAAGTATCTGAATAGCTTGATCCACTGAGGGAGGATCTACCATTATTGTTTGAAATCTTCTTTCTAAAGCCGCATCTTTCTCAATGTGCTTGCGATACTCATCTAAAGTAGTAGCACCAATACACTGGATCTCTCCACGTGATAAAGCCGGCTTTAAGATATTTGCAGCATCAATAGCACCTTCGGCTGCACCAGCACCAACTAATGTATGAAGCTCATCAATAAAAAGTATCAAGTTACCTGAACGCCTGATCTCATCCATGATAGCTTTGATCCTTTCCTCAAATTGACCTCTATATTTAGTTCCGGCTATCATAAGCGCTAAATCTAAAACAACAATTGTCTTATCTCTAAGGATTTCTGGCACATCTCCTTTAACAACTAGCTGAGCTAACCCTTCAACAATAGCCGTCTTTCCAACACCAGCTTCACCTAACAACACAGGATTGTTCTTTGTTCTACGACTTAAGATCTGAACTATTCTCTCTATTTCTTCCTCTCGACCAATTACAGGATCTAATTTTCCATCTCTAGCTAACTTATTAAGATTGCGTCCATAAGCATCGATCGCAGGGGTTTTGTTTGTTTTTTCCTGCTCTTGTGTATTGAATCCAGGAATACCCGAGCCTAATAGCTCCATAACTTCAGTTCGCAACTTACCAAGATCCAAACCTAAATTAAGTAAAACCCTGTAGGCCATTCCTTCTCCCTCTTTTACCAATCCTAAAAGAAGATGCTCTGTTCCAATATAGTTATGGCCAAGAGCCCTTGCTTCTTCTGCAGATAGCTCAAGAGCTTTCTTAGACCTTGGAGTGAAAGGAATATCCCCCATTACCTGGGTTTGAGGACCTGGCTGAACTAATTTTTCAACTTCAATTCTAATAGTCTCCAGATCAAGGCTTACTTTCTGTAACACTGCGGCTGCAACACCCTCACCTTCACGAACCAAACCAAGCAAAAGATGCTCTGTTCCAATATAATCATGATTAAACCTTCTTGCTTCTTCTTTGGCGTAAACAATTACTTTTCTTGCTCTTTCCGTAAATCTATTGAACATTATTTTTCCCCTCCCAATTTTTCCCTAATTAGTTTTGCTCTTTTTATATCTCTGTCTGCAACTAATAATTTTTTTCCTTCTAGCTTTTGTAAATGTGCAGGTTGTATCATTATGAATAGTTCATTAATGATACCTCTATCTAGGTCTTTTATTATTTCAAGATCTATCCCTAATCGAACCATAGATAACATTTCAACTGTTTCTTGACTCGATATTATATGTGCATTTTTCAATACTCCAAAAGACCGGAATATCTTATCTTCAAGCATAGGTTTATTCTGTAACAGCAAAGCTTGTCGAGCCTGTTCTTCTTGATCAATAACTTGACGTATAAGCCCATCAATATTCTGGATTATTTCCTTCTCGCTGTGCCCCAAGGATACTTGATTAGATATCTGATAGAAATTACCGCTAGCTTGAGTCCCCTCGCCATAAAAACCGCGAGAAGCAAAATTCAGCTTTGATACTGCTGCTAAGACTTTATTAACTTGTTTTGTCATAACTAGAGCAGGCAGATGCAACATTACTGAACCACGCATTGCCGTCCCAGTATTTGTTGGGCAAGCAGTTAAATATCCCCATTTAGATGAATAGGCAAAAGCCAGTTTCGCGGCTAATTGATCATCAATTGAGTTTGCTACTTCCCATGTATCGCTCAAATTCAATCCTGACTGCATAACTTGGATCCTAAGATGGTCCTCTTCATTGATCATAACAGCAAGCCCTTCTTCCTTGGAAAAAACCAAAGCTTTCCCTTCAGTGTTGACAGCATGATCATGGCTCATCAAATGACGTTCAATTAGAAATTGTTTCTCAATATTGTCTAGCTCGCTAATTTTAAAGAACATTGAACCCTTGAACAGATCAATACTGTCCATAGCTCCTTTAATTTCGGACAATATGTCAGTTAACTCTTTTTTTCTTGCTTTATTAGGAAACGGCTTAAGCATTAAGTTGCGTGCTAATCGGATCCGAGAAGACATAACAATGTCAGAATGAGCCCCCGTTCCCTTCAGCCATTCTCCCTTGTTGTTAATAAAATCATTAAATTCCATTTTAATTACCATCTTTCTTTTCAATTTCATGGATTTTATCTCTTAGCTTTGCCGCTAATTCAAAATCTTCTACTCCAATAGCTTCCAGTAATTGCTGCTTGAATCCTTGAAGGTCATCAACTTTTATTTCCCCTTTTGCCTCAGTAAAATCAACAGGGCCTTTTCCAGAATGACGATTGGATCCATGGATCTTTTTTAGCAAAGTAGATAAATGAACTTTAAAGGAATCATAACACTGGCTACAACCTAATCTTCCTAATTTCCTAAAATCATCATAACTTAAGCCGCAGTTAGAACATTTTAAATCAGCTTTCTCAACATCCTTTACTTGTTTCCCAAAATCAGACAATCCTGCAAGTAAATCTGCTAATCCAAACTGTTGCTCCATCTGGACGCTCTTTTCCTTTGCACAAGATTCACATAGATGCATCTCGGACATTTGCTCATCGATGATCTCTGTTAAATGCACAGTAGCTTTCTTCTTACAACAAATATCACAAAGCATAATGACTCCCTATTCTCTTTCTGTGGCTTTTTACTAATATTTTACACCATCGTTTTTTGTTACTACTTGAAACATTTTCAGCATCTTCTTGGTTATTGCCCCCCGGCTTACCATTTCCAATACGCCTGCCATCAACCTTGACTACAGGAATGATCTCAGCAGCAGTTCCCGTCAGAAAACACTCCTCTGATGTATAA
Source organism: Candidatus Omnitrophota bacterium (assembly GCA_018812705.1). Taxonomy (GTDB): domain Bacteria; phylum Omnitrophota; class Gorgyraeia; order Zapsychrales; family Zapsychraceae; genus Zapsychrus_A. The sequence continues at coordinate 47,480 of JAHJCZ010000028.1, forward strand.
ACTTCATGTCTCGTGATCTGGCATTCTTTTGTTTTTATTTTTGTCTTTTGGGCATACTTAAGAACGACATCTCTTGTGATCCCCTTCAATCCTCCTTGACTTGGAGTTGAAAGGACCCCATTTTTGAAAATAAAAATGTTGTCTCCTGTACATTCTGCAACATACCCTTGATGATCTAACATGATAGCTTCGCTATAACCTGAATTGCCAGCTTCTATCTTTGCTAAAATGTTGTTCAAATAATTTAAGGATTTTAGCTGAGGATTCAGAGCCTCAGGATTATTCCTTATTGTAGGAACTGTGATTATCTCCATTCCATTTTGATAAAGTTCTTTTGGATAAAGTGTTATCTTATCAGTAATTATAATGATACCTGCAGAACCTATGCACTTTTTGGGATCCAATCCAAGGTCTCCTTCTCCGCGCGTTATAAGAACCCTAATGTATGCATCTTTCAATTTATTCTTTTTCAAGGTATCAACAATAAGTTGCATCATTTGCTTTTTTGTAAGAGGAACTTCTATCATAAGCGTATGAATTGTTTCATACAATCTATCGACATGTTCTTTTAACTTAAAAACAACGCTATTATAAGACCTTATTCCTTCAAAAGCCCCATCGCCATAAAGAAGCCCATGATCAAAAACAGAAACTTTTGCATCTTGTTTTTCAACAAATTTTCCATTTACATAAACTTTCATAAAATCCTCACCTTTTTTATTTTTTATAACTAAATTAATATTCCATCCCGCATATGAATTACTTTCGGCGATATTTTTGCGATATCGTCATCATGCGTGACAACAACTACAGATTGATTATTTTTCTGATTTAATTGCAACAACAGATCAATAACATTTTTTCCACTTTCTGAATCCAAATTACCAGTAGGCTCATCACAAAGTATCAACTTAGGGCCATTTATCAATGCCCTTGCTATTGCGACCCTTTGCTGTTCGCCGCCAGACAATTGGTTTGGCTTATGATCAACTCTTTTTTCCAAACCAACCAAAGCCAAAAGCTCTCGGCCTTTTTCTTTTAACTTATTGTTCACCTGACGATTTTCTTTTACAAGCAAAGGTAGCATAACATTCTCTAAAGCAGTGAACTCACCTAAAAGATGATAGAACTGAAACACAAAACCAATTTTGTTATTTCTGACCTTAGCTCTTTGAGTATCTGTTAATTTATATATATCTTCATCCTCAACAATAACAACTCCATCGCTAGGCTTGTCCAAACATCCTAAAATATGAAGTAAAGTTGACTTACCGGCGCCTGAAGGCCCTACTATCGAAACAAATTCACCTTTTTCGACCTCAAGATCAATTCCTTTTAAGACATCAAAAGAACTTGCTGCATGATCGTAAGTTTTTTTTATATTTTTAGCTTTTAGTAACATTAATTATTCATATCTCAATGCTTCTACTGGTTCTAAACTAGCTGCCTTTGCTGCAGGATATATCGTAGCTAAATAACTGATTATCAAAGCAGCAGCAACAATAACAAACATATCAAACATTTGTAATTCAACGGGGACATGATCTATCGAGTAGATCTCTTTAGGGACCTTCACATAATTTTTTAAAATATAACTAATTGAAACGCCTAATAGCACACCCCAAAAAGTACCCAAGCTCCCGATAAAAAGACCTTGTTTAATAAAAATCCTACGAATAGACTTTTTTGTAACTCCAATAGATTTTAATATTCCAATATCATGGATCTTGCTTGTAACAGTAACTACTAATGTGCTTATAATATTAAAAGATGCAACAATTACCATTAGGGTCAAGATTATGAACAAGCCCCATTTCTCTAGGAACAAAGCATCAAAAAGATTTCTATTGCTATCTATCCAAGTTTTTACGATATAACCATACCCTATTAAATTATAAATTTTTTCTTTAACCTCTTCTGACTGATTAGGGTTCTGCAATTTAACCCCTATGCCAGTTGAAAATCCTTCAGGCAATCCAAATATTTCTTGAGCTTTAATTATATCAATTGCAATGACATTCATATCATAATCTGCCATACCGGTCGTAAAAATGCCTGAAATTTTGAATTTATATCTCCATCCTTGCCCGGACAACCCAGAGCTGGGAGATATAAGAGTGATCTCGTCTCCTGGAGAATAACCAAAATACCTTGCTAACTCACTACCAATTATTACATTGTCACCTTTAAGTTCCTTAAGGTCTCCTTTTATCAAGTACTGACTGATCTTTGTTACTTTATCTTCTTTTATTGCATCAATTCCACGAACAACCAATCCAATTGCCTGTCCTGAGCTCTCAAGGAATATATTACCCTGAACGTATGGCGCTGAATTTTCTACTTCAGCAATATTACTTATATTCTTTTGGATCGCAGAATAATTCTCGATAGTAGTTTCCTTCTCGATCATAATATGAGGCGTGGTGCCTATTATCTTCTCTCTCAAATTATTACCAAAACCAGTCATAACACCAATTACAATGATCAATGCCATAACGCCAATAGCAACACCAGCTATAGAGATAACGTTCAGAAAGGTTAAAAAGCGCCCTTTACTTGCTATTAAATACCGATAACTAATCCAATTTTCGTAACCCAAAATTATCCTTTACTCAAGAAAATCGCTACGCGATAACTTATGATTTTTATGCAGCCGGGAAAGTTTTATACTTTCCTGTGCTGTGAAAGACTATAAAAGCACTTGATTTCTATCTTTGCCTATTGAAGCAGAAACTTGAGAAACAAAACTTCTGTATGAAGCCATGACATTCTTTACTAAAGCCCCACCTTCAATCCAAATATCATATTCAATAGTTATAACTTTTTCGCCTGCTATCGCTTTTATTTGGATCAGCTCTTTATTAATAACATTTGCGTAATCCAAAACGTCAGAAAACAAACAGCCTTCTTTGAGATTAAAATAAACTCCCAAAGTGATATTAGCTTTCTTCTTGCCAATATCTATAAATATCCTGAATTTATCCTGGATAAACAAACTGCCTTTGTCATCTAAAGAAGTTTGAAAATAAGCTTTATCAAAATAGGCCATCAGTAGATCCCGGGAAACATTATTTTGATCAATAATTTCATCTTTCATAAAATTCGATTCCTTTCTTTAGCATTGCTTTATAAAAAATAATTATTTCGACTATTAATAATATATTACAATCTATTTTTGTTGCGGCTTCATCAATGGAAAAAGAATAACGTCCCTAATAGATGCTGCATCTGTTAGAAGCATGACTAATCTATCGATCCCAATTCCAAGGCCACCCGCTGGCGGCATTCCATACTCTAGGGCATTTAGAAAATCTTCATCTATACATCTATTGCCGGTCTCCACATCATCTTCAAGATCTTCTAACAACCTCTTTCTTTGCTCGATCGGATCATTAAGCTCTGAATATGCATTGCCGATCTCCATTCCTGCAACAAACGCTTCGAATCTTTGAGATATTGCTGGATTATCAGGCATGGTCTTTGCTAAAGGGCATAAGAAAGTAAAATAATCAGTAAAGAAAACTGGGTTTATTATCTCATCTTCTTCAAGCACATCTTCAACGATCTTCATAACTGCAGAACGTGTTAACTTGTCTACCTTTACTTTAGTGTTTTTTTTAACCTTAACCTTTTCAAGCATTACTTCAGCGCTATCTTCCGGATTTATATCAAATTTTTCTTTTACTACTCCAGCAAAGGACCTTCTTTCCCAAGGCGCAGTAAAATCAATTTCTTTTCCTTGATACATCACCTTATAAGAGCCCGTGATCTCTTTTGCCAAACCACTTATAAGATCTTCCGTTAATTTCATCATATCCTCATAATCACCATATGCCTGATATACCTCAAGCATGGTAAATTCAGGATTATGTCTAGTTGAAACCCCTTCATTCCTGAAATTCCTATTGATCTCATAAACTCTTTCCATTCCGCCGACTAATAATCTTTTCAAATATAACTCTGGAGCGATCCTTAAAAATACATCCATGTCATATGTATTATGAAGACTTTTGAAAGGTCTACCACGTGCACCTCCGGCCAAAGGCTGAAGCATCGGAGTTTCGACCTCGAGGAATCCCTGATCATCCAGAAATTTCCTGATCAGCGAAACAATTTTACTTCTTTTAATAAATAGGTCCTTAACATCCGGGTTAGCAATTAAGTCTACATATCTTTGACGATATCTGATTTCAACATCTTTCAAACCATGCCACTTTTCAGGCAAAGTCATTAAGGATTTGGAAAGCACATCTATCTTCATGGCGCGAAGACTTTGTTGGCCCATTTTCGTAACGAACAATGTCCCCTTTACACCAATAATATCTCCGATATCTAAAGCCTTAACTATTTCTGCCTCAATAACACCGATCTTAATAAAAAGCTGCATACTGCCAGTTTGATCTAAGATATCTGCAAAGAGAACTTTGCCATGACTTCTAACTGCCATTAACCGACCAGCAAGAATAACTTCTTTTTCTTCTTCGAAGTTATCAATAACACTTTTAATATCATTAATCGGTCCAAATTTTCCACCGTATGGATCAATACCGATCTCTTTAAGGCTTTTAAGTTTTTCTATTCTTATTCTTTTTATTTCATCAACTTCCATAAGACATCCTAGTTTAATAATATTAATATTAATTAATGCAGTATACAATTATATAGAAAAAGCATTTTGGTGTCAATCAAAAGGAAAAGGTCTCTTTCGGCGAGGAAATTAAAGAAACATATTAGAAATCAATGATTCTTAATAATATGAAAAAATATTTTAAAATGCTCAAAAATAAACAAAAAAGCAAGAGAATTAAACTGAAACTATACAAATACCTGCTGAATTGGCCATCTTCAAACAAATATCTTTATCTATTATCAATGTTTTCCCTGATTCAATCGCAAGGCAACTTGCCGAACATTTTTTCATAATAGCTATTGTCCTCGGACCGATCACAGGCACATCAAAGCGCAGATCTTGGTTTGGCTTGCTCATTTTTACAATCACTGCTCCAGTTTTAGCAATTTTTCCCCCGCGATAAATAGTTTTATCAGTGCCTTCCATTGCTTCTATAGCAACAATCGCTTTTCTTTTAATAACAACTGTTTGACCAACATCAACCGCCCCCATTCGCTTGGCGATCTCTTTGCCAAATTCTATATCCTCTAACTCTTCATGATCTGGCTTCCTGTCAGTTAAAACTCCTTTTGATGCTAAGCAATCCTTGAGCAAGAACGTTGAATCAACCAGCTCTATACCATTCTCTTTTAGCTTATCTGCGATCGCCGAAAATATAGTATCTGCCTTTCTGTCCTTTAAAGAGTCGAATATCGCTTGAAAATCCTCGTCGAAAACAACATCATTCTTAAAAAGATTCCTCTGACTAACTTGACCCGCCATAATAGCATGGGTCACTCCCTTGTCCTTAAAAAATGAGAAAAGCTTTTTCAGCTCACCTGCCTTAAAAAGAGAGTACTCGCTTACGAAATACTTTAATAAAAAAGAAGTATCTCCTTTTATTCCAGCAGCAATCACTTTATAGTTTTGGGATTTTGCTTTCTGAGCAAATAAGATGGGAAATTTTCCATTACCGGCGATGAGACCTAATATCTTTGTTTGCATATGTATAATCTTTAAAAGAAAAACACTAACTTTCTAATTAACTCGCTAACTGCACAAACCTCTCTCAGAAGTTTTTATAAAAAATATCAAATGTTCCAGTTCTGGACAATTAGGCACTTCTTCTATCGCCTTTTTTACAGCATTAGTTTTTGATAGTCCCTGCCTAAAAAGAACTTTAAATGCTTTCTTTAGATTTCCAGCAACCTCGCTAGAAATACCTGCTCGCTTTAACCCAACTGTATTAATTTTAATTACTTTTGCTGGATGCCCATCGCACATTGAAAATGGTGGCACATCCTGCACGACCTTGGAACACCCTCCAATAATAGCTAAACGTCCCACTCTCGTAAACTGATGAACAGCTGAAAATCCACCGATCATTGCATTATCTTCTAGGACAACATGTCCTCCTAAAGTTGCAGCATTTGCCATAATACAATTATTGCCAATAACACAATCATGAGCGACATGTGAATAAGCCATAAGTAGATTATTGTCACATATAACAGTTTTACCGCCACCCTCTGCTGTTCCAGTGTTGATCGTTACATATTCTCTTATAACATTATTCTCGCCTATGTTTAAAAAAACATTATCGTCAGAAGAATGTTTTTTGTCCTGAGGTGCACTTCCTACCACCGCTCCAGTATAGATCTTACAATTACGTCCGATCTTCGTTTGTCCTGTAATAACGCAATGGCTTCCAATACGAACATTGTCTCCTAACGTGACATCACTATCTATGATCGAGTAAGGCCCTATCGTAACTCCCGGAGAGACTTTTGCCCCTGAATGAATTATCGCTGTTTTATGAATATTTATATTTTCCATATGAGTTTCCTATTAATTATATTTTAGATGAAATTGCTGATTTTTAAAACAGATAATCTTATTTATTGATTCAAAAATGATGAAGGCGCAAAAGAGAACATCATATCCGCTTCAGCAACAACTTCACCATTCACTTTAACAAAACCTCTAACTTGAGCAACTCTCGTCCTATCTTTTATGACCTCAACATCAATTATCAATTGGTCACCAGGACTGACGACCTTTCTGAATTTTACTTTATCAATTGCCATAAAAAAAGCTAGCCTGCCATGTCGGTCTTCATCAGTCAACATCATAACACCCGCAGTTTGAGCCATTGCTTCCACCATCAACACTCCCGGCATAACAGGATTCGTCGGAAAATGACCCTGAAAATAATTCTCATTTATTGTAACATTCTTCAGCCCAATTGCTTTTTTTCCTTTTTCAACTTCAACAACTCTATCAATAAGCAAGAACGGATACCTGTGAGGGAGTATTTGCATAATACCGTTTATATCGATCTCCCTTCTTCCTTCTTCATTAAAAACTGGAACGACCGTTTTCTTTTTACTTTTTTCTTTTTGTCTATATATTTTTTTTAGAAGTTCTAAATTTAATTTATGACCACTTCTAACAGCAAAAACATGGCCTTTGATCGGCATACCGAACAAATAAAGATCCCCGATAAAATCTAAAATCTTATGACGTGCGAACTCATCCTTAAAAAGCACTTCATTTTCAAGGACACCATCCTTGCCAACAACAAGCGTATTCCTATAACTTGCACCCTTTCCAAGCCCTCTTGCTTTTAGCTCAGCCGCTTCCGACTCAACACAAAAGGTCCTGCAAGGCGCGATCTCATTTTCAAAAGATTCAGAAGTGACGTTAATGCTAAAAAACTGTGATCTAAGATATGGATGATCATAATCCAAAGTATAAGAGATCTTGAAATCTTGAGATGGAACGATATAAATTGATGCATCTTTACTTTGAACACCTATCGGCTCCTTAATTTCATAAAATTCTTGATCTGCGTCTTGTTCAACAACGCCAGCCTTTTTAAACGCAGATAAAATCTCTTTCGCACTGCCACACATCCCAGGGATCTCTTCAGCATTAACTTCAACAATAAGATTACTTATATTCAATCCACATAGAACACTCATCAAATGCTCTACAGTCCTAACTTGCACATCTTTTGTCCCCAAGGAAGTACAACGAGATCCCTGAGGGTCTGAAAAAACATTTTCTGGAGATACTTTCATGACAGGTTTATCAGGCAAATCCGTCCTAATAAAAACAATACCAGCATTTTCATCAGCTGGTTTAAATATTACATCAACGGAAACCCCAGTATGAAGACCTACGCCCGATATTGAAAACTCCTGTTTAATTGTTCTTTGCTTTACTGCCATTATCTATCTGTTCCTTAAGCTCCTTAACTTGTTTTTTTAATTCATTTATCTCTTTGACATATGAAGGGAGTCTTTGAGCACATGCATTAATTTTCATTTGATCTGCATATGCCCTGGCAGGAGATCCCAGTGCTTTTGTAAAAGGCGGTATGGATTTCATAACAGCGCTTTGCGCAGTTACAATTGCTCCTTCACCGATTGTCAAATGCCCGACGACTCCCACCTGACCTGCCAATATTGCATTCTTCCCGATATTAACACTTCCTGAAATGCCAACTTGCGATATTATAATACAATCCTCACCTATTGAAACATTATGGGCCACCTGTACTAAATTATCAATTTTGGTACCTCGCCCGATAAAAGTTTTATCGAACCTTGCCCTATCAATAGTAACATTTGCCCCGATCTCTACATCATCCTCAATAACAACAATGCCTATCTGAGGTATCTTTTTATGTTTTCCATCAACCTGCTCATACCCAAAACCATCAGACCCAATAACCGTTCCACTGTGAATAATTACGTTATCACCTATTTTTGAACGGTCCATAATAACTACATTGGGATAAAAAATACAATTCTTACCTATTACTGTTTTGTGCCCAATAAAAACCCCGCCATAAATAGCACAGCCTTCTCCAACTGAAACGCCATCTTCTATAATAACATTTGGACCGATCGAGACATTATTGCCAATTGAAGCATCCTCAGAAATTACTGCTGACGCATGTATGCCCTTAAATTTTGACTTGCCTGACGAAGCGAATAAAGAGATCACTTCTGTGAAAGCAATAGAGGGACTATCGGTGAGAATTACTGTTTTCCCAGGAATCGACATATCCCTGGATATGATTATTGCTGAAGCTTTAGTTTCTTTAGCAATTGGAGCATATTTAGAATTTGAAACAAAGGTCAACTCTCCTGCTTTAGCTTCCTGGAGACCATTAACCCCTGTTATCACTAATGTCTTATCACCAACAACCTCGCCCCCGATCAATTCTGCTATCTCGGCTAAGGTCTTTTGCATATTATTTCCTATATTTTAATAAGGGACAGTGCCCTATTTTCTCTATATTTTCTTTGAATAAAAATAGGGCTCTGTCCCCTATTCTTACGAAAACAAATTACTTCGCTTCATTCTCGTTTAAAATCTTTAATATTTTTTCTGTCAACTCTAGGTCAGGATTTCCATAAATCAAAACCCTATCATTCAAGATCACTGAATAATTTTCTTTCTCAGCAAAATTACTGATAATATGTTCGATCTCAAGAAGCAATTCCTGGATCTTTTCATTCCGCTCTTTCGTTAGATCTGTTTTCTTCTGACGATCAAACTCTAAAAGATTTGTTCTCATTGTTTCAATTTCTGTTTCTAGCCCTGCCTTTTTATCATCGGCAAGAAGAACTAATTTGCTTTCTTTTTCTTTGATCTCTTCGACTTTATTTTTAACTTCTTCCTGAAAAGAAGTATGTTTTCCATTTAAAACCTCATCATACTCTTTTGTCTTGTAGTAACTGTCAAATAAACGACTGATATCTACATATCCCATTTTTCCGTCTTTATTCTGCGCATAAGAATTCGCTGTCAGAAGAAACATTGCGACAGAAAAAAGAACTAATAGTCTTAAAGCTTTCATTAACAACCTCCTTTTTTAAAATCCTCGACTTACACTGAAATAAAATTTACCAGACTTGCCATCTTCACCAGGTTCATTATTTAACGGATACCCATAATCAAGATTAATAGGGCCAACTGGTGTTTTAACTCTTAAACCTAAACCCATGCCAGATTTAAAACCATCTGATCCAAAATCCTCAACTGTTGGCCAAACATTTCCAGAATCAAAAAATGCTGCCAGCTTAATAAAATCTATCAGAGGAATAGTATATTCTATGTTCGCAACAAACATGCTCTCCCCACCAATAGGATCATTAGTACTAGAATCAAGAGGTCCAACTTTTCTTTCATCATACCCTCTAATGGTGCTAGCACCACCAGCAAAGAACCTCTCAAAGATAGGAACTTTACTAGAATTATCAAAAGCATTTACATACCCACCTTGAACTCTGAACTCCAAAACAGATTTGAATTTCAAAGGTATGTAATAGCTTGACCTAGCTTGTAACCTAAAGAAATCTTTATCTCCTCCCAGAAAACTACCAGCGACATCAAATCCACCGCTTAAAGACAAACCCTTTGTTGGAGAAAAAACACTATCTCTAGTATCTCTTGATAAGGTAAAACCGATCATGCTTGTGGTATTCGTGCCTTCTTCATCAAGCAGATCAGCAGAAACTCCAGTTTCAAAATTCTCAATGGTTATTTCTTCACGCTTATATGAAACACCGCCTGAAACAATATCATTGAACTGTTTGCCAAATCGAATGGCGCCACCTATTCTTTCTTCATCATAAGCATAACCAGTATTCTCTTCACGCTCCCTAACTCTTCTATAAATATCAAAACCACCTGAAACAGGATAATCAAATATCCATGGCTCCGTAAAGCTCAAAAGAAGATTGTTCTTTGTAGAACCTGTCTCTGCGCGCACCTTCAACTGTTGGCCACCACCTGTAAACGTTGGCCAATTTGCAAAATCAAAGTTCCTTTGTTCAATTTCAACAAAACCAACAACCTGATCAACCGTGCTAAAACCACCTCCAAAACTAAAAGTCCCTGTTTTTGCTTCTTTGATCTGAACAACTAAATTCTTCCTATCTAATGCATCTGTATCCTCAATATCAAAATCTACTTCTTCAAAATATCCCAGATTGCTTAGACGCTCCTTACTCCTTCTTAATTTTGTGCCATCGAACCTATCTCCAGGGAACATCCTTAATTCTCTTCTAATAACAATGTCTCTTGTCCTAGTGTTTCCCTGAACTTTGATCTTTTCAATATAAGCTAACCCACCCTCGACAATATTGATCTTAACTTCAACTTTTCCTGTATTTGTATCAAGCGACGTTGATTCTTCGACATTAGCAAAGATATAGCCTCTATCAAAATATAACGTACGAATTCCAGCCAGATCAACACTTAACTTTTCTCTACTAAAAACATTGCCTTCCTCGATATATTCCATTACTGAAAATATTTCCTTGTCTGAAAGGATTCTGTTACCTAAAACAACAACGTTTCCAACTGAGTACCTTTTGCCTTCATTTATTTTGATATTAATCTCAACGCGACCTTTATATAAAGCCTCTGTTGTATACTCAGCTTTCGCATCAATAAAACCATTTTGTTCATAGAAAGAAGTGATCCTCCCCATGTCTTCTTTCAGCATCTCCTCTTTTAAATAACCACCAGTAAAAATAGTTTTTTTACGGGTCTTTATGACCCTGAGTATCTTTTTCTTTTTATATGCTTCACATCCAAGAACATTGATATTTTTAATCCTTACCCGATAACCTTCTCTAACAATGAAATGTATACTAACTTTATTAGTCACCTCATCAACAAAAACCTCTTCTTCAACCTCTGCCTGGATAAAACCTTTTTTGGAATAAAGCTCTTTTATAGTATCAATATCATCCTTTAAATCTTTTTTATCTAAAAACTTGCCAGCAGTAGTCTTTATTTTTCTTTTTAAAGATTTACCTTTTAAATATTTCGTTTTAGAAAAGGTAACTTCTTCAACAATTGGCTTTTCCTCTAGATAAATGATAACTTTCAAACCATCTTCATGATCCACCCTATCAACCTTCACATCAGAAAAATAACCTGTATTATACAATCTTTTTAAATCATCGCTAACAACTGACTGAAGATATTCTTGTCCAACACGTGTTTTTATCTTAGAAAGAATAGTCGCTATCCCAATCGTATTATTTCCTTTAACCTCAATTGCTTTAACAACTTTTGTTCCTGCGTTTTGAGCAAGAACTGCTTTGCTATTAATAAAAGTAACAGTAGTTAAAAATAGTAATAAGAATATTAGTGTTTTTTTCATTGTTAATTATCCATGTGGTTAATTATTGGTTTGACTGATTTGTTTGATTATAAAGTCAATACTTGCAGCTGTCAATCAACATGTGCAAGATTTTCAAAGCGCATATATTCCTTGGTGAATTGGAGCTTTAAGGTTCCAACCGGGCCATTTCTTTGTTTTGCAATTATTACATCCGCAATTCCTCTATTCTCTTCTGTCGGGTTGTAATACTCTTCCCTCATAAGCAAAACAACAACATCTGCATCCTGTTCAATAGCTCCAGACTCTCTTAAATCAGACAATTGAGGCCTATGATCTTGCCTTGCCTCGACTGCTCTAGACAACTGGCTCAAGGCAATAAAAGGGACACTTAATTCCCTTGCTAATGCCTTTAAAGAACGTGATATTTCTGAAATTTCTTGTTGTCGACTATCTGACTTGGTAGAACCTCTCATCAACTGAAGATAATCAAGAATGATCAGGTCAAGACCATGATTTGCTTTCAATCTCCTAGCTTTTGCTCTCAATTCCAATGCCGATATAGCAGGCGTATCATCAATAAATATTTTAGAGCCAGATAGTTTTGCCGCTGCTGAAGTCAGTTTTGGCCAATCTGAAGGAGACAAAAAACCTGACCTTACTTTGTGAGCATCAACTCTTGCCTGGGAACAAAGCATTCTCTGAACAAGCTGCTCCTTAGACATTTCTAAGCTAAAGATCGCAACGTTCTTACCTCCGACAATACTGACATTTTCAGCGATAGATACAGCCAGAGCACTTTTACCCATAGAAGGCCGTCCTGCAACAATAATCAAATCTGACTTCTGCAAACCAGAAGTCATCTTGTCAATTTTATCAAAACCACTAGAAACACCTGTAATATGTTCTTTTCTTTGATAAAGCTTATCAAGGTTCTCCATACCTTCCTTGATAAGATCTTTAATTTGATAGGACTGCTGATTTTGCTTTAACTCAGCAATTTCAAAAATTAGTTTTTCGGCATTATCAACAATTTCTTCAACTTTACCGGTAGCACTGAAGCATTCTGTAACGATCTGCGTTGAATTTTTTATTAATTTTCTTAGAATACCTTTTTCTTTAACGATTTGAGCATAATGCTCAACGTTTGCAGAGGTAGGAACAAAATCAACTATTGTTGAAAGATAAGCAACGCCACCGATATCCTCTAAAAAGCCGTCGCTTTTTAAGTTATCAGATAGTGTAATTAGATCTACATTCTTTCTAGAATTATATAGATCAATAATCGCTTTGTAAATTTTACGATGCGCATCATCATAAAACCAAGTCTCGTTTAGAACTTCAACTGCTAGACCAATAGCGTCTTCATCTATCAGCATCGATCCTAAAACAGACTTTTCCGCAGCAATATTTTGAGGAGGAACCCTTATTTCTTCGTGACCCATAATCGCACTTTTGCAGTCACCTCTGGATGGAGTTTAACAAAAACTTCAAAAATACCTAATTCTTCAATCGGATTTTCTACAACGATGCTCTTCTTATCAATGTTAAATCCTTCAACTTCTAAAGCCTTAATTATTTCTGTTTCACTAATTGCCCCATATAATTTATCCAAATCATTAACTTCTGCTGCAACAGTACAAGAAGCCTTATTTAATTGCTCAGCTAACGTTTCCGCTTTTTTCTTTTCTGCTTCATATTCAAGCTTACGTTTCTTTTCTTGCTGTTCGATCCTCTTTAAATTCGTTGCACTAGCTATATAAGCTAATTTCTTTGGAATAAGAAAATTACGAGCATAACCATCCTTAACTTTTACAACCTCACCAGTTTTTCCTAAACTAGCTACATTTTGAGATAGAATTACTTCCATGGCTATTTTTTCACTCCTCCCGTAATAAGTAAACTTAAGAACCTTGCATTTTTAATTGCTTCTATCAAACGCCTTTGCTCTTTTGCAGTCACTCCTGTTATCCTTCTTGGAACAACCTTTCCTCTGTCATTCAAATATTTCTGCAACAAGCTGACATTCTTGTAGTTAATATCAGTGTCCTTAGACATTTGATATTTTGCTGTATTTCTTTGACGACCATTAAAATTTCTTCTTGGCTTCATTAATTTCTTTTTCATGAATTATTCTTTCCTTCCTAGAATTATTATTCGTCCCAGGCAATGTCTTCAGGCTTAATAGCTTCTGACAGTCCGATAAGATCAGGAGCCCCAACTAACTCCTCTTTGTTTATGTCTTTGTCCTTAGACCCCTCACCGTAACTTCCTAGAAATTGCACTCTTTCTGCTCTTACATCAATTGCACTTCTTTTCTGGCCATCACTTGTTTCCCAAAATCTTGACTGCAATACGCCTTCGACAAAAACTGGCCTGCCTTTTGTAAGATACTGGCAGCATGCTTCTGCTTGTTTATCCCATACCGTCACTGTCAAGAAGCAAACTTCTTCCTTCAACTCACCTGAACTATCCTTAAATCTTCTGTTTACCGCAATTCCTAAATTTGCAACTGCTGTTCCACCCGGAGTATATCGCAACTCTGGGTCTCTTGTTAAGTTACCAATTAAAAACACTTTGTTTAAATTCGCCATTTCATCCTCCTTACAGACAAAAGCTTTATTAATTATTTTTCTAATCTTGTTATTAAATATCGAAGCACTTTTTCCTTTAACCTCAAAGCCGCACGAATCTTCCCCATACCTGATCCGACAATCTCAAAATTAACAAGATAATATGTTCCTTCGCTTCGTTTTTTAATATCAAATGTAAATTTTTGTTTTTCAAGCCAAACTTGACTATTAATGATCTTGCCACTGTACTTTTCGACCGTGTCAGTACAATCCTTTAAAATTGCTTCCTTTTCCTCATTAGCAACTTTAGCATCAACAATAATCACTAGCTCATATTTTTTTACTAATTCCGTTTTTTCCATTTCACTCCCTTTCTACCTACTCTCACTATTCTTGTGAAGAAATCTTCCCATTAAAACTCTCCATCGCTTTTCCAATCCCCTCATCTAACCAAATAAGACAACAATCTGCTGCTTTGCTAATAAAATCTTCTAGATTATTTGTTTCGCTTTTTTTAAATTCCTCGAGAACATAATCAACAACATCGACTTTATTGCCAGGATGACTAATACCCATCCTCAAACGGGGGAACTCATCAGTGCCTAAACACTGAGTTACCGAATCCAGACCATTGTGACCACCATCGCTTCCTTTTGGTCTTATTCGTATCTGCCCAAAATCAAGATTGAGATCATCGCAAACGATCAAAGACTCCGCTAACAGGAATTCTTTTTTTTCAACAAGCTGCCTGATAGCTCCTCCTGATTTGTTCATATATGTTAACGGCATAAACAAACAAACATCGTGGTCTGTATTCTTTACTTCTGCCATTAAACCATTTGTAAAAGAACTCAATTTCAATCTAACATTCAACCTTTCAGCCAAATGTCTTACGACAAGAAACCCAAGATTATGTCGTGTATATTCGTAATCCTTCCCTGGATTACCCAAGCCCACAATGAGTTTCACTTTATACAATACCCTTATTTTTCAGTTTTTTCTTCTTTTGATCCTTCAGCCTCTTCTTTAGCCTTCTTCTCTTTTATTACTTCAGGCTCTAAAGATACGCTCTCTTCACCTTCAGTTTCATCTTCTTCTTTCATAGGAGGAAGAACAGCTAGAACTATTGATTCTAAATCATGCTCTGTTGTAACACCTTCTGGTAAAACAATATCTTTTACATGAATAGCATCGCCAATCTTTAAGCTAGTAACATCAATTTGGATCTTTTCTGGTATGTTCATAGGCAAACAAATAATGTCCAATTCCCACATTGCATGATCCAAAGAACCACCATCATTCTTAACACCATCTGCTTCACCTTTTGCTTCAATAGGAACTGTAACCTCAATTACTTCAGTTAAAGAAATACGTTTAAAGTCAATATGAAGCAATTTATCTGTGACCGGATCATGCTGCTCTTCTTTTACAATAGCAGAATAATCTCTCAAACTTTTGTCGCCTTCCATAACATTTAAATGGAAAACAACACTTTGACCTTGATGATGACGCATAATTTTCTCATATGTGCGACGATCCAATTTGATTATTGTTGTCCCTTTTTCACTACCATAAACAATAGCCGGAACAGCATCATCTCTTCTGATACTTTTGATTTTCCTTGTTCCAACCTTGTCTCTTAACTGAACATCTAATTTTATTTCTTCCATTTTAAATAACCACCTCTTCTTTTCTTATCTTGTTGTTCCGTCAAACAAACAACTTATTGATTCTTCATCATGAATTCTCTGTATAGCATCTGCAAGCAATGCTCCCACAGAGACGACCTTGATCTTAGAAATCCTTTTTGTTTTATTCAAAGGAATAGTATCAGTTATTACTACTTCCTTTATTGCACTACAATCCCTAATCCTTTCAATCGCCTTACCTGAAAGAATTCCATGACTCATAACAGCATAAACTTCTTTAACACCCTTTTTCTTTAAAGCCTCGGCCGCCTCGACTAAAGATCCTGCGGTAGCTACAATGTCATCGACAATTAAAGCACACTTTCCCTTTACACGTCCAAGAATATGCATAACTTCTGTCTTTTCTGGGCTTTCTCTACGCTTGTCAACAATAGCCAAACCTGCGTTTAGTCTTTTTGAATAAGCTCTGGCCATTTTAGTCCCACCAACATCAGGAGATACAACAACGATGTTCTTCATATTCTTCTCGTGAAAATAGTCACAAAGAGCATTAATGCAATACAAATGATCAACTGGGATATCAAAGAAACCTTGGATCTGATTTGCATGTAAATCCATCGTCAAAACTCTTTCAGCTCCAGCGGCAACCATAAGATTGGCAACTAATTTTGCTGTAATTGGAACTCTTGGCTGGTCCTTACGATCTTGTCTCGCATAACCATAATAAGGGACGACTGCTGTGATTCTTTTTGCAGATGCCCTTCTTGCCGCATCCATAAGTATCAAAAGCTCCATTAAATTATCATTAGTCGGCGGACAAGTTGGTTGAACAATAAAAAGATCTTTACCCCTAATATTCTCTTCGATCTTAATTCTTGTTTCGCCTTCACTAAATTTCGAAGCTAACACCCTTGTTAATGGGATATTCAAATGTTGACAAATCTTCTTTGCTAAAGCAGGATTTGCATTACCTGATATTATTTTCATTTCTCTTCTTTCTTCGCAACTATTTTTGCAGGAACACCCATAACGACTCTACCATCTGGAACTATTTTTCCTCCGGTAACTACACTACCTGCTCCAACAACCGCTTTTTTGCCTATCTTCACTGGAGAGATCAATGTTGAGTTAGAACCAATAAAAGCATAATCAGCTATTCTTGATGTATGTTTCTGCTTACCATCAAAATTTGCAGTTACCATTCCAGCGCCAATATTTACATGTGATCCAACTAAAGAATCTCCTAAATAACTAAAATGCTTCATAAAACAATTAGAACCCATTTTGGAACGTGAAATCTCAGTAAAATTACCTATATCAACATTGTTTCCAATTCTTGTATCAAGCCTTATTCGGGCAAAAGGACCAATTATACAACGCTCGCCGATCCTAACGTTCTTTTCAATATAAGTAAACGGCCTGATCGTTGTATCTTTTCCGATCTTTACGTTCGAGTCAATATATGTAGTGTGTGGATCAATAACTGTAACGCCTTGAGACATAATTTTTTTTAATATTTTATGACGTATTATATTCTCAGCCAAGGCAAGATGCTCTCTTGAATTTACACCTAACCCTTCAACTGAATCCTCAGTTTCAACAGTTTCTATCTTATATCCTTTAGAAAAAAACAACTCAATAATATCCGTAAGATAATATTCTTTCTTCTTTTTATTAGGGTGAACCTCTTTTATCGTTTTAAACAATTCTTTGCTTTTAAAACAATAAACTCCAACATTTATCTCCGCAATATCCCTCTCAAAACCTACCGCATCTTTATCTTCTCGAATAGCCACAACTTTTTGAGCATCTTCCCGTATTATGCGGCCATATCCTTGTGGATCATGAACAATAGCAGTTAAAAACGTACATATCGCTTTCGATCTCTTATGCTTCCTAAGAATGCTCCTGATCACGTTTTTATTTAGTAGTGGAGTATCTCCACATAAAACCAAAACATTACCACTATAAGTTCGAAAATAATTTGCTGCACATTTCACCGCATCAGCAGTACCAAGCAACTGCTTTTGCTCTATAACGATTTTGTCCTGTGGTAGATACTTTTTCACCAAACTACTTTTGTGACCAAGAACAACATATGTTTTCAATGAACCTATTGATTTGACTATATCCAAAACATACTGAATAATTGGTTTGCCACAAACCTCATGCAACACCTTTGGAATACTAGATTTCATTCTAGTTCCTTTTCCTGCGGCTAATATGATCGTTCTAAGATCTTGCATAAGTCAAATTAATTTAAGTTCTAACATCAAAATGATAGAACATTTAAAAAAATACTGCCCAGCCAGGGCTCGAACCTGGAAAACAAGATCCAAATTCTTGTGTGTTGCCATTACACCACCGGGCAAAATCTTGATAATAAAATATATATTAAATAGAATTTCTATTACAAATCAATATTGCCGAAACTATCTACCCACCGCTAAGAATCTGGTCTTTAAAAAATTATCCTACAACTTCCTTCTTGTATGCTTCTAAAACCATATTTTGCAGATATTCACGAAATTTCTGTGTTATGGGATGTGCAATATCCCGATGTTCAGATTTTGCATCTGCCGCAATCTCTTGATTGCTTACCGGTTGAACAGCAACTCCGCAATGATTGCAAAACTTTGCTCCAACCTCGTTTTTAAAATTACACTTAGAGCAAGAGTTTTTCATCTTCCGTGAAGGCATTGCTATAAATAAACCAGTTGAACCTTGTATCACTTTTATATTCCTAACAACAAAAGAATCATCAAAAGTGACTGTTGTGTATGCCTTTAATTTTTTGTCTTGACCCTCTTTTGGAAATACTCGGATTTCTGTAATTTCCATCTCTAAGCTCCTCACTTTCCTTAGATGCGAACTTGATTATTATGAATTTTCTTGTTCGGGACAAAAAAATGTTCAAAAACAAGATTAACAAACATAAAAATACATCTAATTTATCAAAGAGTCCTAACAACAAATACTTGGGAAAATCGCTTTGATAATATATTAGCAATTTCTTCAGCTTCTTTTTTTGTTGTTGTTACACCAAAAACTGATGGCCCGCTACCGGAAACCATAACTCCTAGAGGATTAAAGGACTTTAGCTTCTCCTTTAAATCCAACAGCTTTGGGCAAAGCTTGATTACATCAATCTCTAAGTCATTTGACAATAAACTTCCCACACCTAATATATTGCCATTACTTAAATTATGGATAAGGATATTAACATTATCATTTCTCTTTGTCAACTGCAATTTATGCCTACTATATACGTCTCGAGAATATATTTTAATGCGAGGCACCACCAAAATATGCCACAATTTCGCCTTTAATTTTAAGATTTCTATCTCATCGCCTCTTGATGTTCCCAAACCCCAGCTGGACCTATAAAGAAAAAATGCCACATCACTCCCAAGTCGACGAGCATATGGCAATAGCTTTTCCTTGCTCAACCCTAAATTCCACAATTTATTTAAACCCATAAGAGCCGTTGCACCATTACTTGACCCCCCGGCTAACCCTGCGGCAACAGGGATTCGCTTATTTATTCGAATTTCCACCCCTTGTTTGACTTTAAAATCAACTTTTAACATTTTTGCAGCTTTATAAACAAGGTTTTTAGGCCCAACAGGAACATTAGGATGATCACAAGATATTATGATCGAGTCCTTTTGACTAGAACAAAAAGAAATATCATCAAATAAATCAATACGTTCAAACAAAGTAACTATATTATGAAATCCATCTGGTCTCTTATTGATAACTTTAAGATATAGATTTAATTTGGCGGGAGATTGAAGTATAATTTCGCTCATAAGTTGATTTATTTAAAACAGAATATTGCTATCGTAAAATATCCGACCCTCTATTACTTGCTAGCTTGTTCATTATTAACATTATCTATCTTTTGAGAAACTTTATCCTGATCTGGCAAAAGTTCCAATGATAACTTCCAATACTTTAAAGCTTCATCGGCATTATTCATTACAAAATAAACATCTCCAATATGATCATAGATCACGGGGTCTTCCATGGCAGAATCTGCTTTGATCAGAGATTCTAAGGACTTTTGATAATCACCTTTCTTGAAATAAATCCAACCTAATGTATCAAAATATGCGCCATTATTTGGGCTTATTACAAGAGCACGATTAATTAAGTCCAAAGCTTCAGACAAGTTCTCTTCTTTTTCTGCATAAACATAAGCAAGAGAATTAAGACAACCATCGTGTTGAGGATCGATTTCAACGGCAATTTTGAAGATATCAATACCTTTTTGATCATAACCAGCTTCAAGATACAAAGAGCCTAACAGATACATAATATCAGGATTTGAAGGCTCAACTTCCAAGATATTCTCAAATTGCTCAATTGCTCTATCAAATTTTCTCTGAGAATAATAAAGCTGTCCAAGATATCCATAAATCTCAATGTTTTGAGGTTCGGCACTTGAAAAAGTCTTTAAAATATATTCATATTCTACCGCTGCTTTATCGTATTCTTTTGTATTAGAATAGATGAGTGCCAACAAATAATGTGACTGCAGTTCGCTTTCATTTAGCTGATTAACAAGTAGCAACTCTCTTGTTGCTTCTTCTAGCATTCCAAGCCTAGCATAATCAGTCCCCAATCTTAGATGAATCAGATAACTTGCATCATCAAATTGAGAAGCTTTTTCATATTCAAGGATCGCACGCTCGGTAAGCCCCAATAAATCATACATTTGCCCTACTGCATAATGAGACAACCCTCTTGATATCGACACCTTTTCTTGAAATGCAAAAGCATCTGTCACTCTTGGCATAAAGAAAAGAACAGCCAAAAAAATGAGAAAACTAAATTTCATATCGCTCCTGAAAAAAGACTTTAAAGGAGCTTTTGCAGTATAACGCCCCATATAATTAACCTCTTTTATAAGTATACTACATAGAAGTCTATCGAGTCTTACGCTTTTTAAGATGCCTTAGAGCTTTTCTTAATTTTTTTCTTTTATGCGTTCTAATCTTGCGATTTTTTCTTTTTTTACCACACGGCATGAAACGTCACCCTATCGGTTTAATTGATTAATAGATTACTTTGTTTAAAGGATACTCGACTATACCTTGAGCTCCTGCCTTCTTCAACTGAGGGATAATAATCCTTGCAGTACCTTCTTCGATCACAGTTTCCACTGCTATCCAATCTTCCCTGCTTAATGCTGAAATAGTTGGTTCTTTTAAGGACGGTAAGATCTTTCTTATCTTATCAAAATTCTTTTCTTCAACATTCATCTTCAATCCAACCATATGACCAGCAATAATCGCTCCCTCTAAAAGCATAACGATCTGATCCATCTTAGCCTTTTTCCAAGGGTCTTTAATTGATTCATTATTGGCGATAAATTGTGTCGTAGATTCACAAATAGTTGAAACAATCCGCAGTTTATGTGCTCTGAGGCTACTGCCTGTTTCAGTCAACTCAACAACTGCATCAACTAAACCATCCGCGACTTTAGCTTCGGTAGCTCCCCAGCTGAACTCAACTTCTGCCTTTACGTTATTTTTCTTAAGATATTTCTTTGTAACATTAACAACTTCAGTAGCAATTTTTTTTCCTTGCAGGTCCTTAACTGTTTTGATCGGAGATTTTTCGGGCACAGCCAAAACCCATCTAACTTTAACAGCTGATTGTTTTGCATAAACCAGATCAGCCAAAGAAACCACCTTGGAACCATTTTCCAAAACCCAGTCGGCCCCAGTAATTCCACAATCCAAAGCTTTCTCTTCGACATAACGCGACATCTCTTGAGCCCTTAAAAGGACTGGCTCGATCTCAGCGTCATCTATCGTCGGGAAATACGAACGTCCCGAAACATATATCTTGAACCCGGCTTTTTCAAAAACTTTTATTGTTGCATCCTGCAAACTGCCTTTTGGCAGTCCTAATTTTAATTTTCGCATTATAATATTCCCTTTATATTCTAATAATAATTAAGCTTTCACATAGCAAAAAAAGAACAAAACCAGTTTTCAGGTAGATAAACAACGTATTATAGCCTTGAGCCCTCTCGTTGTAAAGAGCAAAATACATAATACAAATTTTTTATTTCATTCTTCTTAAAGCTACGAATCCCAGAGACTTCATAATGATTGAACTAACCAGAAATTTTGAAAATATCAGATCAAAATAAATATTTTTCCGCTTTCTGTATTAATTCTCTTGTAAAAGCGACCATTCATAGTTATAATCATCAATTTGAAAGGCATGTTAAATGCCATAATCTACCAGAATAATCTAATTTATCAAGTGTTTATTTAAAATGGAGCAATTATGTTAAAAATATTACGAAAAAAAGGTGTTGCAAAAAAGATCATTTGGTTCATTGCGATAGTAATTATTATTTCTTTTGGTTTTTTCGGAACTGCTAGCTTGTTAAGCAACCAAAGAAATACTGGCTATGCCGGCAAAATTTTTGGAAAAAAAATATCCTTTGATCAATTTGAAAAAGTTTATGGTCATGTTGCTATTCAAGCGCTAATAAAATATGGAGATAATTTTAATAAAATAAGGGAACATCTTGACCTTGAATCTCAAACATGGGACAGATTGATCATGTTACATGAAGCAAAAAAGAGAGGAATAACCATTAAGGACGAAGAAGTGGTCAAAGCTATCGAAGATTACGATTTCTTTAAAAGAAATGGTGAATTTGACCCTTCCCTATATGACAATATCCTTAGATACGTTCTAAGAGTAAAAACTAGGGATTTCGAAGAGAGCATTAGAGACACACTTAAATTTAAAAAATTATTCGATAAAGAAACATCTTCTATCTTTCCCTCGGAAGAAGCGATCTTCCAATTTTACAAAAAGAAGAATGAAAAAGTTCAAATAAGCTACATACTGGTCACATCACAAGATTTTACCAACCAACTATCGATCAATGAGAACGCTGCCAAAGAATATTACAGTCAAAACAAAACTAAATTCCAAATTCCTTCAACAATAAACGTTGAATTCGTAAAAATGCCCCTCCAAGAACTAGTACCAGAACCTAATGCAGAATTGTCATCAGAAGAAACTGCGAACAATAATGAAATCTCAAACAAAAATAATGAAATTGCAAAAACAAATAACATAATAAGAGAACAGGCAAATGTAATTTACTATGAGTCAGTAGACAATCCTGATACTTTCGCAAAAATTGCAAAAGACAACAATTTAGAAATACAAAGGAGCGGGTTTTTTAGCGAAGAAAAACCAAATCTTAATTTAGGCTGGCCTTATGAATTCTTAAGTATGGTTTTCAACTTAGAGAAAGGTGCGATAAACGAGCCTTTAGAAACGACAAACGCAATTTACATAACAAAAGTAATTGAGAAAAAAGCATCCTACACTCCCGCGTTTGAGGATGCAAGACAAGCAGTAGCACAAGAGCTAATTAAGATCAAATCAAAGGAAATTGCTAAACAAAAAGCTGAGGAACATTTAACTGCTATCAAAGAGGAACTTGATAAAACTAAACTAAAAGATTTTACAAAAGCAGCAAAGAACCTTGGACTTGAGATCAGGCAAACTCCAGTTTTCAATAGAGGGCAATATCTTCCATCTGTAGGGATTTCTATGAATTTTCAAGAAACAGCTTTTCTTTTAGATAATGAGAATAAAATCAGTGAAGTTGTTGAAATAGATAATGGCTACTGCATTTTACATCAAGATAGCTATATCCCAATTGACAAAACTAAATTCGAGAAGGAAAAAGAGGAACTGTCAGAAACTTTAATTAGCAATATTAGAAACCAAGCCTTCAATGACTTTTTAGTAAGATTAAGGCTTGCAGCAAAGCTGGATAACAACCTTCAAAGGCTAAGAGAATTAGCCGCTCAGCAGGAACAACAAGCAAGATAAAATTCTGGGTTAAGCTTTGTTACTTTTTATATTTGCTTCCTCGCGCGAAGAAAGATCCATAATCATCAGGAATAAAATGCTCAGTAGCCTTAACAGTACCTGCCGAATCAATAAAATAGAACGTGGGTATCCCTACAACCTGATATTTTCTGCCAACTGACCCTTCATCATCAAAAAAAACATCAAACTCTACACTATTATTGTTAAGAAAAGCTTTGACCACTGTTTCTGTTTCGCCCTCATTGACTAGAATAATCTTTATGTTCGTTCTTTCAAACTCTGCTTTCTTATTTGATAACGCCATTAACTGTGAACGGCAATGAGGGCACCATGTCGTCCAGAAAAATATAATTGCATTATTGCCATCTCTAAATTTGTCAAAGCTTTTCAATGAACCATCAAGAGTAGACAATTCAAAATCAGGAGCAGGATTACCGACCAAAGAAACCTGTCCCCACCTTAATTGGCTACTTGCAGATGCAGGATATAACATTGCTAATAATATAATTAGTGATAAGCTTGCCTTTATAAACATTTTCATGCTTTTCTTTTCCTTTTCTTTTAAAGAATTCTTGCCTTTAGAGCCATATTGAGTTTTAAAATACAAATTTGAACATTATATAACTTCTTCGATCCAATCTAAGTAATCCTGATCACTATAAATTATCGGCAAAGCAATAATCTCTGGAATATCATAACTATGTATATTTTTGACTTCGATGGTTAGATCTTTAAGATGCTCTTCTTTAGTTTTAAGGATCAGCAGAACTTCTTTTTCGTTAGCAACCTTTCCTTTCCAAGAAAAGAACGAATCAACATCTTTAACAATATTAGAACAAGCAATCAGGTTTTGTTCAAGCAATTTCCTGCTAATTGCAGACGCTTCATCAAAATCCTTTGCAGTAACAAGAACAACACAATACATACTATTCCCCTTTTATCATCATTATTGATAAATTCCTGCCTGCCAGAGCACCTTCTCTTCTGTATGAAAAATATCTCTCATCACAGCACGTACAAATACCACAATCAAATAAGTTTTTCCCCTGAGGGAACAATCCTTCTAGCTGATGAATATTTTCCTTAACTAGATCAAACCAATAGCGCCCATCTCTTTCAAAAACGCTATTATCAAATCTTTCCTTGAATTCAAGACCTACTTCATAACAGCAGCTTCTAATCGCAGGGCCAAAAACTATTCTTATGTTATCAGGCTCGCTGCTGTACTCATCACATGTCAAGACAACTGCCTTTTTAACTATTCCTAAATGCGTAGAACGCCAACCGGCATGAACCAAGCCAACAACCTTGAACTTTTCATCAAATAAAAAAACCGGAACACAGTCAGCAGTGCGGATCAGAATTGGCAGATCAACAAAATCAGTGATTATTCCGTCTGCTGCCTTCAAGCGGTCTTGAGAAATGTTTTTCTTTACTAACTCGCTTTTAAATACATCCTTCTTGATCAAAACAATTTCATTTCCGTGAACTTGCTTAATATTCTGGCATTCTTTAATTTTGTTATTTCGTTCTTCTTCTGCATATGATCTCAAAAACCGTTCCTGCTCTTCATTAAAGACACTGCCACCATCAGGAAAAGAATAATCTAATGTTCTATCGAAAGTATCCGCCAATATCCAAGACGGAAAGTAAGATCCCAGCTCTCTACTGCTCTTCATCTAACTCGTCTTCCGACTGTGCGGTAACCATCTTGTTTCCCGTTTTAAAATCCTCAATATGCCTGATCTTCGTATCTAATCTTTCAAAATCTTTATTCTTCACATCTCTATACTTATCTAAAGAATCTTCTATCGACTTTCCAACTTTCTCAAAGCTCAATTTAAAACTGTCATAATATTTTGAAAACAATTCAATGTGCTTAATGATCTTTTTCAAATTCTTCTCGAACTTAAAATTATCATAAGCTTGCCTTATAACACTAAGCATCGCATAAAGTGTAAATGGAGAACATAGAACCACTTTCTTCTTAAGAGAGCTATCCATCAGGTCAGGCGCCATTTCCTGTATCATTCCATAAACCTGTTCATTTGGAATGAAAAGAAGGACAAAGTCCAAAGTGTTTGAACCAGGATCAATATAATCCCTGCTTTGGATCTCTTTGATCCGCTCGTTCACATTCTTAATAAACTCTTTCTTATAGCTTTCCTTTTCTAGAGCATTATCCGCATTGACAATCTTTAAATAATTATCCAGAGGAAATTTAACATCCATGTTCACAATATGTTCATCAGGAAGAAGGAATGTGTAATCTGGCTTTGTAGAACTTGCACCTAATTGTTTTTGCTTCTTATAATTAACACCTTCTATCAGACCCAAATTAATAATAATATCTTCAGCCATTCTTTCGCCCCACTGTCCGCGCAATTTCACATTTCCTAAGACATCATTAAGGCGGTTCGTCGTTTTCTGTAATTCATTTGTTGCAAGTGAAGCGTTTTTAAGCTCGTTTTCTAAGTTGCCATATTTTTGAGTCCTATCTTTTTCAAATTCTCTGACTAACTGGGAATACTTATCTAATTGATCAGTTAAACCTTTAACAGACCCCTCGACAGCTTCTTTCCTTGTCTCAAATTCTTTAACCGCATTGCCCTGTTCAATTTCAAATTGCTGACGCGCCAATTTCAGAAATTGATCCTGACTTACAGTTATTTCATCTCTTATTTGCTTTCGCAAAAATCCTAACATTGCAAAAAATGCCGCAAACATAAATCCAGTAAAAACCACTCCTAAAGAAATTGAAACGATTACCATATTCATAAAATGCACCTATCCTAAAATAACTATTTTTCTATAAAAAACTAATTCAATTTTTCAAAACCATTCAATCCGATCAAAGGACATTTTTCACATTGAGGTTTTACCCTGCAATGTTCCTTTGCCAGCTTGACAATTAATGCATGATACTCATTAAAGACTTTCCCGTTTCGCTCGAGATTATCCATAAAGAACTTTTGAATTACATAGTAATCATCTTCTTGCTTAACAAGGCCATGCCGCGAAAATATCCTTTTCGTATAAGCATCAACAACAAATATCGGAACATCTATTGCATAAAGCAGAATTGAATCAGCTGTCTCGGGACCTATTCCATTTACTCTTAACAATTTCTCTCTCAGGATATCAGGTTTTTCAGAGCCCATCTTCTTTAAGCTTCCCTGATATTCTGATGAAAAAAAACCGATAAAATTCTTAAGCCTTTTTGCTTTTATATTGTAATAACCTGCAGGCTTTATCAGTAAAGCCAATTTCTCAATTGCAATACTGTCAAGGGCCTTGAATCTCAGCAGGCCTTCAGCCCTTATATTATCCAAAGCCTTTTCTACATTTACCCAATTTGTATTTTGAGTTAAAATTGCCCCAACGATCACTTCAAACTTTGTCTTTGCCGGCCACCATTTTTGCTTACCATAAACATCAAACAACCTTTTGTAGATCTGGTTCAGGGCTTTTCTTTTATTCCAATTCATTTTAAATTATCGTCGAGGTGTTTTAGAACGTGCTATATCATCAAAGTCCCAGTCCCGCTCTTTTTTCTTTGGTGCACTGCTACCGCTATCTGGTTCAAAACTCTTTGAATTTAATTTTTGCCTCGGTTTTTTTCCTGACTTTCCCATTTAGAACCTCCATTATTGAACATTTTACAATAATTGAACCTAAATAAACCTAAATAAACCTATACACTTTCCGTATCTTCTCTGAAATTTCCCATGTGCAATCCAATCCTTCTGGAAAGGTCACATAATCACCTGCCTTTATTTCAACTTGACCATCTTCCGTTTTTACTTTAACCTTGCCTTCAAAAACATATGCATTCTCTATTGAGTCATAATGCCAATCAAAAATTGACGGCTCACATTCCCAAACGGACCAAGAGCCATTACTGGAAAGTTCCACTGGAAGCTTCAAGTCTTTTTTTTGCTGATCATTTAATTGTTCTATCTTGATCTTGCTCATAATATCCCTCCTCAATAATTACTTATTTTGGCTCAATATATTCCCAATCTTCGACAATGCCCATATCATCTAAATAAAAAATAACTTTTGAAGAACGAAAGAACTGTGTGGAATAGCGATAAAGCCATTTTTCCCGGATCTTATCATTGCGGCTGACTTTCTTTACAAAAATAGGTTTACCAAATGCAGATAAAAGACTTTCTCTTGTTTTATACTCTGATATATTCCCCGACTTAACATCCTTTAGAAGAATATCAAACTTGCTGTCCTGCTGAGCAACAATTTCACCCATAGCAACTTGCTCATCACCAACTCTTTTTAAAGCAAAAAGTTCATTAATATACTTTGCCTTAGAACACCCGCTAAAAAGGAATAAACAAAATATCGCAATAAATGTTTTTTTCATATTCTTGTTCCTAATTTTTACCAGCGGTAATGAACAAATATCCTGCCCCAATTCTTATCATCTTTTTCAATCCTATGATACTTCCCTTTGTAGTTCTTTTCAAGAAAACGAAGGACATATTTCTTTAACTGGCCGCTTCCTTTCCCGGGAATGATCTCTACCATCTTTGCTTTTTTGCTTTCAGCTTGGCTCAAGATATCAACAAGGGCCTTCTCCAGCTGTTTTCCTTCGGAATAAATATCATGCAGGTCTAATTTTAGGTTCATATCTCTCTACTTTGTTATTCTGTCTCTCTCTTCTTCCAATTTCTTTACAGTACTTTCTATCTCTCTCAACCGCGTCTGAATTTCTTTAAGCCGCCTTCCATAATCTATCAAAGTTTGATTATCTCTCTTATCAAATTGTTGTGAAAGATGGCGCGATTTAACATAGCTTTCCGTTTCGATCTCTTTCTCTTCCGCCCTTAAATTCTTTATTTCGTTCTTTATTTGGGACAATCTGTTTTTTGCCTGATTGTGTTGCTTTCGCATTTCTGCAAGGTGTGATTTTTCCTGCTCTTTCTCGATCTCTTTGCCGGTCTTATCCTTTTTGCCTTCATTGGCTCCCGACTTCTTTGCAGCCCGTCTTTCTCCTTTTAAGAAGGCATCTTTTTCATCTTTCTTATCCAGATAATACTGAAGTCCTCCCAAATATATTTTCAGCTGTCCATCTCTAACATCAACGATACAATCTGCTACCTCTCTAATAAAGAACAGGTCATGGCTAATAAAACACATTGTTCCAGAATATTTTTTAAATGCTTTAGTTAAAGCATTGATACCATCAAGGTCAAGATGAGTTGTAGGCTCATCTAGGCACATAAAATTAGGCGGATTAATAAGCAGCTTCGCTAATATCAGCCTGCTCTTTTCTCCTCCAGATAAAACTTTAACTGGCTTAAAAACATCATCTCCATGAAAATTAAATAGCCCCAAGAGATTTCTCACTTTAAGAGAAGGAATCCCCTGAGAAGCAGCAGATACAACTTCATCAAAAGCAGATCTATTAGGATTTAAAACATCCGTTCTTGTTTGTGAAAAATAGCCAGTCTCAACATTATGTCCATATTTTATATCTCCAGAATCATTCTCAATGCTTCCTGCAAGCATCTTCAGCAAAGTAGACTTTCCAGAACCATTTGGTCCGATCAAGCATACTTTTTGCCCTTTAATGATCTCAAAATCCAAATCCTTATAGACTTGCTTATCCCCATATGCCTTTGAAACCTTTACTGCACTTGCGACAACATATCCGCTTGAAGGCACTTCTGAAAAGTCAAATTCACCAATACTTGTTCTTTCCTTCGTCAACTCTATCACTTCGAGCTTATCGATCATTTTTCTTTTATTCTTTACTGCAGCTGCCCTATTAGGCTGCGCATGAAATCTTTGAGCAAATTGCTCTAGCTGCTGTCGTTTCTTCTCAACGACCTTTTGGCGTTTTTCCAAACTCTTTTGATTAAGTTCCTTTTGCTGCTGATAAGCTTCATAGTTTCCCTTTACCTTTACAGCTTGAGCCCCCTCAAGCATGATCGTATAATTAGTAACATCATTAAGAAACTCTCTGTCATGAGATATCAACATAAATGCACCTCGATAACTCGAAAGATATTCTTTCAACCACAAAGTCGCTTCTAGATCCAAGTAATTAGTGGGCTCGTCGAGCAATAGTAGATCGTAATGATATGTCAGCAGTTTTGCCAATAATGTCCTCATCTGCCAACCGCCACTCAATTCAAGAATAGGTTTATGAAATTCTGCCTGGTTAAAACCAAGACCTGTCAATATTTTCTCGGCTCTGTGCTCAAGCTCATAAATACCTAGCAGCTCCAACTCATGAAGAACATCACCATATCTGTCTGTTCCAGCTTTGTGAAGGTCCTCGAGCTTTCTTCTTTCATCTATAAGCGCCCTGATCCTATCATCTCCAGATGTCAGTTCTTGCATTATAGTTCTCTCAGAACTGAACTTTGCTTCTTGAGGAAGGTATCCTATATTCAAGTTCTTTTGGAGCTGCACGTTTCCCGCAACCGGTTCGGTTTCTCCAAGTATTATTGAGAACAGTGTCGTTTTCCCTGAACCATTTGGGCCAGCCAAGCCGATCTTCTCATCGGGGAATATACTGAAAGCAACATCCTTAAAAAGCGTCCTTTGAGAAAATCCCATTGTTATATTATCAATATTTATCATAATAATTTTTTCTTAAGACAATATCCTAAACGTCATCTCCAATCATTCTAATGCTATTAATTTCCTTGGCGTTCAACTCTCTTGCACATCCAACCTTAAGAGTTCCAAGCTTCAAAGGACCCTGGACCAGCCTCTTTAAATAAAGGACCTTTGTTTTCACATTTGCGAACATTCTTCTGACCTGTCTTTTCTTCCCTTCGTGAATTGTTATAGTTAGCTCCGTCCTGTCTCTAAGCAGTTTAATGATCTTGATTTTTGCAGGCAAAGTCTTTACACCATCTAAATAAACACCGTTCTCAACCTTGATACGCTTTTGATGTTCAAGTCTCTCCCTCAGGGTCACATAATAAGTTTTATCAATATTAAATTTCGGATGAGTCAATTTATAAGCGACGTCGCCGTCATTTGTTAATAACAATAAACCCTCTGTATCCTTGTCCAATCTTCCCACAGGAGCTAAATGGTTCAGATTTTTTGGAAGGAGATCAAGAACGGTCTTATCTGCAAATCGATCTTCTTTAGTCGTCATATATCCTTTAGGCTTGTTCAAAAGAATGTAAACGAATTTTCTGGGCTTTATCCTTTCACCATTAACAGAAACGCCTGCGCACTTTTCATCAACTTCCGTTGAAGGCTCAAACACAACCTCTCCGTTCAATGAAACATTTCCCTTTTTAATAAGATCCAAAGCACCTCTTCTTGAAGAAACCCCATTTCGAGATAAAAAAACTTGCAGCCTCATTTGTCACCTTTCTTTCTTTGTCTTAAAGCTTCATATACAACAACTGCTGTAGATACTGATACATTCAAGGAATCAGCAACTCCGTTCATAGGAATATTAACCTTCATGTCAGCATTGTTCAACCAAAAAGCACTTAAACCCTTTTGCTCTGAGCCCATAATTATTGCTAACGATTTGTTCAGGTCTGCGTCAGTGTAAACCATTTTTGCTGAAGGCGTGGTCACACAAATTCTTATTTTACTGTCCCTTAAATAATGAAGAACGTGCTCACTAGTGCCAACACCAACCTGCATAGAAAAAATAGTCCCTAAGCTCGCTCTTATTACATTTGGATTATAAATATCCGTTCTCTCATCACAAACAATAACACCATCAACTCCCGCTCCATCACATGTCCTTAATATCGCACCAAGATTTCCTGGCTTCTCGACAGATTCAACTACAACCACTATTGGGTTGCTTTTGTTTTTAAGCCTTATATTTTCCAATGAAGTCTCAGGGATCGACATCAATGCAATAACACCCTCGCTCCTATCGCCATAAGAAGCTTTTAAGAAGACTGGACTGCTTAATTCAAATTTCGGAACTTCTAACGCCTGAAGCTTTTTATCTAGGGCCAAAGATCCCATTTTGTTAAGCATATCAGGACAACAGTATATTTCTTTAATATCAGCCTTACAATCAATTGCACGCTCTACTTCACGAACGCCTTCAATGATAGTCAATCCCAGCTCTTGCCTTGTTTTACGATCACGTAATTGAACGATCTTCTTTATTCGTGAATTTGTCAAACTGATGATCTTACTTTGCATATTTCTTAAGCACTTTCAAAACTGAAGAATTACATTGAAAATTCTCGGTTTGCCAAGAACGGATCATATAGTTTTTACTTTTTACCCAGTGATTCTTATAAGTATCCCATCCCATCACAGGGCCAACTCTGTTCACCCATGGCGGATTATCATAATAGCTATAAACGCCATCTGGAAAAGCGCTATTTTTTATTGCCTTGTACGTCCAATAAGTCCAACTAAAGCCAAGTTCTTTGCATATGGCCAGCATATCGTCCAGCCATTTATCTTCTCCAAAAAGACCTTCGCGCACATTGACCCCAAACTCTCCTAGAAAAACAGGAACAGAATGCTTCTGCGCAATTCTTTTATACTGAGATAAATGCTCCTTGAGATTTTTTTTGTTATACTGGCGCTGGTCTACTTTTGAAGGATAACAAAGATGCGGGACCAAATTAAATGTAAAATCAATAGGATGATAACTATGAAGGCTTAACACATAATTATCATCATCAAATATTTCCAAGCACTCTAGGTCTGTTGCCCAATTATTCCCTTCGATAAAAAGAATATGATTTTTATCAATATTCCTAATATGCTTGATGAGTTGCTTATAAAGTTCATTTAAAAGCTTTGGGCTCTTAATTACAGCTTCGTTCAACAGGTCATAACCAGCAACATATTTCTCATTTTTGTATCTATTTGCTATAAACTCCCAGATAGCTATGGTCCTGTTCTGATTTGCTTTGTTGGTCCATAATTTTGCCTGACCCAAGCTATCTGAATGCCAGTCATGGTTTTGACTACCAGGTGCAGCATGAAGGTCAAGAATGACATATATCTTATTCTTTGTGCACCAGTTAATCACATTATCTAAATATTGAACTTGCTTCTGATCATACTTGTATGGGCTTCTCTCGACTAATTGATAATTGAATGGAACGCGAACGCAATTAAATCCATGACCAGCGATCTGCTTTATATCTTTTTCCGTAAAAAAATTGTCGCGAAAACTTTTTTCAAATGAAGCCAATTTATTAGCCCCTAACTTCTTTTCAAAGTTCTTCTTGAACTGCTGCTCAGGAAAGTTAGGTGCATGAAGGATATACCCTTCCATCATCAACCATCCACCCAAATTAACACCTTTTAATGTTATGATCTTCCCATTGGCATTCACGATCCTCATCTTCTTTGTTCTTAAATATTCTTTCATATTTATTAACTCCCCGCAGGCTACTTACCGATCTACTGATTTTCTTTCTCAGACCTATTGATTATTTTATTAATGAACAATTTTATTTTTTGCTTATAATTGCTCTCATCTTCAAGATGATTGTCATTATGCCCGCCTGACAATTCTACGAATTCTTTGGGTTCTGGAGCAGACTCATACAACTTCCTTCCTAGCGCAAAAGGCACAACTTCATCCTGAGGGCTATGCAAAAAGAGCTTAGGTTGTTCTATTCTGCTGATCTTTGAAAGTGAATCCAATTTAGTTTTTATGATGAATCCCGGCACAAGGGGCAGTATCTTTTTTGCCATACCCTTCGCATTTGAAAAAGATGAATCAACTATCAAAGCAGCTACATTTCTATTAGAAGCCAGATCAACGGCAACTGCCCCGCCTAAAGAAACTCCATAAGCAATGATCTTTTCTGGATCAAGATCTTTCCTCGATACAAGATAATCAAATGCTGCCGTGGCATCTTCATACAGGCCTTCTTCGTTCGGAGACCCCTCACTTTTACCATACCCCCTATAATCGATGATAAAAACATTAATTCCCATTTGCGCAAAATAATTCAATTTAGTCAAACGGTCCCCAATATTTCCGGCATTCCCGTGGAAAAAAAGCATTACTGCTTTACTTTGGGGAGAACCCTCTACTAGCCAACCATTTAAGACTATTCCGCTTTTTGTCTTAAAATAAATATCCTCATACGATAAACCAATACTATCAGGCTTAACTAAAATATCCTTTTTCGGATAAAAAAGCGACTTTTGTTCTAAATACCGAACATAAAGAACAAACAAGAACAGAAATACTGCAAGGTATATAAGTAATCTCATAAATTTATTTGACATATCCTTTATTAAATTAATAAAACTTGTTCATTGCTTTTGATAATATTTTATACTTCTCTACTCTTTCTTTGAGGAATAAGATTCACCATTAACTTGATCGCTTTAATGATTTCTTCGATACTGCAGGGCTTAGTAATATAATGATCCGCTTGAAGCTTATAACCTTTTCTTAGATCATCAAGTTCATTACGAGCAGAAACTATAATTACTGGCTGCCACTTAGATGCAGTAGGGTTCTCTCTAACATCTTTTAAAATTTCAAAGCCGTTTCTTCCTGGCATATTGATATCAAGCAATATTATATCGGGTGCTTCTCGAATAATTTTCTCTAGAGCATCATTTCCATCGCAGGCTTTAACAACATCATATCCCTGCTCTTGTACTTTCCTTGCCATAATATCAAGAACGTCTTTTTCATCATCAGCCATCAGTATCTTAATATTACCCATTATTATCTCCTTACCTCGATTAATAAAATTCTACACTCCAAAGCTCAAGCACAACATTAATCAATCATTATTTTTTTGCTGAAGAATAACCTTCAATATCATATTCTATCTCCTTTGAAGGCATAGCTATCTTAAGCAATTCAACACCAGCCTTAGCAAAGAAATCCTTTGCCAGAGTATCATGATATCCTGAAAAAATAACAACTCTTTTAATACCCGCGCCGATCAAAGCTTTTGCACATGTTGTACACGGCATATTTGTTACATACGCAATCGCTCCATCTACTGCATTACCTTGCTTAGCTGCCTGGATCAAAGCATTCATTTCAGCGTGGTTCGTACGGACACAATGGTTATCTATGACCATGCATCCAACATCATCACAATGATCATCTCCCGGGATAGATCCATTATAACCGGTCGCAATCACATTCTTATCTTTTACGATCACGCAGCCGCAATGCATTCTTGGACAAGTAGCTCTCTCTGATGCCAACATTGCCAACTTTAAGAAATATTCATCCCAATCTGGTCTTTTTGCCACGATCAGCTCCATTTCTTTCTTTTTATTAATAATATTAATAAGAGTTCTAATAATGTTATCAGATATGTATTGTATTGGCAAGAACAAGGAACTCTACAAAAACAGGTTGATTTTTTATATGATAACCTCTCCAGACAACAACTCTCTAACCCCGTTTTTATCTTGAATATAGACTTCTGGCGGGAATTCAATTGAGGCAGGTATTTGCTTTTCAATAACCTTTTTTAGCCTTTCTTGCTGCACTTCATCTTGAGGATCAAAAATAGGCGTCTGGCTAAGATCATTAAGAAGAAGTATGGCAGGATCATGCGAAAACTCAAAATTCTTAAGAAGCTGTCTTAAAAGCAGGTCTAAATAGGATGATTTGTCCTTAAAAAATTCAACTGCTGTTTTAAAGGTGATCTTACCCCATGATTCATGTATCGTTTTTTGAAATAATCCATATACAGAAGAATATTTTATCAGCTTTTGTTCCCCTGGTTTTAATTTTAGCGCACTATTTATCAATAATGTCTTTAGTTCATTATGATTATATGTTTTCAGCTCTTTATGGATATCCATGGTCAATAGATCAAAAATATATACGCCATGAACACTGAACGCCGCTTCAGATACACTTCGTTTTAATAGATCTTCCAAAGCATCCCAAAGGATATCTTCACTCTTTCTGATAACATTCAAGACAAGAAGATCGCATTTCTGCTCCTCTCTAATAGCCTTATACTTTCTGACCTTTCCTTCATGATATCCCTCATAATATATTTCATCAAATAAAGGCATATGCAAAAATAGGTTTGAATTTTGTATGCCCCCGTCAATAAGATTGATCATTAATTTTATACCTCAATTAATTACATTAACTATAATTGCTCAGCAAGTATTTCAGAAACAAAATCTTTCAAATTGCTTTTTAGCAATCTATCCATTACCTTAGATCTTTTAAAATCAGGATCAAAAAGCATTGTTTTAAAACGCTCGACTGTTTCTTTATGCGCTGTTGCCAGGTTGAATTCTAAATTATAACGGAAACTCAATTTATCAAAATTGGCAGAACCAGTACAAAGCCAGCCATCATAAATCGCAGCTTTTACATGGGACATGCCAGGGTAAAAATAAACCTTAATGCCATTCTTAAACATAATATTTGCTGTAATTATATTGCTAGAATTCATAATTTCATGATTACCGTTTACGGGCAAGATCACTCTAACATCTACCCCTCGCCTTCTGGCGCGTATCAATTCATAAAGTATTGTATTGTCAGAAAAATAAGCATTGTTTATATAGATATACTTCCTGGCTTTTCTAATTGCCGCTAACTGTGCCTTGTATATTTGAGGGTCATTTATTCTAGTGTAAAGCGTCCTTATCGGATAATTTTCTCCTGCATCTATTATTTTCTTAGTGTCTCTTTTTGAAGAAAACAACCCCTTCATTAACCCAAGGTCCCCCATCTTGCTAGAATTTTCCCAAGCAATATTAAACTCATAGAGTATTTCATCAATGATCGGGCCTGTTAATTCAACCATTAGGTCATGCCAATGATAACGATATTCACGTCCAATGTTCATCCCTCCCGT
The DNA here is from genome assembly GCA_018812705.1 of Candidatus Omnitrophota bacterium. GTDB lineage: Bacteria > Omnitrophota > Gorgyraeia > Zapsychrales > Zapsychraceae > Zapsychrus_A. Next base: position 84,145 of record JAHJCZ010000028.1, read on the forward strand.
AAAACACACTTTTCCATCAATTGTGATCGTCTTGGTATGATCTGCTTTCAACCAAACATTAGTCCCCACTCTAACTTCAACATTAGAATCTTTCATTAAATATTTTTCCATAGAAGCAGGCATCCTAAAACCCTTTGGCAGATCAGCTGGTGTCTTCCCCTCTCCCATTACCTGTCCCATGCCGTCTAACAAGACCTTAACACTAACACCTTTTTCCTTTGATTTCTTTCTTAAAACATCTGCAATTTTTACGGCATAATCATCATTATCAAAAATAAATGTTCTTAAATGGATAGATTGTTTTGCATCAAGCAAAGCCTCTATCAAACGAGGAAAATAATCATCTCCACCTATCAAAAACTCCATTTTTCCATAATTAGAAGTGCTTCCGATCAATACATCTAACTTCTTATTAAAATCCTCCATATCCAATTCCTGCTCATTTTTAATTGGTGGAAAAGCTTTACTTTCAAACTTTTTGATTTTTGTTATATCCATTACATCGGAAACAGTCCCTTTACCCCATGAAAAAAGTTTGAATGCCGATGAAAACGGCCTGTTCACCACGCCAAAAACATGGCTCTCAAAGATCATCTGATCTACAGTTTTGATACCCTTCTTAACAACATTATTCTGCTTATTTAATCGATCATTATCATTAACTTTTAAACTTGCCATAAATCTCTCTTTAAAATCAACATAGATAAATGGCACTTTGAATTCATCGTCATTTTTTGTCACTATAAGTATTTTATCAGCTTCGATCTCCCCGCTTTTCAAATAATCTTCCAAAGATGAAATTATAATATCTGCAAGTTCTACTTGGTCATAGATCTTATTGATTCTGATATCTATAGGCTTATCACTAACATCAACAACATTTATAACCTTATCAGTATCATAGAAAAACAATAATTCCTCTTCATCACTTCTTATAACATTACCAAAATTCTCCTGATCGGGAGTTATTGCGATACCAATATAATTTTTTATCTCCTCCCAGTTATTTCTAGAGATACTTACAATAGGCCCCGTTTTTTTAGATTGATCTTCCCATTCTTTTTCACTCAAGAACTTGAGGGTAAGCAGCAAACTTCTTGCCTGATCAGGCTTAAGACCGCTTAGATCATCCCAACTTGCAAAAGCATAAAATTCTTTGTGCTGATCGCTATTTTCAAGCAAAGCTTTATACTTTAAGAATAACTGGCTATCTTTCACTGACACATCAACAACTTCGATCATAGCCATTTGCTCAAGCCAGACTTTTGCTTGTTCAGAATGAGAGTACCTGCTTACTTCACTAAGGTGGGCACATCCGAGAAAGACTGACATCAACAATGCAGATCCGAGAAATTTTTTCAATTTAAATATTTTAGTGCTCATTTTAATTAAAACTTTATTGGTGCTGGCGGTGGCGGCAAATCATCAATACGTTCGATCTTGTTCTCTTTCTGCTTTACCCTCTTCACCTTTGAGAGCGCCAAGTAACCCAGTAAAACCAAACTCACAAAAGGAATAACAGTTAACACCCCTAGCCAATTGGGTTTGCCGCATTGTTCACAAATATTCATCCATATGACCACAAACAAAACCAAAACGATGATACTTCCTATAATAGGGATAACTGTCAAAAAGATAAGAAAAAACCACCACTTGGGTTTTCTCGCAATATCGCACATAAGAATAACATTAAAAATCGGGACCCATGCTAGCCAGCTACCCTCTGTATCAGTCTTCCTAGCAATTGTCTGCAAACAGAATGCTGAATATACATAAAGGACAAACATAATTGACAAGATCACCAAAACGAACGGGCCCATGATCGCTAACATAGCAGCTGGAACATTGCCATCATTTGATCTCATAGATAGATTAAACTTCCGCTCCATGCTTTTCATTTGATCATCAATTGGTGTCTTGCTCGAAATAGCCGCCGTAGCCTGCCCTAAGACACTCTTTAAAGAACTAGATGTGCCGGATTTCGATTGCATGACTTTTACAGAGCTCTGAGCTTTTCCACTTTGAATATCTTGTGCTAGAAGTTCAGCTTCTAAGCTTCCCGAATCGATCCTAGCTTTTCTTCTCTCTATTTCCCTTTTATTCTCGGCTATTTTCCAATTACACTTATCTATTTTTTCGTTTATAGACGATCCAAGCTTGGGATTTTCCTCAATTAGTTTAGTGTAAACAACTAGAGCTTCCTCCCACCTATTTTCGGCAAATAATTCATTTGCCTTTTTAATCAAAATGACCGAATTTAATTTTTTTAAATACTCATTTGCTTGATCTTTGAAAGGACTATCAGGATACATCTTAGAATGTTGACTAAGAATTCTATTTGCCTCATTTGGATTGCTCTGTTTATAGTAATATTCCCCTAGCCTAAAGCTAGATTCATCACAATAAATAGAGCTAGGATAATCTCTTATGATTTCCCTGAAAGACATTATGGCAAATTCTTTCTGCCCTACTTCAAGATAACTGTTTGCTTTATCAAAAAGCACTTTATCATTAGCTGCTGTAGCATTCCCTATCATAAAATGAAAGCTGATCAGAACAGAAACAAAAATCAAGAACCATTTTCTAAACATTTATAATTCCTCCTATAAAGAGATTATAACATGACATTCATTCGTAAATATTAATATTAGCCCAAAACCCGATCATTGGGAACAAAAAGCTTTTAACCCCTCTTCGAACATTCTTTTTTGAGGCAACAGACTTACAACAATATGCGAACCTTCAGAAAAATCAAAGAAATACCCAGGATGAACAAAAACTTTTTTCTCCCTTAATAATTCATAACAAAACTCTTCTTCATCAACCGATCCAGGTAATCTCAAAACAGAGTACCACCCACCCTTAGCGTCCAGCATTTTAAACTTATTGTTGCCAGAAATCATCGACCGTAAAGTCTCTTTATTCTCTCTGACCCTTTTAAAAATATCCTTTTGAATAACAGACCTGCACTGCATCCATTTTTCCAAGGCATTTTGAGAAGGAATATTTACTGAAAGGAACGTATCGGCTATGATTTCTAATCTCTTTTTCGCTTCTTTTACCAATCTGTCGGGACCATTAACTACTATCCAAGCCAATTTCATTTGAGGCATACCAAGGGCCTTTGAAAGCCCCCCCAGAACAAAAGTAAGATTCATTTTATTGCCTACTAAGCTGTTAGGTTTGGCATTATCCTCAAAAGAATAATCCAAAAACACCTCATCACATATTATTGAAGCTTCTATCTTTGAGCATGCATCATTTATTATTTGAAGATCATCATCCTCAACAAACGAACCTGTCGGATTGTTAGGGTTAACAGCAACAATCGCTTTCGCTCCCCCAGAAAGCTCATCAAACACAGTTTTATCTAAAGACCATTGATCATACTTTAATGGATACGGCACCAGCTCAAGATCATTTAGCTGTGTCAACACTTCAAACAAAGGATAGCTTGGGCTAGGAAAAAGGATCTTGTCTCCCGGATCAGCCAACAATCTAAATAAAAACAAATATCCTTCTGACGTGCTAGATGTTAAAAAGATATTCTCCGGGTCTACTTCATACCCTTTATCTTTATAATATCCGGAAACGATCTTTCTGGCAGAAAGCATTCCTTTTGACGAAGGGGAATAAACAAGGTTGCTACTGTTCGATAAGGCCTTTACGATCTCCTCTTCTGGATAATAAAAACCACATTCCGTAGGATTTGATTGCGTAAGATCAATGATCTCTTCATTTTTCTTCTTTAGCGAATCATGCAATAGAACTAATCTATTTGAAGAAAACTCCCAATTTGTTCTTGTAGCAAACATTATATTTATATTTTTTTCCTGAAGAATACTAATACTTAAATATCAACTGCTAAGTTCCCTCTGGAGCCTTTCAATTTCTTTTTCTTTTTCTTTTACTATCTTCTCTAATTTAATATGGTCTGACTTCGCAATCCAACTAACATCATCCTTCTTTTTTGCTAATTCAACATTATCTTTCTTTAAATGCATGATCTCAGCTCGATGCTCCTCTACTTTGGTCTTTAATTGCAAAACGCTTGTTTCAAGGTGCCTTTTATCATCGCTCAGATTCTCAATTTGATTCTTTAGTTCACTTATCTCTTTGTTGGCTTTTAAATTGATATTATGCTCATATGAAAAGCTGTCCTGTATCTGAATCAACTCACTTTTAAGCACCTTTAGCTCTTTAGCTGTTTTGGTGATATCACTCTGTTCTTTTTCATGCAATCTTTTTTCCTGAACGATCTTTTCCTGAAATTTCTTTATCTTGACCTTTTCGATCATAATTTGTTTATCTTTAACTTTATCTTTATTTTCCCACTTTGCAATTTCATTTCGCAAAATGCTTACAAGCCTCTCCAACCTTAAAGCTGTTTCTTGCCAATCTTTTTGCTGTTTTTCTTCTGGCTCCTGCTTCTTTTTCTTTATCCGCCTTTTCTCCGTAGGGATAATGAAAGTGACAGCTATCAATATTAATATAAAAAATGCTCCGACGATAAACATCAAATCAAAAGATGACATTTGCCCTCCTTAAAATTGACCGATCTCGATCACTTGCCATTAATTTGTTGAATGCTCATAAACAATTTCTCTGCTTCTTTGACCCTGCCTAATTTCATATAGCCTAGCGCCAGATTCTTCATCGCCATGAGATCCGATCCATTAATATCAAGCGCGATCTCAAAATGTTCGACAGCTTTGTTAAAATCATTTAGGTTCACGTAAACAATACCTATGTTATTATGAATGGCTCCATCATCAGTATCAAGGCTAGAAGCTTTTTTAAAATAATTTAATGCAGCTTGAAAATCGCTAATATTTTGGTAGCAAAAACCAAGATCAAAATAGATCTCCTTCACAAAAGAAAAGTATACTCTCTTGGCTTTTGCGTTTTGCACTTTTGAAACATATCCCAACATTATATCCAATGCTTTATGATATTCAGAGATAGCCAGATCAACATTCCCATTAAAATAATAAGCCTTCGCCAGAAGCTGATGCCCCCGACCAAAGTTTCTTTCATATTTCACTGTCCTTTCGAATATGGCTACCTCACTAGCCCAAAAGGTATTTAATCTCAAGGTAACCGCGCAGAACAGAACTAATATAAAACTTAAGCCAACTATAAATATCTTTTTATAATTATAATATTTGGACATCAGCTCTCTTACGACAACAATAACGAACATTATCATTCCAACAACTGGCAAATACAAGAAATGATCTGCGGCCAACACCAAAGAGTACTCGTTTACTATCGGCATTATATTCAAAACAGGAATAAGGGCTACCAAAAAGCACCCAATACCAAAAACAGCCAAGAACTTTTGTTCATTCGTTCTCAAAGAATTTATAATTAGCAAACATATTACAATTAATGCTGATAAAAACAATGTGGGCATTAAAAATGGCTGCAAAATATCGATATTGCGATAATAATGCAGACCTACTGGAATAAAGATCAAGCCAACATACAAAAGAATGGTCCTTGGAATTGATAATATCCTAAGGCCTAATTCCCTGTTGATCAGAAAAGATTCAGTGAGAGACGACCCTACGGCAGCTTTTCTCAAGCAAAAATAACACAATAGAATAAAAAAGAATCCTGCCACTTTAACCGCAGTTTTTCGCAAACCAACATCACTTTTTTTATTCTCACCCCTGTAAACTCGATCGCAAAACTCATACAGAATGATTATAACAGGCAGAACAACCGATTGTTCTTTCGCAAGAAGTGCTATAGCAAATATTATCAATGAAAACGAATAACAAACTACCCTGGTCAAACTATTAACTTCTTTTTTAGCAAGCAAGTACAAATTAAAACTCGAAAAACAAAGAAAGAAATATAATAAATTGGAAACACCGACGATACAAGCAACCGCTTCACTCTGCACAGGATGAATTAAAAATAACAAAGACCCAAACAACGCATATATTTTTTCATCAATTAAACGACTCAATACCAAAAAAAACAAATATGCATTAATAATATGCAAAATTATATTGAACAAATGATATTTGTATGGATCTTTGCCAAAAATCTTATATTGAATTCTATATAAAATATCCAATAAAGGACGATAGTAAGAATTCGCTATATCAGATTTGCCACTAAAAGGGGCTGGAGAAAAAAATATTTCCTTGATATCTAGATTGGATATAAGAGGATTTTTTTCAATAAAAACAACATCATCGTGGACAAATGGATGGAATATTGCATTAGAATAAACTAAAAGACCGAAAAACAACAGAATAAAAAATATCTGTAACTTACTGTTTTTACCTAGGATTTTTGTTGAATCTATCACTAATTCCAATAAATTAAGTATATCTTACTTAAGCTCCTCTTTTAAACTTTCAAAACGAGCCGCTACTCTTTCATATTCTTTGTCTAAATCAGCTAATACATCTTGGGCACCCGCAAGATCCTGGGCTTTTCCCATTTCTTCAAATTGCAGAAGTATCAATCTTAACTTCTTGGCTGAAATGTTGCCTGAGGCCCCCTTAAGTGAATGTGAAATACCTTTAATCTCTTCATAATCACTATTTTCAACAGCCGCTTTCAGTAACTCTCTTTTTGCTAAATAATCTTCAGCAAAAATATCAATTAGCTCTAAAAGCAATTCTTTATCATCCTGAACTCTTTCTAGGAATTCATTTAAATCAACTGAATCATTAACCATTTCTTATCTCCTTATTAATTACATTCCCAATTTCTTCATAAAGCTTATTTCTATCAATTGGCTTAGAAACATATCCATCCATACCAGCGTCAAGACACCTTTTTTTGTCATCCTGCATTGCCCTTGCCGTTAAAGCAATAATAGGAATGTGATTTCCCGTATGTTCCTCATTTTTTCTAATTAGCTTTGTCGCCTCTAACCCGTCTAATACAGGCATTTGCATATCCATTAAAATAACATCATACTTCTTCTTTTCAATTGCATCAATGACTTCCTGGCCATTAACAACAGCCTCTACGATACATCCCTGTTTTTCTAGCATACGAACAACTATCTTTTGATTAACAACATTATCTTCTGCAACGAGAATAGTTACATTCTGTAAAGAAACTTCACTCCCTGCAGATGCCCTTGCTTCCGAGTCATCTGGAGTAGCTTTTTGTTGAATAACCTTAAAAAGGCCAGTAAATTGAAAATTGCTGCCTTTACCTTCTTCACTTTCAACCCAAATAGTACCATTCATCATTTCTGCTAAACGTTTAGAAATTGCTAATCCGAGACCAGTTCCTCCGAATCTTCTAGCCGTTGAACTCTCTGCTTGAGTAAATATTTCAAAAACTTGATCTTGCCGGTCTTTAGGAATACCAATACCCGGGTCCTTAACAGCAAAATGTAATTCAGCTACGCCATTAGTCACTTTTAACAATTTTACTTCTGTTTCGATCGTTCCTTTATGCGTAAACTTGATAGCATTATTTATCAAGTTAATAAAGATCTGTCTAAGCCTGACAGGGTCGCCTTCGATCAATTCCGGCACATTAGGATCTATATTTACTGATAATTTTAGGTCTTTCTTAGCCGCAATAACGCTCATACCCTTAACAACACTTTTTAGGACATTAGGCATATGGAATTCAATATCCTCTAAGGTGATCTTTCCTGCCTCAACCCTAGATAGATCCAAAATATCATTAAGCAATCCTAACAGATTATCTGCAGCTTCTTTTGCAACAACAAGGTTTTCCCTCTGCTCATCTTTCATCTCAACATCAAGCGTCAGATCAATCATACCAATGATCGTGTTCATTGGTGTGCGAACTTCATGAGACATGTTCGCCAAGAATAAAGACTTTGCACTGCTTGCCTCTTCAGCCACCATTTTTGCCTGAACTAACATAGCCTGAACGCGTTTTTGTTCAGTGATGTCCTGCATAATACCTACAGACCCAATAACCTTATCATCCGTATCCCTTAAAACATTGATAGATAACTGCACATCTATCAATTTCTTCTTCTTTGTAAGGATCTTGGTGTTTATGTGATGATTGCCGCCCAATTTCCTTATATTTGCGTTCCTAAGAGCCTTCCATTCTTCTGGCGGATAAAGTTCTTTAACATGTTTTAAATATAGATCTTTTTTCTTCATGCCGAAGAGATTCTCGGTAAATTGGTTCCATGAAACAATTCGCTCTTCATCATCAATAAGCATTATACAAGCAGCAGAATTATCCAAAATAATATGTATTTTATTCTCTGATTCTCTAAGCCTTCTTTCCAAGATTTTCTGAGCAGTAATATCTCTCATAATCCCGATCGATCCAATGACATTACCTTCAGAATCCTTTAAGACTGAAATCGAAACATTAACCTCCATTAAACTGCCGTCATGCCTGTAAACTTCAGTTTCAATATCAGCCAGCATGCCTCTCTTCCTGATCTTAAAACCTCGCATCCTTCTCCACTCTTTTGGCGGATAGAGGTCTTTAACAGGCTTGTTGAATAATTCCTTTTTACCCATTCCGAACATCTTTTCAGCAAAAGGATTCCATGCAATAATTTTTTCATTTGCATCTGTAACAGTTATCGCTGCAGCTGAATTGTGAAAGATAGTCTGGAACATATCTTTTGATTCTTTTACTTCTTTTTCTGCTTTTTTCTTGATCGAAATATCGCTAAGAGCAACATCACCATATTGCAGCTTGCCTTTACTATTCTTTATCGTAGATATGGAAAGGTTGCACCAAATTATGTTCTTTTTTTTGTCCTTCAATCTGACTTCATAATTCTTAACGGAGTGTTCCTGAGATAACTTTCTATTTAGTACAATATATGACCTTCCATCCACAAAGATATCTTTAACATTCAAGCTCAAAAATTCTTTGGACTCATAACCTAATATCTTGCTTAGGGCAGCATTTGTATAAATAAATTTGCCCTTAACTCCAGGTGCATATCTAAAAACACCTACTTTTAAATGTTCCGTCAATTTTTTAAAATCAATATTATTTTCTGTCATAGTAATATTATTTGTTTTTATTATTTAAGTTTATTAAGTTTTATATTTTTAGAGATAATCAGCAGGTTAAAAATTGCCGTAATTATCGTTAAAGAGATCATACAGACAACAAGAACGTCAGACCAGTCCCTTTCAAACTTAACCAGCATGATCTCCTTGCCAAAATATCCAATAATTATGAGGGCAAAAGTGACAACAGAGCCTGATACAATAAATATAAACAATGAAAATAAGGATGAAATAAGGACAACATAACAATTATATAGGAACAAATTGCCCTTCGCTATTTTACTTGCTGCAACACCAACCCTTTTCATCTTGACCTCATTGTACCATTAAATTTAAATTAATAAATACTTAAAAAATAAATTTTTGCGCTAATATCAGCTTTTTACTGCCTGTATTTCCTTTTTTACGCTTTCAATGCGATCCTTAAGATAAGGATGACTCCTTAAGATCAAGAGCCCCCCGTCACCTTTTGATTCCTTGTCCAATATAGCTAACGTTTCTACTATACCGTTAAGATCATACCCAGCCAAATACATATACTTTACGCCAAGCTTATCAGCCGCAAATTCGTCCCCTCTGCTATATTTTGATAATACCAGGTTCATAATGGTACCTGAACTCATCGAAACCACTTGAGCTGCGCGTCCTGATGAATCAAGCTGTCCAAGAACCAACTTTTTTACAATATCATAACCAAGAGAGGTCTGGTACTTCTTAACCACATGCTTTGCCGCACAATGCCCTGTTTCATGAGCTATAACTGCAGCAATTTGAGCATCAGTTGTTAACTTGTTTAGCAAGCCTGTGAAAATATAGATATTCCCACCGGGAGTTGTAAAAGCATTAAGCTCATCTTTTTCTATAACGAAGAAATTGTATGAATAATCCTGCCTATCAGATACTTGGGCAATTTTTCTACCTATCCCCTCAACTCTGCTGATCATCGTCCTATTTGATGAATATTTATATTCAGCTCTTAAGTTCTGATCAACGCTTTCCCCCATAGCTACTTCTTCAGCCGTAGAAACCAAAATAAATTCCTTTTTTCCTGTAGCTGCATTATATGAGCCTAAAGTCCCACATCCTGAAATAAATATAACAAAGAACAGCGTCATTAAAAAACTCGCAAAAGCTTGTTTTCTAAAAACCTGCGAAAGATTTCTATCGATCAAATTTGACAACATCTTCCCACCATTGCCCGCTATCCCAATCTTTTATCTGTTTCCAAAACTTCTGCGCAGATTTTGTTTTCAAATAATCAGGAGCTTTCTTAAAGAACTTTTTTGCTTTTGTGTGACCATTATCGTAATATTCTTTAGCTTTACAATAATCAGAGAAAATCTCCCAATTTTCACTTTCATGAGACCACCCTATTTCTCCATTTCTAATATATACTACCATATA
>JAHJCZ010000029.1 GCA_018812705.1 Candidatus Omnitrophota bacterium
AAATAAATCAAAATATTTAAAAATTATAGTTATCTCAATCTATATATTGTTTTTAGTAGCAACCACAGTTAAGCCTATTGAAGCCCAAACCAATGAAAGAGAGTTGTTTTTGGTTGCACAAAAGGCATTTGAGGATGGTTTTTATGATGTTGCCATCAGATATATTGATCAACTTCTTACGAATCACCCAAAAACTGAAAAAGAGACACAAGCTCAATTACTTCTTGGCCAATGCTATTTTTTCCAGGCTAAATATCTTAAAGCATATGAGGTTTTTCAAAAACTTCTTGGACTTTCTGAATTACAAGATGCAACACTCTTTTGGTTGGGCGAAACTTATTTAAAAGGTTCCGACTTTAATCAAGCTGAAAAGCATTATCTTCAGATAATTAAAATATACCCAGAATCAATTTACACCCCACAAGCATATTATTCGTTAGGCTGGGTATACTTTGAGCAAAACAAATACGAAGATGCAAAAAAAGCTTTTATAGACCTGCTAGAAATATTTCCAAATCATCAACTAAGTGAAGATGCAAACTATAAACTTGGAGAAATCGAGTACAACTTAAGCAATTATGAAAGCTCAATAGATTACTTCACTTATTTTCTTGAAATATACCCTAAGTCAACTAAATTAGCAGAATCTTATTTTTATATTGCGGAATCTTATTATTACTTGGAAAACAATCTCAGTTCCATAGCATATTATGCAAAATCAGAAGAAAACTCATATGACTCAAAATTAGTATTAATGTCAAAAGTCAGCATGGGGTGGTGTTATTTAAAATTAAATAAACTTAAGCTCGCGGAACAGAAATTTGATGACGCTCTTGCTTATTCAAAAGAAAAGGGCATTCTTTCAGACGACGTACTTTTAGGGCAGGCTAGTCTTTATTCTGAAACAAAAGAATATGATAAAGCCTTAGAAGCATACTCAAATTTAGTTGATCAATTTCCTAACAGTAAAAAATTTGCTGAATCTTATTTAGGCAAAGCTAGCAGTTATTATCTTTTGGGTGATTTTAAACAAGCTATTTCAACTTATCGATCCTTTATAAAGGACTTTGAGAATTCTGACCAAAAAGAAATGATAGAGAAAGCTTCCTTTGGATTAGCTTGGTCATATTTAAAAGATGGAAACATTGATGAATCTATCAAGATTTTTGAAGCTGTAAAAGCAAAAACAAAAAACAATATAGTTCGAATAAGCGCTTTAAGCCAAATAGGCGATGCTTACCAAGACAGCGATCAATTGGATAAAGCCGTTGAGATCTACGATAAAATATTAAAAGAATATACGGATAGCCCTTACACTGACTATGTACAATATCGTCAAGGCATCGCTCTTTTAAAAATGAATAAAGTTGATGCGGCTTCATTATCATTTCAAAGCCTTAAAGCCAACTTCCCAAAAAGCAATTACCTAAAAGACATTAATTATTATTTGGCAGTCGCCAATTTCAAGAAAGAGGATTGGGACACTGCTATAGAATATATCAGCGAATTCATGAAAGATCTTCCTGAAACAAACACTTTTCTTGCAGAATCGTACTACATATTAGCATTATCAGAATTCAATCTTCGCCAATACAGCAAAGCTCTTAAGTCTTTTCAAAACATCATTCGGATCTATCCTAGTCAAACAGCAATGAAGAGGGATTCGGAAATAAATATCGCAAAATGCTACTATGAACTTAAAGATATTAAAGAAGCAATCAAAAGATTTAATTTGCTCGTTAACAATTATCCTCAGTCAGAAACCGCACAAGAAGCGCTACTTTGGTTAGGTGATTATTATCTAGAAGCATCCGAATACGATAAAGCTATCGCACATTATTTAGAGTTTATAAATAGGTTTCCGGGAAGCGAAAAACTGCCGGTCGTTCATTATGAGCTAGGCCAAGCGCATCAAGCAAAAGGCGAATATGACCTTGCGTTAAATGCCTTTAAAAAAATTGATGATTCCAAATATAATGAAGTTTATGCGAAAGCAAAGTTAGCTATAGCGGTAATTTTCGAGCAAGAACTGAATCCAGAATCAGCAATACAAACATATCAAAGCATCATAGATTCTTCACCTGAATTTAAAAAAGATGCTTATGTGAAGATCGCAGAAATACATAAAACAGAACATAATTATAGCGGTGCCCTTGAGGCATATATAAATGCAGTTAATTCAAAACCGGGATTAAGTAAAATAAAAAATGCAAAATTACAGTTTTATATAGGTGATACTTGCGAACTGCTAAATAAATCTGAACAAGCTATTGAAGAATACCTTAAAATACCGTATATTTATCCTAGTGATATTAGCTGGGTAACAAGGGCCTATCTTAGAATTGCAAGGATCTTTGAAGATAGCGATAATTGGGATGGTGCAGTTCTTACGTATAAAAAGATTATAGAGCTAAAAACAGACGAAGCAAAGTTCGCAAAAGAACGTCTTGACTGGATAAAAGTTAATATAAAATAATATTATGGATCAGGGCTAAGGACAGGCTATATCATTTGATAGGCTTTACCCTTACTTTTTACTGAGTCTCCATATAATTGAAAAACAGGAGGTTTTTATGAGTGGTATATGGGAAATGAATGCATGGAGCCTTATTAAAGCAGGGGGGCCTATAATGGCTCCGATCCTACTTTGTTCGTTTCTTGCTCTTAGCATAACAATTGAAAAACTTTTTTATTTCGCTTCCATAAAAACAAATGTAAACAATCTAAGGCGAAACGTTTTTGATCATATTAAAAACAATCAGCTCACTGAAGCAATTCAACTTTGCGATTCAAGCAGATCTCCCGTTGCAAAGATTTTCAAATCTGGAATTGTAAAATTTGGCTCATCACGTGAAGCAATTAAAGAGAGCATGGAAGATGCTTCACTTTTTGAAATCCCAAGACTTGAAAGCAGGTTAACTGCTCTAGCAACAATAGCTCATATTAGCCCTCTATTGGGACTTTTAGGAACAGTTACTGGAATGACCGCCAGCTTTCATACTATTCAAGTAAGGGCGGCTTCTTTAAACCCTGTTACACCTGGCGACCTCGCAGGGGGGATAGGGGAAGCCCTTCTAACAACCGTTGCTGGCTTAATTGTTGCAATACCTACATTTGTAGTATACAACTATTTAGTTAACAGAGTTAACCACTTCATTCTCGACATGGAAAGAGGGGCGACTGAATTAGTTAACTTCATGTGCCAAATAACTGAGAGTGGCTCAAGAGAATAATAAATGAAATTTAAAAGACATACAAAGTTAGAACACGGGCTTGAACAAATCGATATCGCTCCTTTGATAGACGTCATTTTTCAGTTATTGGTATTTTTTATGCTTTCATCGTCGTTTACTTTCCAATCGGGAATCAATGTCAAATTACCAAAAGCTGTAACAAGCGATATCATAAAAGAAGAAAATTTAATAATTACAATAACCAGCGAGAACATCATTTACTTGAACAGCAAGATCTCAACCCTTGAAGAATTAAATGATGAACTAGAAAAAATTAAAGGCAAAAACAATCCTATATTAATAAAAGCTGACCGCAGGTCATCTGTTGGACGAATTGTCGACGTATGGGACCTTTGCAGGAACCTTGGTATTGAGAGGATTAACATTGCTACAAACCAAGACAATTGATGAATCATCAGCCAAAACCAAAAAATCATTTTTTTAGGACCTCATCGCTGCTTTCTCTTTTTATTCATTTATTGATTATTAAAACATTTATATTCGTTTTTCCTATTGTTCAGGAATCCCATAAACCAAAATTTGTTTTTTTAGGCTCTATTCTAAAAGACAATGATATTTCAAACATATCTTTTAATAAACCGCCAACTCAAACAAAGAAAGCATCTAATGAGTTTGCATATCATAAAACAATAAGCACAAAAAACCCTTATGAAAAACAACCCATAAAGCCACGCGTACAAAGCTCATTAGTGATCGATGAAAAGAAAAATACTAAGAGCACTTTTGAAATATTGCCTAAAAAACCGGAACCAAAAGAACCTGCAGAAAAGAAACAACAAATAGACGAGAAATATGAAACATACGTTCCTCTTAGGTATTATCTAAAATGATAAAAATCGATATAAACATAGCTATGTCTGTATTCTTATCTTTATCAATACTCCTTGTCTTTACCCAATGGCTATTCTATAATTATTCTAGGAACAGTATTTTGAGTGAAATCAATGAGTTAGAACAGTGTCCCTATTGTGCTCATATTTTTCCTAAGGGTACTGATTCAGAACTTGAAAATTGCCCGCAATGCAAAAGCTATCTAAGCTCTTAACATTTGGCAAAAACAATTCAGAAGGAATGTGTAAGAATCAATGCTAAAAAGAATCCAAAACAATGAAGAGGGCGTAATTTTCGTTACGGTTATTTTGATAATACTAGTTATGATGGTTCTAACAGTTAGCATATTGAGTCTTAACACAAGTCAAATTAGAGTAACTGAAGATGAAGTAAAGCGCGTACAGGCAGAGGTTCTTGCTATGGGAACAATTGGGCTTACCTTTGCGAATCAATTAAGTGGCTCTCCAAATGACAATATCGCGTTTACAGAAACTTTAGGCGGTGTTGATTTTGCAGTAACTTCTGATCTTGATCCATCCACAGATGAATTAGTAATCCAAATAACTTATTAGAAAACCATAGCATCCTGCCAATTTATCACGAAAACTTCGCATAAAATAATCTATTATTGAATTGACAAAGCAAACCTATTATTGT
>JAHJCZ010000030.1 GCA_018812705.1 Candidatus Omnitrophota bacterium
GTGATTTTGTGCTGATCTTCCTTAGTTAAAAAAGGGTGCATGGGCAAAGATATTATTTCATTAGAAACCTTTTCAGCTATTGGGAAAACACCTTCCTTATATCCAAGAAAACTAAATGCTGTTTGAAGATGAAGCGGTTTTGGATAATGGACGGCAGTTGGAATACCTTTGCTTTTAAGGTGTTCTTGAAGCTTATCCCGGGCCTTCGCTCTTATTGAATATTGAGCATATACAGAAGTGTTCTGTTTGCATATATGAGGTGTTATGACGTAATTCTTCAATTTTTCAGTATAATAAGCCGCCTTCTGTTCTCTCAGTTCAAGCTCTTTTTCGTAATGCGGGAATTTTGCTAACAGAACAGCAGCTTGAATCGTATCTAGCCTTGCATTGATCCCGATTTGTATATTGTCATACTGGTGATCTCCTTTGCCGTGAATTCTTAATGACCTCAATCTTTCGGCTTTTTTGTCACTGCTTGTAAAGACCATCCCTCCATCCCCGAAGCAGCCAAGCGGTTTTGCAGGAAAAAAAGACGTACATGTTATATCCGTAAGAGAACAGGATCTTTTGCCTTTATACTCAGCGCCAAAAGACTGGGCAGCATCTTCTATAACGAACAAATTGTTTTCTTTAGCGATAGAATTGATCTCGTCATAGTTGGCGCATTGTCCAAAAATATCTACGGCGATAATACCTTTAGTTTTTGGAGTGATAGCACTTCTTATGTTGTTAGGATCGATGTTGTAGCTTTTTTCTTTAATATCAACAAAAACCGGTTTTGCTTTTAAAAATGAAATAACTTCTGCTGTAGCAATGAAAGTAAAAGGTGTAGTAATTATTTCATCATAAGGTTGTAGGTCATATGTCATCAGTGCAAGTAAAAGTGCATCTGTGCCAGAGGCGCAACCTATGGCATGTTTAATGCCTACATAATCAGCTAAAAGGAGCTCAAGCTCTTCGATCTTTGACCCCATGATAAAAGATGTATTTGAAATAACATCATTGATCTGTGCGTCTATTTCATCTTTATATTCTAAGTATTGTGTTTGTAAATCTATAAATCTCATTGATGGCCCTTTTTCTAAAGTTATAATTTGCTTGCCTGTTTTTAAAGTGAAAAAAAAGATCCTCTTTAATCTTTAGTGTTCTTTTGTTTGAGGCTGAGCTCAACTTTTTTAACTCTGAGCAATGTATCTTCAATCAGCCTGCGATTCGCTGATATCAGGTCAGAAACAAGCCCCATGATAAGTAGCTGAAACCCAATAATTAAGAAGACAGCAGCAAGTATTAATGATTGGATCTTTCCGCCGCCGCTTCCCATGAGATAATGAAATAAAAATCTGCATCCTATTAGAGTCCCGATACATAATGAAACAGAACCAAGGTTTAAGAACATGCGCAAGGGATTGAACATCGCAAATACTCGTATCATTGTAACGATTGATCTTTTTATATATTGTGGAATGCTTTTGAAAAGCCTTGATGGACGATCGACTCGATTAGTATGCACTGTAATATTAGCGATAGCTAAGCCCTTATGTTCCGCTTGAATAATGCTTTCAAGCGTATAAGTGTATTCTGAGATGATGTTCAATCTAAGCGCTGCTTCTTTGTTATAAGCTCGAAATCCAGTTGTAGCGTCTGGGATCCTTGACCCAGATAGTATTCTGATTACTGCAGACCCGATCCTTTGAAGGCGTTTTTTGATCCAGGAAAATTGTTTTACATTTTCAATGTCCCTGTTACCTATAACTATATCTGCGGTTCCTTCAAGTATGGGCTTTACCAATCTAGGGATGTCTTCGCCTTTATATTGACCATCAGCGTCGGTATTAACTATAATATCCGCGGATTTTTTTAATGAAGCATCTAATCCTGCATGAAATACTTTTGCCAGACCTTTTTTGCTTGTAAAACGCACAATGTGATCGACGCCACATTCTTTTGCCACTGCTGAGGTCCTGTCCGTACTACCATCATCAATAATGAGAGTTTCAATTATATCAATCCCATCGATGTGTTTTGGAAGATCTGCAAGTGTTTTTGGCAGAGATGCTTCTAGCGGTAGAGTAGAGTCATTAGGCCCGTATAGATGGGAAGCTGATCAGACTAGTTTTGTCATACCAA
>JAHJCZ010000185.1 GCA_018812705.1 Candidatus Omnitrophota bacterium
AATTTTTTAATTTTAATATTTTAAAAGTTAGGCAAAAAGTTTATTATTAATCTGCGTTTAGTAAATTTTGAACATTTCTTTCACAATTGTTGGCAGCTATCCCAATTCCGCGTTCATTAGAATGGACATTAATCTCGTTTTTTTCTATTCTTTTGTTCAGAATGGACAATTGTCCATTCTGCTTTCCTAACAACAGCTCGCATAAAATCCGTGCCGTTAAAGAATCAAAGTTAAACGAACAAAGACTTTCTGGACATCCTCTTTATTAATATAGGCCAGAATTGCCTTTGTTTGCTCACTGTACGTAATTTCATTAAAACCAACAGCTTTAATGCCTGCTAAAATAAAAATGGCTCCTATACCCTGTTAAACGCGAAAAACGAGCAATTCTCAAAGCTCTTTAAAACCTCTTTAATCCTTGCCTACCTAAAAATAAATTCAAATCCCAAGTAATGCTTCCTGAGCTGCAAATCTCAAATAAGATCAAGCCTACTGCGCCTTTTCGATCTTTTCGATCGCCTTTAGCGCGGCATCCCGTAAACTGTCATATTGACCCTCTTTGTTTGCGACGTATTCAAGAATCTCAATAGAGCTTCGATCACTCAGTTCTCCAAGCGCATGCGCGCATTCGCAACCAAGTTGCTCATCTACCCAGGCAGTTTTGAGATCTTTTGTTAAATGCTCTATCGCGCGTTTATCTCCAAGAAGCCCCAAGGCTTTTGCTGCTGCACGGGATAAATCCCAACAATTACCCTGTTTAAAAGCCTTTAGAAGAACATCAAATATCCCCGGGTCATTGAGCTTTATTAGCGCTTCTGGGATTTGCAATCGACCTTCATAATCATCATCGTTCATTGCGTTTACCATCACTTCTTTTGCGCATGTTCCCATTGCTGCCAACGTATCAAGCTGCTGCTTTGCAATCAAATATTCCATTTTCTCCACGTCATTCGATGGCAACCAATCCATTTCATCTAACAAAACAGCAATATCTTTTTTAGCTTTTTGAGAAGCAGCGGACATTAACAATTTTACCACTGGCTTGATGGCATCCTGCCCCATTGTCTTTATTGCATCAAAATGTCCATGCTGAATCAGAAAAAGAATCTCCTCTTCTTGTGTTTCGGGCTTCCCTTTCAGCAAGACAAGGGCCTCTTTTGCCGCTTGCGCAAGCTCAGAATTGTTGTCAGAAAGAAATGGTTTAATAGCGCTGATCGCTTGTTCTCCGCCGATCTCTCCTAGAGCCCAAATAATTTCTTTCCGTACAGGAACTGAACAAGAGCCGGCGTTCTTGTAATATGTCAGGCCATCAAGGAGAATGGGAACGGCATCTGAGCCAATTCCAATAAATGCTTTTATCGCTTCTTTGACCTCGATCGGCCATGGGACGCAAAGATATCGGAGGTTTTTCATCACTACTTCAAGGACCTCTTTTGTGCCGATCTTTGCTAAAGCCTTTGTTCCTAGCCCAAGCATATGAGCATTGGAATCCAGGTCGCTGTCGGGAATTAATTCCAGGATAAGCCCAATGGCCCTCTCTTCTTTAAGCTCTCCCAAAGCAACCAAAACTCCCGGAGGGACATTCGCTCTTTCCTTTTTGAATATCTTAAGAAGCGGCTCGCATGCCCTTTTCTCCCCTTTTTGTCCCAAAAATACAGCCGCATTATTTCGGGTATTAGCATCCGAACTATTAAGATCAGCAAGTAATTTATCCACTCCCGAATCCCGCTGAGAACTGATCGGATTAAAACCGCATTCTGGACAATCCGGTACTTCCAGACCTTCGCCCATGCACCATTGAAAATTAAAACCGCATTTTTGACATGTTGTATTTACTTGCCTCATTACACTCTCCTCTTTTTTTCATAAACGTCTCTTCACACTTTCTGCATGGCGCTACATTAATTTTTGATCATTCTGCAATCTCTGCTATTTTGTCGTCTTAGAATTAATCTATTCAAAAAGTTCTTCGGAATTAATTTGACCTCCTTTAATTAGATAAGCAACAGCCAACGCAATATTCGCAAATATTACAAGAACACTAAATAACGTGCGCGCATCCTCTTTCGAACTATCCTTTTGCATCTGACGCAACACGATCAGCTTTTCTCTATACTCCCCGTCGACAAATGCAGACGATACATCTTTCGTCCTTACCTCTTTCTCAACAACAGCAAAGCCCCCGCCTTGAGAAAAAGGATACCTTGCCTTGATTTTTGCAAATCCAGTTAAGACAACAAAATCCTTGATCTGCCATGGATGAAACTCATTTTTTAGCCTAATTTTAAACTTAATCTCTTCTGAAGAATCAAAACTATTGTAAGTGCTTCTAATTACGCCGTGTCCCTTTACATCAAGCACTTCTAATTCTTGAGGCGCAAGGTCAATATCATTTTAACCTGAGTAAAATGTTTTTATTGTAAACCGTCCCCACTCAAGTGGGATCACCATCCCGCTTAATGAATTTGTCTCGGTACCTACTTTCATGGACGGGTCTTCATCTGCCAAGAAAACGTTCTCGATAGGCATCTCCTGAAATGATTGATGAACAACCTTAGATAAATGTTCATTAACGAACGCTTTTTGCTGTTCTTTGTCCTGCTTCACATTAAAGCTCGTCGGATAATACGGGACATACCACAAAAATAACCCTCCGAGCGCAATAACAAAAAGCCATGATTCGCTGCCATCAAAAACCTTTTTTAAGCCCGATCGTTTTTTTCTTTTTTCCATCCACTGAAAATAATTAATGACAATAAATGCAATCACTACCAGCGAGCAGAAACAGAACAAAACATTGACCATTTTAACTAAACTAATAAAAACAAAGAAAGCCAGCCCAGCCGAGTGCAGAGCGATCGCTTGAACATCAGACAAATACAAAGAAACTCTCCCTTTATTATTTTCACTCATTTTAAGCCTCCTATTTATTCTACATTAAGGTCAGGCTCAAGCTACCGTTGCCAGTCCTGCGTCGAGCAAATCCTGGTTCAAGAACCTGCCTTGTTGAAATATCCGCTCCTTGTCTTTTTCCCCGGGCAAGTAAAACACGTCAGCGACGTATCGTCCGTAAAGGTCAACTTTAAATGACTGGAACACTATTCTCTCGACGTTAGCTAATTGCTTTATCACAAATTCTTTTGCTAATTGTGCCGCCCTTGCTTTTTCCTCATCGTCATTTTTCATTTCTTCAGTGTTGATCCCGCGCAGCCTTAAGCGAACTTCGATCTTTACTCCAAAAACCAGGTCCGAATTAACAACTAGAGTGTCTCCGTCGACAATTTTGAGAACATCACCTCCGTAACAGTACATTCTCTCCTGGCCCCTCAATAAATTTGCACGAGCGCTTGCCGGTCTTGCCTTCGTCGCTTCAAAATATTCACTTTTTATCCTGTGAGAAAGCTCGAGCTTGTTCCATGAATTTTTTGCTGATTCCTGCAGGTAGAAAGATCTTTTTCCCTCGTCGCTGATAGCCATTAGGGTCTTGTAATGGCTCCAGCTAAGCTCCTGATAATTATCGACAGGACATTTTTTGGACCAGAGCTTGTAAAATTTTACAGTTCGCGTTAACAGAGTGTATTCAACTCCCAGGTCCTTTGAAAGCCTTTGGTAAACAGATCCATCACTCGCCGCCATTTTGTCGTCGAGATTCCCTTCCGAAGACAAGCGCTTGCCCATCTGCCAATACCCTTCAACAAGGATCTTGTTCACCTTTTTAACGAACTTTTTCTCCGTCTTTTCTTTTATTTTTTTCAGGTCAGAGAGCAGGTTTTCGTAATCAAGATCTCCAACAATATTTGTATTTTTCATTTTAAAGCTACCTATTTTTGCAAATTTGCGCGCCCGCTTACTTAACTTGTGCCTATTGCCCTTAGGAGCAATGTGAGCAATTTAAGTTTAACACAAATTGATCTCTTATCAAATAAAATAAATATTCTTTAATTGTTAAGACAGAAAAGTCTCAATTTTAAGTTTTAAAATAATACGATCATTAGCGAGAGTAAGCCGAAAAACGCCTAAAAGATCAGCTTTTTGCATTTTTTCGATCAAAAATAAACTGCCACTCCTGCTGCAAATACAAGAACACTCCTTCTAAAATGCAGGACTAAATGATTCCTTATTTTTTGTGATTAAGTAAACGAGGGACTAAGAACGACTAGGCTAACTACTTGCCGCCTGTCATGTTCTTGAACGGATTATTCTCGACAAAGTCTAACAGGATTGGACCCGCAACGAGAATACCTACAACTGGAAA
This sequence comes from Candidatus Omnitrophota bacterium, assembly GCA_018812705.1. Lineage (GTDB taxonomy): Bacteria > Omnitrophota > Gorgyraeia > Zapsychrales > Zapsychraceae > Zapsychrus_A. The sequence continues at coordinate 4,256 of JAHJCZ010000185.1, forward strand.
GATAAAAACCAAAAGCGGGATAAGCATCTTCAACGGGGCTTTAAGGGCGAGCTGCTCACCTCTGCGGTACCTGGCAAGACGCATGTCTTCAGAAAGGATATTAAGGGCCTCAGTAACAGAGGTACCCATTTTGTCAGCCTGGATCAGAGTTCTTGCAAAAGTAGAAAGGTCGGGAAGCTCGTAACGAAGGGCAAGGTCCTTGATCGCCTCGCGCCTTGTCTTACCAACATTGATCTCCTGCAAAACAATATTAAGCTCCTCGATCATTACTGATGGTGGCGACTTATCCACAACCCACTTGAGCGCAAGCATGAAGTCCAGACCCGCGTTAACGCAAAGGCCCAAAAGGTCGATCGCATCAGGAAGCTCCTTGACCATTACAGACTTGATCTTTCTGATCTTACCTTTAAGCCAGTATTCAGGACCCATGTAGCCAAAAACAAATGCAAAAGCGAACATCCCCATCATTGTGTCAGGAGTCACACTTGGAAGGGCAATAAAAATAAAAATGCCTATCATGCCCTCTTTGAGCAGAATGAACTCTTCAGGGGTCATTGTAACGCGCGCAACAGCCAAGTCCTTTGCTATTCTTCTACGTAAAGCACCTGCGCAAATAGGCTTGTTTACAATGGCCAGCCTTCTAAGCATCCCAAAGAAGTTCTGTTTTTCTTTTGTAACCAAGGGCCCATCATCAAAAGCGGTCCCCAAGGTCGGCCTCTGCTCCCAGTCAACCGGCATGAAGCCAAGAACAAAACAAAAACAACAGAGATAAATAAATAATAATGCGACTGCGAGCATTTTTTCCTTTTTATTAGCCCCTTTTAGCGGGCATTAAAAATCCTTGAACGAAGAGATCTTTACTATCAAAATACCACCAATTATCTCGGAAATGGCCGCGTAAATCAGAAGGGATTTACCCAGCTGAGATTCAAGCATGTGAGTAAAGATCCTCCTGTTGGAATTGTAAACAACAAAACCAAACCCGATAGGCAGCAAGGCCATGACAAAGCCCTGCACCTTACCCTGAACAGTCAAAGTATCCAGATTCTGCTGGATCTTTTTTGCTTCTCTAATATTGGTAACGATCCTGTTAAAGATCAGTGGTAAGTTACCCCCAGTTTCCCTTGCAAGAAGAATAGCTGTGATCATCTGCTGCAGCGCAACTGATGGCATCCTGTCGTACAAATGATAAAGAGCATCTTCAAGGGAAACACCCATTTTATTTTCACCAAGAACCGTACCGAACTCTTTATTAATTGGGTCAGGCATTTCGTCAACAACAGCTTCAACAGCCTGAACCAAACTTAACCCCCCTCTAAAAGAACTCGACATGATCATCAGAGCATCGATGAGCTGATCAGTAAATTTGCTGATCGTTCTTTTAGTAACGACCTGAACGTAAATACCCGGAAAAAGAAAGCCGCCTGTGAGCCCAACGACGATCCCTATCAACCGTAGTTCTTCGGGAAAGACAACGTAGAAAATACCGGCAAAAGCAAGCGGAGCAATAACAAAGAGCCTCCCCATCTTTCTAGCCTCTTGCCGAGACATCAAATGCTCCATGTTCGATGAAAGCTTACGCTCTCTGCCCTCGCTAAGAACCGTAGCCTTGCGAGCAACAAACGGAGCCAACACGTAACAAGCTGCGGCAACAACTGCAAAAACTAAAAATAAAATAATTGCTAACATTTTTTAATTTTAAAACAAAAT
>JAHJCZ010000031.1 GCA_018812705.1 Candidatus Omnitrophota bacterium
AAAGAGCTTAGCTCAAAAACATTTTCTGTTACCTCTTTTTTAGTAATTTCTTCTTTTGACTCTTCCTCCATTTCTTTATCATTGCCTTCCTTGTATTCTTCAAGCTTTGCCTCTAATTCTTTTATTTTTTCTTCCGACTCATTTATGTCTTCTTCAACTTCATCAACTATTTGAGGGACCATTATGTATTGGTACCAAAAATAGAATCCTGCTGTAGCGAGTGAAGCAGTTATCAGAAAAGTTAAGAATATTGCGACAGAGGTTGAACTTCCTTTTTGATTTTTCATTATTGTCTTTTCTCCAACCCTTCGACGAAACTCTCCCTTTAATGTCAGATCATCTATCCCTGCCGGCTCAAAGACTATATGCGGGATCTCGATCTCGATCTTCGCCTCTGTTCCTGTAAATTGATTAGGCTCAATTTGTTTAATCGCAACTTCCCACCACGCAAATTTTAATTCCTTATGCAACGAATCAATACTTGTATCTTTGATCTTCCCATTAACAAAAACGATCAACTTAATGCCACCATTAAACCTATTTTCCCAATCTGCAATTTCTAAGGGTGAGAGCTTCTCTACATAAGCAGCTCTTTCATCATTACTATTTTTGTCCTCACCATAATTCCTGACTTTGACAATAATAAAAACAACAAAAACAACGAAGGCGATCTTCCAAGCAGCATTAAATAAGGGGACCCATGACGGAAGGCCCACTTTCTCTGGAAGGTCTTTGGGCCTTGCTACCCACCTTTTTCTTTTGATGCTGCTTATATGCTTTTTCTTACTAGGATGTTTTTTCTTTTTCTTTGACATATAACCTTAGCAATAGTTAATAATATTAACTATTCTAACATAGTTGGATCCAGAATTTTACCTCCATTTACAAAATCCTGAGTCCTGTAACTATCATCATTTTTTATAAGATCTTTGATCTTCTTAATATCATTTTCATCAAGTAATGATCCAGCAACAGTCGTTCTAAATTCATGCTTGATGCCGGAATTCAGCACTAAAGAAATACTTTCCTTTATCCTGTCTTCAAATCCCTCGGCCTTAGCAACAGTAGAATATTTTTCAATTGGCGCTTTCACATCCATAGCTATAAAATCGATCAGCTTCTTATCGATCACAATTTTTAAGACATCCGGCCTGCTCCCATTGGTATCTAACTTAACTAAAAAACCCCTATCCTTTATTTTCTTAATAAGATCAACTAACCCTTCCTGGATACAGGGCTCTCCTCCGGTAATTACAACACCAGTGAGCTTTTCCTTCCTGGTTTCCAGAAAAGACAAAACTTCGATTTGATCTATGGGTTCTTGAAACTGTTTTGGGTCAACTAATTCAGGATTGTGGCAATAAGGACATCTAAAATTGCATCCTTGAACAAATATTACTGCAGCAATGTGGCCTGGAAAATCAATTAAAGTAAGTTTTTGTAAACCGCCAATTTTCATGACAAAAATATAAGTCGTAAGAAGTCAGATGTAAGCTTTTTCTAATATTTAAAACTTACATCTGACTTCTTACGACCATTTCTATTTTAAAAAGTTAGACTAACTTACTTTTTCTTCGTTCAGTGTTTTTGTCTCAGAAAATCTTTCGCAATTATCGGCTTTATAAGTCGTTCTTTGGAAAAACTCTTCTTTTTTACCCTTATTCCACTGCTGTACCGGTCTTAAATAACCGACTACGCGAGAATAAACTTCACATTGGCTTTCACATTTAGAACAGAATTGATGTTCACCGGCAATGTATCCGCAATCTGGGCAAACACTAAATGTTGGAGTTATTGTAAAATACGGCAATTTATATTTTGAACATATCGTTTTAATTAAAGCCTTTAGACCAGTTATACAGTCTATTTTTTCGCCAACGAAACCATGCAATACTGTTCCGCCAGTGTATTTTGCCTGAAGATCGTCCTGCAGGTCTAATGCCTCGAAAATATCATTCGTATAATTTACAGGAAGATGTGTTGAGTTTGTGTAAAATGGCTCAGCATCTTCTTTTGATCCTTCAGGGTTTCCACAAATAATGTCTGGAAAAAGATCTTTATCAAGTTTAGCTGCGCGGTAAGAAACACCTTCTGCCGGAGTAGCTTCTAAATTGTAATTATTTCCGGTTTCCTCCTGTGTCTTTACTAGCTTGTTACGCATGAAGTCCAATACTCTGGCTGCGAATTCCTGCCCTTCAGGCGTTGCAATATTCTTTCCTAAAAAATTAAGACAAGCTTCGTTCATGCCTACCAAACCAATAGTTGCAAAATGGTTTTTCCAGTATTGATCAAATCTTTTCTTAATATTCCTTAAGAAAAATTTCATGTAAGGATAAAGCCCGCCTTCAGTGAATTTTTCCAGGATCTTTCTTTTTATTTCTAAACTTTCTTTAGCGATCTCCATGTTGTTTTCAAGTCTTTCAAAGAAATTCTCTTCGCTTGTTGCTAAATAGCCGATCCTTGGCATATTGATAGTTACAACGCCAATAGATCCTGTTAACGGAGAAGCTCCAAAAAGCCCACCACCCCGGCTTCTTAGCTCTCTGTTATCAAGTCTTAAACGGCAGCACATGCTTCTTGCATCTTCAGGATCCATGTCAGAATTAACAAAATTTGAAAAATACGGGATACCATATTTGGCGGTAGCTTCCCATAAGTTAGCAAGATTCGCATTATCCCAATCAAAATCTTCAGTAATATTGTAGGTAGGAATTGGGAAAGTAAAAACACGCCCCTTAGCGTCACCCTCAAGCATAACTTCAAGAAACGCCTTATTGAACATATCCATCTCTGTTTGAAATTCTTTATAAGTTTCTTTCTGTATCTTTCCACCGATCAAAACACCCTGATCTGCATAATGTTTTGGAGAATGAAGATCCATCGTTATGTTCGTAAATGGCGTCTGAAAACCGACTCTGGTAGGAACATTAACATTAAAAACGAATTCTTGAAGAGCTTGTTTAACTTCTTTGTAGCTCATATTGTCATATCTGATAAAGGGAGACATCAAGGTATCAAAATTTGAAAATGCCTGCGCTCCTGCGGCCTCTCCTTGCAAAGTGTAGAAAAAATTGACAACTTGTCCCAACGCACTTCTTAAATGCTTCGCCGGCTTTGACTCCATCTTTCCGACTGCGCCGGTAAATCCACTTGCAAGAAGGTCATATAGGTCCCAACCAACACAATAAACACTGATCAATCCCAGATCATGAATATGATAATCACCATTCTGATGCGCATGCCGTACTTCAGGCGGATAAATTTTATTCAACCAATACACTTTACTTATTTCAGATGAAATATACTGATTCAAACCTTGTAAAGAAAAGGCCATGTTGCTATTCTCATTGACCTTCCAATCTGTCCTGTCTAAATACTGATCAACAAGCTCAACATTACTTTTAGAAGTGATCTCTCTTATTTTAGAATGTTGGTCTCTATAAACTATGTATGCTCTAGCAGTTCTCTTATATGGTGATGCTATCAAAACTTCTTCAACAATATCCTGGATCTCTTCAACGGTTGGATAACGATCGGTAAATAACTGTTGAGCAAGTGAAAGGGCCCTAATAGTAAGTTTTCTTGCTACAGGTTCATCAAACTCTCCAGTTGCCTCACCGGCCTTCTGGATAGCTTTTCTGATCTTTTTAGGGTCAAAGTTTTCCTCTAAGTTATTTCTCTTGATGATCTTTGTCAACACCTCGTTGTATTCCATATGGCCTCTTTCTTCATAAGTTTTGTTTAGAAATGTATAAAAAAATGCGGTTTGATATCAAAGCTGAATCTTATCCAAAATTACTAATTTTTGAACTTTTGTCCTCGTGATAAACATATTATCACATACAATATCTTGTATGTCAAGCACTATTTTGCACTATATGTGGTGTTTTTTTGCATTTTTAAAAAATTAAACTTCTTTGTATTTTCCATGCCTTAAAACAGTATTTTGCTCACAAATAGGTGAAAATTCCACCTTTTTGGCATTAAAAACAGAAATAATATTCAATCCACTGAATTGAGATTTTATTTCTTCCATATCGTTCTCATCTAATGGCTTTTCCCCAGAAGGCCTCAAGGGAGTATTAATTTGAACCTCATCAGGATCGATCTTCTTAGCTAATTCTGCAATCTCAGGAGCAAGAAACTTATTCTTCTCGACAAACATTACCTGCAAAGCTAATTTTCCTTTAAACATTTTTCTAAATTCTTTTAATCCTTCGACGATAGAATTAAACTCTACGCCTTCTGTAGGCCTTGATATCTGATTCAAAGAACTATCATCGCTGGCATCCAGCTTAGCTATTACAAGATCCGATAAAGCTAATTCTCGTCTAACATTGTCATCATAGATCAAAGCTGAATTTGTAATAACCGCAACTTTCCTGTTAGAATCTTTCTTGACGGCAGATATCATCTCTCCTAAATTTTTTGCTAATGTTGGCTCACCTCTACCAGAAAAAGTATAATAATCTATATCCTTTGCAGGGAACATATCTATCTCTCGAATAATAGAATCAGTATCAACAAAAACTTTTCTCTCATTGCTTAAAATGCCTTCATTGCCTAACTGACAATATATACAATCAAAATTACACACTTTCTTCTCAGTGGATATTGGATCTATCCCCAAGGACATTCCTAGTCTCCAAGAATGCACTGGGCCGTAGACATATTGAAATTCATCTTTGTGGTTCATTGCAGTAATATATAAATAACGGGTTTAACTCAATTGAGAACTACTTTATAAGGATAAAACAAACTACACTATATGAATGATCATGCATTTTCGCATGATCCGTTGATAGGCGTTTCTAGGTTGGCTATTATAACTATTAATAAAAATAAATCTAGCAATAATTTTGAGGCAGATTATGCATTTTCTTCAGAGCTAGTTTCCTCGTCCATCCTTTTTTCATAAATGAAAACTTGATTTCTGCCCTTATGCTTTGATTCGTAAAGAGCTTTATCCGCCCTGCGGATCAATTCTTTCTGTTCTATTCCAGGCTCATATTGAGCCACACCCAAGCTAATAGTTACCTTCCGCTTAAAAGGATAATTCTCGACAGAATCCTTGATCTTTTCGGCTGCCTTTTTTGCTCCTGACCTCTCTGAATCCGGCAATACTATACAGAATTCATCTCCGGCATACCTGCAAACAACATCAGTCTCGCGCAAGTTGGATTTTAATATCTCTCCCAATCCTGAAAGTAAAGCATCTCCCTCTAAATGTCCGTATGTATCGTTGTAGGATTTAAATTTATCGACGTCCATCATCATTATACAAAGAGTGCCTTTTGAACGCCTCAATCTTTTAAATTCAAACTCTAAGCTGTCAGAAAACTTTCTGTAATTATAAATATGGGTCAAAGGGTCTGTAACAGTAAGTAAATTAAGCTCTTTATAAAGCTCAACATTCTCCAGGGCAACAGCAACTTCCCTGCCAATAGCACAAACGATCTTAAGATCTGTCTCATCAAAAGAAGCCTCACGCCCATGAACAGGCATTTTATCAGCAACATTAATAGCCCCGATCAACTTCTTGTCATTTAGGATCGGAACAATAATAAAAGACCTGCCCATATATGAAAGCTTCTTTGCTCTTTGAAATTTACTTTCATACTCAATATTCTTAACCAGCAATGGCTTTCTTTCTTCAGCTACTATACCAACGATAGGATCTCCCAATTTTACTTTTGTTGTTCTAAAGAATTCGTCCTCAATGCCCACACAACCAACAATAGACAACTCATTTTTTTTATCATCAAACCTCATCAAGGAAACTCTTTTCGCTTGAAGGATATTAGATATTTCATCAACAACAAAGTTAACTAGCGTTTCCATATCCTTAAACGAATTTACTTTTTCATTTAGACCTAACAACAGTTCCAACTTATGTTTCTCATTCAACAAATTAGCTTCAAGTTCCGCCTTATCCGTAACATCGTACACAACACCCTCAACACCAATAGGCTCTCCTTTTTCATTGCGAATATAGTGACCGCTCATAGTCAAGACCATTTCAAGCCCATCCTTAGGCCTTCTATATTTAAACTCATAAACTTTTTTAGCTCCAAGATTTGTTATATCATGAAAAAATGCTTCTTTTTGTTCCGGAGACTTAAAAAACTCATGAAACAAATTTGAACCTATAATTGCCGCCTTTGTATCATGTCCGATCATATTAGCCAAAGCTATATTAGAATAACTAATAATCCCATTCAAATTAACCATAAAAATACCGCTTCTTATAGACTCAATAAATCTTCTATACATCACTAAAGATTCAGAACCTAAAGGATTCATGCTGCTTTGATTTATGCCTTCACTATCCATGATATATCCTTCCTTTTTTTAATTTAACCAGGAAAACAATTCTGCCAAGACCTGCTTGCCCCCTGTTTCAATAATATCTCCATGAGAGAGAATAATTCTATCAAAGTCCCATCCTAAAATATGATCAAGCGAAGCAACCGCCAAAGCCTTTTGATTTGCGGTCAAACCTGTATCAACAGGTGTTATCGGCTTATTATACGAACCCGCTATCCTTAAAACCAACTTTGTTAAAACTGCAGTATTTTCACGGAAGTTCATAATAAGATCAGCAACTATCAAGGTCCTGGTCTCTCGATGATAAAAAACAACCTCCCTGAAATCTTCACCGCAATAAAATATTTTTTGACCTAAATAATTAGCCCATTGATTTTCGACATTGTCCTTTAAAATATACTTAAAATCAACATCTTTCCTTTTTTCTGGCAAACCAGGAGAAGCATAAACCAAAGCTGCCGGATATCCCTGCATATAATCAGCAATAAAAAAGTGATGCATTTTATTTGGAGAGACAACAAAATCTACCCGTCCGATCCTGTCTAATTCTTGCTTCAGCTTTACATCAAGATGTACCGGCGAATGGACAAACAGGCTGTCACCGGCAAGACGGAGAACTGTCATTCGAGCGCCGATATTTAATCCAAAAAATGTCATCTTGATTTTTTGAACCCACAATTTATTTCCAACAATTTCTATCATAATATTTATCCTAACCTTTTAAAAGCAAAAATTCCTTGCTATTACACAACAACTTCTTGCTACCTCTAATATAGGTGTTTTACACTTTCCTATAATGAAAATAACTAATCCTCGATTTTTTCTTCACTTTTCTCTTTTGTCCTATGAAGAATTTTCCAGGGATGCAATTTAAGGTCAAAAGTCAATTCTTCAAGATTACTCGTCATAAGGCTAAGATTCGCTGATGTCTTGTTTAAATTCTCAGCTATATTATTAATATTATCCTCATTACTTCTGATTTTTTTATCTATTCGATCAGTAACTGACGACATATTTTTCAAGGTGAGATCAGCATTTAAAAGAACACTATCAATATGCTCCTTATTAATATTCAGCCTTTCATTAATATTTTGAGAAATTTCCTTCAATTGCGAAGCAATTACTTGCCCATCAGAAACAAGCTGACCAAAATCTGCTGGTGACTGACCAATGATCAAAGAGTTCTCTTCTAAATAAGGCTTATCATTATCACCAGACGTTAATCCTACATATTTTTCACCCATAAATCCAAGATTCTTTACAAAGGCTTTAGAGCCTTTTCTTAATTTCGCTTTATTTTCAAGCCACAAAACAAGTTCCATTTTTGTCCCATCATTATCATCTCTAATTACAACATCCTCTACAATTCCCACTTCAAAACCATTAAACATAACTGGAGAATTAAGGTTAACACCATCAATATCCTGAAAATGAACCCGGACCCTATATCCATCCTTAGTAACTTTAAAATTCTCAGTTCTTATCGTTAAAGTAGCAAGAACAATGACAATACCTGTTATCATCATCCCTATCTTGGTCTCATTATTGATTTTCATATATCCCCTCCCATTAAAACCGCAAATATTTTTCTACTACAAAATTACTCGCCAACTGCATTTAACTGAATTGGCCCGACTATTTCTCCTTTTATGAATTGCTGGATGATCTCATTATCCGAATTCTTGATCTCTTCTTTTGTTCCAACCTGAAGTAGCTTTCCATTATAAAGCATGGCGATCCTATCGGCAATACGAAATACACTTTCCATATTATGCGTAACAACAATTGATGTCAAATTAAGCTTTTTTGTCAGATCTAAGATCAACTGATCAACAACAGCACATATTACTGGGTCTAAACCTGCTGTTGGTTCATCATAAAAAACTATTTCAGGATCCATGGCTATTGCTCTTGCTAATCCAACCCTTTTTTTCATACCACCTGATATCTGGCTTGGAAAATAACCCTCAAATCCTTTTAACCCCACAAAATTCAGCTTCATCCTGGCAATTATTCCAATTATATCATCATCTAACTTAGTATGCTCCCTGAGCGGCAAGCTGACATTTTCCTCCACTGTCAAAAAATCAAGCAGCGCTGCTGACTGAAAGCTCATTCCAAATCGACGCTTAACCTTTTCTTTCTCATCACGTTTTAAACCGCCCATATCTTTTCCATGAAAGAACACTTGCCCTTCAGTCGGCTCTAAACCTCCCGCCATAATCCTTAGAAGCGTGCTTTTTCCGCAACCTGATCCGCCAACAATAACAAAAGTCTCTCCCTGATAAATATCAAAACTAATATTATCAAGAACTTTTCTTCCCTCAAAAACTTTTGCTAAACCCTTAACTTGTATTGCAATTTCTCTTTGAGCCATAATTAGAAGTCATTAAAAAAGTAAATTCCAGTTAAAATACAATCCGCAACAATTATTAATATAAAGCTGACAACCACACTTACGGTCGTTGCCTTTCCAACTCCAACAGCCCCACCTTTTGTTTTCAACCCTTGATACGCCCCAACCAAAACAATAATTATTGCGAACACAAAGGACTTTGACAGCCCAGTGTAAATATCTTTTGTTGTTAAGAATTTTAAAGCTGTTTGAATATAAAGCCCTGAATTAATTCTAAGATTATAAACCCCTATTAAATAACCGCCAAAAATACCCGCGGCATCACCAACAACGGTTAAACAAGGCAACATTATCACTAACGAAATTAATTTTGGCACTACCAAATATCTTACAGGACTTATAGCCATAGCATCAAGCGCTTCAATCTGTTCATTAACTTTCATGGAGCCTATTTCAGCAGTGATTGCTGCGCCTATTTTGCCGGCAATAACCAAGGCTGTTAATACCGGACCCAACTCCCTGCAAATAGAAACAGTTACTAATCCAGCAACATAAAAAACAGCACCCATCTTTGCAAGCTGAGGTGCTGATTGCATCGCAAGCACTATTCCTGTAAAAAATGTTACAAAGAATACAATAATTATTGAATTAAAACCCATAAAAACCATTTGTTCACATGTGGCTTTATAATTTATAGGTTTCTTTTTGAAAGGGCCAACTATAATCCAGTATATAGTCTCAATAAACAGAGAAATGAACTCAACAACAATTGTTATCCATTGAGTTAAAGTAGAACCGATATTTTCGAAAATTTTCAGCATAGAACCTTAGAAATATTTATTCGAGATAAAAAAGACAAAAATCAAAAAAATAATTAAGCAACGGCCATCTACAACAATTCTTCAATTTTGTCTATAAGAACACCTATGTCAACGGGTTTAGTCAGATAAGCATCTGCACCCATTTTATGACCGATCTGAATATCTTCTTGAGAGTTTCTTGAAGTTAAAAAGATTATTGGGATCTCTTTTTTACCTTCCTCCGATTTCAACAAGTGACAAAAATTGTAACCATTTATAATAGGCATCATTACATCAAGAACAATAAGATCAGGCGAATCACTTATTGCAATTTGCAAGCCATCCGCTGCTTCAAGGGCTGAAACAACTTTATAGCCTACTTCAGTTAAACGATTTTCAAGTAATTTAACAATAACAGGATCATCATCAACTAATAAAATTTTCTTTGATTTTTTTATCTCTATCATAGCAGTATTCTAACTTCTCTTTTCAAATTAGACAAGCCAAATTAATACAATTTCCAATAAAAAAAGGCAAACATCTTTCGACCAAAAATGTTTGCCCTATTATCCAATACATATATTAATATTAATAGTATCCGTCAGGTTTAGTATTCTCAAACTTTATTTTCTTATATTTTCCTATTTTTTTCTTTTTATACTTGTAGTCTTCTTTTTTATATTTTTCTTTATTATCGTTCAAATCTACGCCATATCTCTCAGTAACTGCCTTACCAGAACCAGGCCTCCTACCAAGATTCCAATCTTTTTCATATTTGACCTTTTCATACTTTGAATCATGTTTGAGGTCTTGATTATTAATCTCTACTTTTTGCTTATTGCGTTTCTTAACATATTTTTGATCAGCTTTCTTTTTCTCCGTAACTTTTGTTACTTTTCCTTCATTTTTTTCTTCTTCAGCCTTTTTCAGCGCATTTTCTTTTGCCTCTTCCGGAAGCTCTCCTTCCGCATTAAGGCCTACTCGGACTTTATTCTTTAGATCAACATACCCTTTTTCCTTTGCCACAAGGGTATCATTTTTATTTAATTTGGCACCACTTTCTGCAAAAGCCTTTTGTACGTTAGGCGTCCTATTGTCAAAATTCTCTTTAGATAACAATACATCTTGCCTGTAAGAACAAATGCTTTTTATTTGACCGTTTTCATAATACTCCCTAAAAATACCATTCTTTCTACCCCATCTATAGGTCCCTTTTGACGCAAGAACACCATTTTCATGATAGGTTTCTATAACCTCTGATTCACCATCTTGAGCATAGACGAAATTACAACTCATTGTTGCAAACATTAATATGAATAATAATATTTTTTTCATGTTAAATCCCCTTCAACAAAGTATAACATAATTAATTTAGTCTATAATTACTTCCAAGGAGTCTGCGAATAAACATTACTTTCATGCTCCTGGCGCATTTTGCGCGCATATTCCTCTTGACTCATCTGATTATATTGAGACTGCGCCGCCTGTTGCTGATAATATGCCTGCTGTGCCTGCTCTTGAACATACCTCTTAATAACTTCCTGCTGATATTGTTCCATTACGGCCTTTTGGGCCATTTGATATTGTTGCTGCATAATTGCAATTTGAGCCTGTTGCTGGGCTACTGCCATAGCCATAACTTTCTGCTGTTGTCCTACCGCATTTTTTAGAGTCTGCTCAACAATATTTTTGTATATTGGCTCATCTGGTATTTTCCTTAAGATCTCATCAACTGAATCTCTAATATTCTGCTGAATGGATTCCTGAGGTATATTCTGAGCAAGCTGTTTTAATGATTTATCTAAAGTTATCTGATAAGCCTCTTTTGTAATATTCTTTGTAGATTCTTGTTTGAAGATCTGCATAGAACCCTGCTGAATTGCATTTGAAACTATTACAGGATAAAGACCAACATTATTGATCTTTATCAATCTCTGCATAGTTTTACCAACCATATCCGTAACAGAATTAATAACTACTTTCTGAACATACTCCTCAACCATAGATTTCTTACTTTCACTCTCTTGAGCTATTGAAAATCGCGTAATTAAAAATGCTGCTGACAAGAAAACAACAACTCTGACTATATTTTGATTCATCATCTTCTTCATAAATGTATTTTACATCTACTTCCAAAACTTTAAAAGAGATTTCACTAAGAAATATTTTTTCATGACACCTTTTAAATTTTTTCTGTATAATATCACCAACTAACAAGGAAATAAAACATGTTGAAAAACTTTGAGCTAGGACTATTTAAACAGTGGTTTTCTGAATATACTTCAAAATTCACTTCTAGTGATCCAGAATACACTCGCAATATTTATTTAAAGACTGATCACACTCAAAGAGTTTGCAAGGAAATAATTGGAATCGCAGAAAGTCTTGGTCTTGAACCAGGCGAAATCAACCTTTCTAATGCTATTGCCTTATTTCATGACATCGGCCGTTTTGAACAATATCATCGTTATCAAACTTTTGCTGATCATAAATCGGAGAACCATGCTGCCCTAGGAATAAATATTTTAAAAGAAAACAATGTCCTTGATAAAATTTCTCCCGAATCAAGAAGCTTGATAATTTATTCTGTTCTTCATCATAATTGCGCTGTGTTGCCATCAAAAGGTCCCGAGAAAGAACTTTTTTATGCAAGGATGATCAGAGATGCTGATAAGCTTGATATCTTTCGTTTAGTGATAGACTATTATCAAAACAAAGAAGGCACACAAAATGTTGCACTTGAACTTGGCCTTCCAGACAATAATGAAATTTCTGATTTCGTTTTATCTGATATTAAAGCAGGAGAAATAGTGAAGATCCGAAATGTAAAGACATTAAATGATTTCAAACTTCTTCAATTAAGCTGGATTTATGATATAAACTATAAATGGACGTTCAAATGCATAAAAGACAGAAACTATTTTATGGAACTTTTTCAATCTATACCTAAGAACGACAAAACAACTGAAATTTATTCTTTAGCATGTTCATATTTAGATAATAATTTATCTGCATAATGATAAAAAAACAAAAACTTATACTTCTATTTCTAATTTCTTTTTTCTCTTTATTTGAATCAAATGTCCACTGCAGCAACACGGACACTGAAAAAGAGATATGCAGGTCTTTATTTTCAAATGCGGATATAATATCAGACAAGTTTGAAAACCCGTCCCATTATAAAATTTACTCAATAGATAAAAACTCAAAAAAAGAGACATTAATAGGAATAGCATTTTTGACCACTGATCTTGCCCCAGATATCTATGGTTATGGAGGAAAGATCAAAATAATTGTAGGCGTAGACGCTTCCAATTCTATAGTAGGAACAAAACTAATATCTCACTCAGAAACACCTTCATTTACAAAAAACTTTCCAAACTTACTTGATCAATTTGCAGGCAAAGATATATCAGGAAATTTTAAGCTTGGAGAAGATATTGATGGAATAACAGGAGCAACTATTTCAAGTGCAGCCGTCACAAATGCCATAAATGAAAGCCTTGAACCTATTAAAGCACTATTGTTAGGCATCGAGGCTGCTAATATTAAAAAGAAAGCAACAAACATACCTTTCAGAAAAACGTTCATTCCTATTTTTATTTTTTTACTTGGATTCCTTTCGGTTTTTCTTAGGAGAACTTATCTTAGCAAAATTACAATGCTCTTAAGCCTTATATATTTTGGATTATTAGCCAATAGCATGCTGTCTACTTCTCACTTTTCTGATCTTCTATTATTAAAAATCCCTTCATTCGAGCACAACACTATAATGTTCATATTGCTCTTCCTAACAATTCCTTCTTGTATTATTTTAGGAAGAGTATACTGTTGCAATATATGCCCTTTTGCAGCTATTCAGGAAATGCTCTTTAGCTTTTCAAAAAAAGCTGGCATTAAAACAAAAAATGTTAATAAAGAACTCGAATATAAGGCCCAAAACACAAAATACATCATTTTGTTTACCTTACTATTTATTTGCATAATGTTTAACAGACCTTATATTGGCTCAATAGAACCTTACATTACATTTTTTTCATTAATGGGATCCAAGCTTGCATGGCTACTTTTATCATTTGTATTGTTCTCATCAATTTTTTATTTTCGTTTTTGGTGCAGATTTTTCTGCCCAACAGGTGCATTTTTAGGGCTACTTTCCAAATTTAATTTTTTCGGATTTATATTGTCAGCGGATAGCAAGGATTGCAGTAACGTATGCCCCGTTAGGGCAATAAAGTACACGGATAAAAACATAGCAAAAATCAATAGCTCTGAATGCATTTTATGCCAAAAATGCTCAACCTTTTGCAAGAAATGAACAAAACAACTAAACAATTCATTTTACTGTTCACATCAACATTAATTGTAATTATTTCTATAATTGCAACAAATATAAAGTCACTATTAAAAACAGGGAGCTCTGGTAAGCCACAAGTTAATAATGAGCTCCCTGATGAAAAGATAGAACCTAGCCGAACCTTTCAAGAACAAAGTGACATCGATCAAATAAAAGAAGATCTTGCAAAATCCGGAATATTGCCACAAGAAGCAAAATATTGGAAAAACCTATGAGATCACCAGTCGTTCAATGTGAATTGTGCCCAAGAAAATGCCTTTTAGGAAATGGAGATAGAGGCAACTGCGGGGTTCGCATCAATTTAGACGGCAAAATGCAAACTCTTGTCTACGGTAATCCAGCTGCAGTTCATGTTGATCCTATAGAAAAAAAACCGCTATACCATTTTCATCCTTCATCCCTTACCTTCTCTATTGCAACTGCAGGATGTAACCTTCATTGCAAATATTGCCAAAACTGGCAGCTATCACAAAGAAGGCCTGAAGAAACAACCAATTATGACCTACCGCCAAACAAAGTGGTTTATCAAGCGCTTAAAGCAAAATGTAAAAGCATCTCATACACCTATTCTGATCCGGTCATTTTTTATGAATACACTTATGACTCTGCAAAATTAGCAAAAGCAAACAATCTCTTAAACGTCATGGTAACTGCAGCTTATATTCAAGAAAAGCCGCTGCTGGATCTATGCAAATATATAGATGCAGCAAACATTGATCTTAAAGGCATAACTGAAGAATATTATCAAAAAATGAGCGATGCAACACTAGCCCCAGTTCTAAATGCAATTAAGATAATGGTAAATCAAGGGGTTTGGGTAGAACTAACGAATCTTGTCGTACCAACCTGGAATGATAAAAAAAGTGACTTTCAAAAATTATGTGCATGGATCATAGAAAATCTCGGGCCAGATGTTCCTTTACACTTCTCTAAATTTTGGCCTCAACACCAACTAAAAAATCTTCCCCCCACTCCTGTTGAAACACTATCTACTGCGTGGGATATAGCGAAAAAGGAAGGTTTGAATTTCGTTTATGTAGGTAATGTTCCTAACCATCCGGGAAACAACACACATTGTCCGAACGATAACAAAATTTTAATTAAAAGACAAGGATATACCATAATTGAAAACAATATTGTCGATGGCAAATGCAGATCATGCAATACAAAAATACCTGGGATATGGACTTAATAAAATAAATCATGGAGCTTGAAAATGAAACCAAAACAAATGTCTAGACGTAGTTTCTTAAAGATTTTTGCAGGTGCAACTGCAAGCACTTTACTTCTGCCGATCAGCAAACTATTTAACAAGCAAAGATCCTTATCTAATAAAACAAATTCTACGAGAGAAGCGAAATACTACAAAACTGCAGACAAACTGGCGGGTTAAAAGCTAACTAACTGCTAGAATAGTCCCATTTTAAACAAGAAAGTCTCTTTTGAATCTTCAAAAACTTTTCTATATTCTGCAAACTCCTTTTGATCTGCTGCATATATTATTTTAATAAAACCATTCTTTTCATCACAAACATAAAACTCTAACCTCCACTTTTTATTCCCATTCTCTAAAAATAAAACCCATTTTGATATCTGGCCATTGATCTTTATTTCTCCTTTATCAATTAGCCTGACTTTTGAATCAATAATTGCTTTTACAATATCCGGCCATAGATCCTGGATCCATGCTGGGGAGGCTAATTTTCCAGACGCTATTGTCATATGAACTTCTGGTTGGCCACTTTCCGGATTAAGAAATCCTTCAGGATAAAAAGTAACAACATCTTTATCCTCTACAGAAACAAAATACACTCCTATATCTACAAGCTCTTCTTTCGTTGTTTTCCATCCGGTAGGAAAATTTATTGTATACCCTGTGCCTTTGTATGTTACTGAATCAAACGTACCCATACTGAACAAAAACTTAACAGCAAAGACAATAACAACGACATGACATATTTTTTTAATTATTTGATCAGCATTCATATAAAAACCTCTGCACTATTAGAATTTTTCTTTACTAGCTTTATAGAACAAAAAACCCCCGAAATCAACAGTTCTCTCTCAATTTTTCATTACAAGATAACAATAAAAACACAGCAAAATTGATCATCGAACAAAATATAGCCACCTTTATGATACCATATACAGGGATAAGAAAGGTAGCTGCAACAAAAGCACCAAAAGACGCGCCTAAAACATCAATTGCGTAAAGTATCCCAGCTGAACTTGCCAGATTTTCTGCTCTTTTATTATTTATTATTGAAACTATCCTAGTCGCCAATGGATACTGCAATCCTCCAATAAATCCTGCAATGATCGGTAAAGCTGCAAAAATCGTAGCAAACAACCCAACGTACCTTTGAGCAAAGATAAAATCTCTAAAAAGCATAAACACTAAAGGTAAAACCAAAGGATAAAAGCATATCAACAGTTGAGTTCTTTTATAAACGATCATAAGCCTTTTTAGATCATGCTTATAAAATTTTTCAGCCACTAATACGCCCAGGACCAATCCAAGCATAAATGAAGATATTATAAACCCGATCTTGTAGTAGGCATAACCATATAAAGATTGAAATGCAAAAATAACGATTATCTGAAATAGTATTTCAGAGAAACCAGTTGTCATAATTGAAATACTGACTGGTGCTGTTGCAGCTTTCTTACTTAACAGAAATCCCACAAGAAACACAGCTAAAGGAATTAATCCTAAATAATAGAACTTTATTCTTCTTAATTTTTCAAAAATATTTTTAAATGTAGTATTAAAATGTGTTGAATATAATATTATATTATTCAAATAAGTTATCGACCGCATATCGGAATTAATGTCCCCGTTTACATCCAATATATTATTAATATAGCTTAGCCTCAGATCACTTAACTTAAATGGCATATAATATTCCCGAACATAATCGGTCTTGATCCCTCTGTTTTTTAACCTTTCGATCAATATATCTGGATCAATTTCAACGGAATTCTTATTTAAGCCTGCAAGGAATATATTGCTATCACCTGGAATAGATTTAACTTCGCCAAACACCTGTTTCAATGTTGTGTTTATTGACCTTAAATATTCCATTGTTTCTTTGTTCAGATAATTCTCTGAAGACGTTGCAGATAAGGACAAAATTCCGCCATCATTCAAGATCTTTTTGATCTCCTTAAAAAACTCAAAAGTATAATATCGATTTATAACTGCTGTGTAAGGATCGCCTACCGCAACAATAACAACATCATACTTACCTTTAGATCTTTTTACAAAAGCCCTTCCATCCTGATTAACAATTCGTACTCTTTTATTCTCTATAATTTTACTATCTTCATTAGGAACATTCCTTTTTGTCATTTCAATTACCATCGGATCAAGCTCAACATAATCAACTTTAACATTTCTATATTTCAATAATTCCTGTAACCCCCCGCCTAATCCATTGCCTATCATCAAAACATTTTTTGGATCTGAATGCGAAAGCAGCGGATAATGAACAGTCTCTTCACTTGTCAAAGCATCTCCTGTTGTAAAAATATGTAAACCATTCTCAAACAAGCTTATCTTTTCTTCAGACCTTGTTATGACAATATTGCCATAAATTGAATCTTTCACTTCTACAACATCAAATCCCTTCCACTGTATCCTCCTAGTCAAGCTATCGATCGCAGGCACGATGTTTGAAAACAACAATATTGCAATGATAGATATTCGGATAAACATCTTCACTTTTAAATATTTGACTTTTTTCTCATCCATTAATAGGATCGCAAAAAGGCACAACACCGTAACAATGAATGCTGATCTCATAGCTGAAAATAAGTGTATAAGAACAAAGCTGAACATGATCCCGGCTATAGCCGAACCGAGAGATTCCCATAAATAAGCCTTGCTTATACTGTTTGTTAGATCTGGCTCTTTTTGGATAGAAGCAGAATATCCGCAAATCAACGAATAAATTATCCCAAAGACAATTGTTATTGGCGCAACAATAAGAAAAGTGATCAAGCAGATCGGAATGATCCCGATTATCTCTCCTGCAGGTATTCCAATAATTGACCTTATTGATCTTATTAGGACCATTGTTCCCGGAAGAAGAATACAAACAGAATAGAAAAGAAAATATAGTATCGAATAATAATTTTTTATCTTACTTATCAAGCAACTTGCAAGATAGCTTCCCAATGCTATCCAGAATAACCAGCCAGATAAAAACACAGCATAAACCAATTCATTGCCATAAAAGACTGAAACAATCTCCCTCATCAAAATTATCTGACTTATTATGGAAACAAAACCCAACAAAAAAGCAATGATCTTATGTTTTGAATTTTTAATATTATCAGCTATCATTATTATTCTTTATAAACCTTTGAGTTATTCCATTTATTAACAATCCAAAAAGAATCAAGTAAAAAGCATCCAGGGCAAAGCGATATCTATTGTTCCCAAACGAACTAAATACATTGCTAATGATCGTAAGGTAAAAAATATTTCCAACGATAAATGCTAAAGTCAGTGAACTAATAATATCTTGCTTTCTAGCCCAATACCATATAATCAGCCACACAGAAAATCCGATCAATAACATCAACAAACCAGCTGTTAAAGAATACAAAGCAATGCTTAAACGATCCCATTTTAAATTTTTGAATTCACTTGAAGCCCACAAATAATACGAATAAAGTTTACCATCATTTATCTTGTTCAAATGCGTGAAATTCCAGTTAAACAGGTCCTCATAGCCTTTTATAACTGCCCTATTTACAAAAGGTGTATCAGTTGGACCAGGAAAGAAATAAAGAATACATGCTCTTTTTAAAGACCTAAAATAGTACTCTGGATCGCCTTTAAATACTTCTAGTGCTTCTTTTAAATATTTTCTGGAACTTATAAGGTAGATATAATTATTAAAATTGGGCGTGCCATTTGAATTCTTAAGATTGTCTATGACAGGAACACCCGCTCTCTTTAATTCCACTCTACTGTTTAATTCTGATCCGATCGAATATAAATTAGCAACTTCATTAAAAGTAGATATTGATACTTTCCCTTCTTTGACAAGATCATTTGCTTCTTCATTAGACAAGCAATAAAGATTCATTGTTGCAAATTGAAAGCCAAACCACGTAGAGCTAGTCGTAAAACTACCAGTTAACAAATAATTCTTCCCATAAACAAGCAAAACAATTAAGAACGGCAATAAAGCCAACTTAATTATTTTTAAGCGTTCTTTCTTAAGAAGCTTAAACAGCACCAAAACTATTAATAAAAACCAAAACAAATGAAATGAACTTCTAAGGAGAACAATGCACATAATAGATATAAAAAATGCAAAACCGGTAGAATCCTTGCGCTCTGTCAAAAATTGGTTCAACAACAAAGCCGAAATTAAAAGAAACACTGCTGTAGGATAACTATAAAATAAAATATTCTCATACAATATCACCTGAGGGCTAACAACAAATAATGTAGTCAATACAGTAGCGATCCATTTATTAATATTCAATCTTAGCATCAGCAAGAAGATCGATACGCTGAACATTAAACCAAGAAACATGTACAACACATGAAAAACATATGTATACGAGTTAGCAAATAACTTCAAAACAACACCTATAAAAAGGTTAAAAAGTGGTGGCTGACTATGCAGATAAGCAATACTCCGTATCAGGTCAGTCTTTAACAGGTTGGGATCTATTATTTGAAGATAGAAATATAATGGCTGGGAATCAAAACGCACTCCTAATAAATAAAATACAGTTCTTGATACAAGAAATGCAAAGATTATAAAGATAAAATGCCGCCAGATATTTTTATTGTTCTCTTGCATAAAAAAAGAGGGACAGAGCCTCGGCTCTGTCCCCAAATAAAGAACTGTTTATTTTTCAAAACTGTTTCTCAAATTCTCATACTTCTTCCATTTAACATCAACATCATGCTGAGCCAGGTCAAGAAGCATCTTTGCTCTTTCAGGTTTTGCTTTGACTAGCATCTTGAATCTATTTTCTTTGTAAGCAAAATCTTCAAAAGAAATTGTTGGTGCTTTTGAATCTAATATGAATGGATTCTCTCCTTTTGCTTCAAGATCAGGATTAAATCTGAATAGCGGCCAATGTCCTGAAGCAACAGCTGCTTTTTGTTCTGACATAGCTTCAGTCATATTGATACCATGAGCGATACAATGACTGTATGCCAAGATCAAAGATGGTCCATTATAAGCCTCAGCTTCAATGATAGCTTTAACAGTTTGTCCATCATTGGCACCTAAAGCTATTTGACCAACATAGATATTGCCATAGCTAATTGAGATCATCGCAAGATCTTTTTTAGCTAGAGGCTTTCCATCAGCAGCAAACTTAGCAACGGCTGCTCTTGGCGTCGCCTTTGATGCCTGGCCACCAGTATTTGAATAGACTTCAGTATCCATAACAAGAACATTGACATTTCGTCCTGAAGCTAGAACATGGTCTAGACCACCATAACCAATGTCATATGCCCAACCATCTCCACCAAATATCCAAACACTCTTTTTAACCAGCATATCAGCTAAGCTCAATAACTGTTTAGCATCAACTGAACTGTTTCCCTTTAATTTTTCTTTTAAGGCTGCAACTCTTACCCTTTGCTCAAAAATACCAGGCTCATCATTTTGCTCAGCTCCTAGTATAGAAGTGACAAGGTCATCTCCAATATCAGATGCTAATTTCTTAACTAGCTCTTGAGCAAATTCTTTTTGTTTATCTATTGTCAAACGAAAACCAAAACCAAATTCAGCATTATCTTCAAATAATGAATTCGACCAGGCAGGCCCGCGTCCTTCATTATTTACTGTATAAGGTGTTGTAGGAAGATTCCCTCCGTATATTGAAGAACATCCTGTTGCATTTGCAACTACCATACGATCGCCATATAATTGTGTTATCAATTTTATATATGGTGTTTCACCACAGCCAGCACAAGCACCTGAGAATTCAAACAAAGGCTGCAATGCCATTACCGAGCGAACAACATCATTTTTAACTTTACTTCTATCGATCTCAGGAATATTCAAAAAG